>NZ_JAAFYZ010000271.1 GCF_018274385.1 Catenulispora pinistramenti | reverse complement strand
GGCTGGTGGGGGCGGCGCGGGGGAGCGTGTCTGAGTAGCGGGCTGGGGGCCTGAGGGACTGGTCGGCTGTTGGGCTGAGGGGCTGATGGTCGGCGCGCTTGTCACCCTCACCTCGCCGTACACTCCGCGAATGGAGCCCGATCCGTCGGCCGAGCCCGGCCCCGCCTTCTCAACCGCCTCTTCAGCCGCTTTCCCAGCCGCCTTCGCCGCCGTCGTCATCGATTTCTTCGGCACCCTCACCACCAGTGCCCCCGACGACCTGTGGCTCCGGGCTGCCGCCGCCAGCGCGGAGCCGTTGGGGCTGCCGGCCGGCCAGTGGCGCGACGTGCTCAGCGCCTCGTTCGTGGAACGGGCCACCGGTGCGCTCGGCGATCTGACCGAGACCTTCCGCGTCCTGGCCCGGCGCTGCGGCATCGAGCCTTCGGAGGCGGCGCTGGCCCGGGCGTGTGCGGCGCGGGTGAAGGCGCAGAACGCGCTGTTCGTCTTCCGGGACGACGCCGCGGCCGGCCTGGCAGCCCTGAAGTCCCGCGGCTACCGTCTGGGCCTGCTCAGCGACTGCACGTCCGAACTCCCCGCCGCGTGGCCGGGCCTGGCCGTCGCACCGTACTTCGACACCGTGGCCTTCTCCTGCGCCGAAGGCGTCAAGAAGCCGGATCCCGCCTTCTTCCGCCTGGTCTGCGACCGGCTCGCCGTGGCCCCCGGCGACTGCCTCTACGTCGGCGACGGCGGCTCGCGCGAGCTGAGCGGCGCGGCGGCCGTCGGGATGACGCCGGTGATGCTGCGCGCCGACGACTGGCACCACAACTCCGCGCACGACCGCGAGGACGACTGGACCGGTCCGGAGATCGGGTCGTTCACCGAGCTGATCAGGGTGATCGACACCGCCGGTCTCAGTGCTCGGTCACTTCTCGCCCACCATCAGGACCGCGATTAGGCTTGAATCCCGGAAACAGCCGATTCGCCGCCCGGGAGGCCCCCGATGTCCAGCATCGAGTATTACGGTCCCGCATCCTGGGAGGGCCAGGCCAAGCGGTACGGCCCGGTGCGCCGGGTCGCGGTCCTGTCCGACGTGCACGCCAACGTCCCGGCCCTGCGCGCGGTGCTGGCCGAACCCGACGTGGCCGCGGCCGACCTGGTGGTCTTCAACGGCGACCTGACCTGGGGCGTGGACCCCGACGGCGCGGTCGCGGCGGTGTTGGGGCTGGGGCAGCGCGCGGTCTGCGTGCGCGGCAACAGCGAGCGCTACGTCCGCCAGATCGCCACCGGCGCCTACACCCCGGCCAACGCGCGGCAGGAATGGGTCCCGGCTCGGCATGGCACCGGGTCACTGGCCTTCGTCGGGTCCTTTCCCTTCAGCGTGATCGTGGACGTCCAGGGCCTGGGCCCGGTCCGCTTCTGCCACGGCTCCCCCCGCAGCGACAACGAGGCGGTCACCCCCGGCACCTCTGAGGAGCGCTTCGGCGAGATGACCGCGGGCATCGACGAGGACATCCTGGTCACCGGTCACACTCACCTGCAGTTCGATCGGCAGGTGGGCAGCCGCCGCAGCATCAATCCCGGGAGCGTGGGGCTGCCCTTCCATCGCGACGAGCCGGGCGTGGCGTACTGGGCGCTGCTCGGGCCCGACGTTCAGCTTCGGACCACTCGCTACGACGTCCGTGAGTCCATGGCCGCCATTGAGGCTGCCGGCGATCCGGGGCAGGCGCGGATTGCTGAGCTGCTGCTTAAGCCGCCTACCCCGGAGGATGTTATCGCTGAGGCGGAGGACTTGGTGATGGTGGACTAGCACCAGCCCCGGCACCAGCCCCGGCAGCAGCCTCACCAGCGCCGGCGCCGACCTCACCAGCGCCGACTTCAGCAGCGCCGACGCCGACCTCAGCAGCATCAGCCCCGCCGACACCGTCCCCCAACCGCTCCGTGACCCGAGCCCTCCGCATCGGCGAAAGCAGTGCGATCACCCCGGCGACCGCCATCCCGCCGATCCCGACCCACATCGCAGGCCGATACCCGATGTGCTGTGCCAGCAGCCCGCCGATCGGGGCGCCGAAGGTGATGGTGCCCCAGTTCAGTGAGCGGACCGTTGCGTTGACTCGGCCCTGCAGACGGTCCGGGGTCGCTGATTGGCGGTAGGCCATTTCGTTGGGGCCGCTGGCGCCGAGCGCCAGCCAGGCGAAGAACTGCGCGGCGGCCACCATTGCCCAGCCCGCGGCGCCGTTGAGGGCCAGGGCCGCCAGGGACCAGGCGAAGGGTTCGGCTACTCGTTCGGCGACCATGATGCGGCCGACGCCGTTGCGGCCGAGGCGTTGGGACATGCCGTTGCCGATCACCGCGCCGGCGCCGCCGGCTGCCAGGACCAGGCCGAGGCCGAAGGCCGCACGGGGTGAGCCGGCGCCCAGGTCGCGCAGGACGAACAGGGTGAAGACCGTTCCGATGATGCTGGCGAAGAAGAAGCGTGCGTGCAGGGTCAGGGCGTAGGCGCGCATGATCGGCTGCTTGTAGACGAACCTGAGGCCTTCGCGCAGTTCGTTCCGCAGGTTTCGCGACTCGGCGTGCGGCACCGGCTCCGGGACCCGGATTGTCGCCAGCGTCAGGCCCGAGGCCAGGTAGGACACCGCGTCGATCACCATCGACAGCGGCGCTCCGAGTGCCGCCACGAGGGAGCCGCCGAGGAAGGGGCCGGTGGTCTGGGCCAAGGCCGTGGTCTGCTCCAGGCGCGCGTTGGCGACGGTCAGGCTGGTCGGCGGTACCAGGCGGGGCAGATACGACTGGTGCGCCGCGTCGTAGAGCAGGGACAGGGCTCCGAACACGAACACGAAGCCGGTCAGCTCGTAGATGTCCACGATGTGGATCGCGGCCAGTACCGCGACCACCGCCAGCAGCGTCCCGCGCACCAGGTCGGTCGCCACCAGGATCGGGCGGCGTCGATAGCGGTCCGCGACTACCCCGGCGAGCAGGCCGAACAACAGATACGGCGTCCAGCGCGCGCCGTTGAGCAGCCCCACCTGCGTGTCGCTGGCCTTCAGCACCACCACCGCCAGCGTCGGCATCGCCACTGTCGTGATGTACGTCCCGAACGTCGATACCGTGTCGGCGCCCCAGAAACGGGCGTAGCCGGGGTACGCGAACGGCTTCGTCATATGCGGACCGCGCGCAGGATCACGAACTTCGGACTGCCGGCCACCACATCGCAATTCCCGAATAGCCGCTTCATTTTCCCGTGGTACCCCAGATGCCGGTTCCCGACCACCCAGAGTTCCCCGCCGCGCCGCAACGCTGCCCGCGCGCCGGTGAACATCCGCCACGCGGTCGCGTCGGTCGTGGCCTGGTGGCTGTGGAACGGCGGGTTGTTCAGCACCAGATCCACGCTGCCCGGCTCGAAGCCGGCCATGCCGTCCGCGGCCCGGAACTCCGCGTCGCGGGTGCCGGGCGGGAACGTCGCGGCGAACGTGGCGCGCGCCGAGGCCACCGCTTGGTACGACTCGTCGACGAACCGCAGCACCGCCTTCGGACTCGCCAGTGCCGCCGCCAACCCCACGACCCCGTTGCCGCACCCCAGATCCACGATGCGCGCCGCGTCGGACCGGCTCGGCAGGTGCTGGAGGAAGAAGCGCGTGCCGATGTCCAGGTGATCGGCGGAGAACGTCCCTGCGTAGTTCACCACCGGATGTCCGCTCGCGACCCCGATTCCGTCCGGGAGCTGATACGTCAGCGGCCACGGATTCTGCGTACGCGCCATTCCGACATCCGGTGAGCAGAAGATCAGCCGGGCCTTGCGCACCGCCAACGAAGTCCGCGTCGGCCCCAGGATCCGCTCGAAGGCCTGAAGCGTCGAGGTGTGGATCTCGGTGACCATGCCGGTCCCGATGACCGTCGTGTCCGGACCGACGAACGGCCGCAACCGCCACAGCTGGTCCTCCAGCAGCGCCAACGACTTCGGCACCCGGACCAGGAGCAGATCGATCGGTCCGGAGAAGTCCTCGACTGTCGTCGCGAGAGCTGCGTCGGCCGGCGATTCACCGTTCCTGGAAAGGTTCTCGGCCGTCGCCTGCTGTCCCAGATACGAATCAGAGATCTGTGTTACTCGAACGCCGGCCGCCGCCAGCGAGGTCGTGATCGCGCCCCACCGGTCGCCGAACACCACGACCCGCCCGGACAGGTCCACACCTTCACCGAGCTGTCGCCCCAGATATTCGTCCGCCGCGTCCCAAGCCCGTAGCCGCTCCCGCGGATCCGCCGGAAATCGCGTCAGCGCCAACTCGCTCGGCAGCACCGGCGTGCCGCCCATTGCCCCGCCCACACCCCCGCTCACAACCACTTCGCCCGCTTCAACAGCACATAAAGCGTCACGCACGCTGTCGCCATGACTCCCAGCACGACGTAGTACGAGTAGTGCCAGTGCAGCTCCGGCATATTGTCGAAGTTCATCCCGTAGATCCCGGCGATCGCCGTGGGCACCGCCAGGATCGCCGCCCACGCCGAGATCCGCCGCATGTCGTCGTTCTGCTGCACCGACACCCGCGACCGGTCCGCGTCCAGCATGTGGTCCAGCAGCTCGTTCCACTCCCGTGCGGCGTCGGTGGCGCGCAGGACGTGGTCGGCCACGTCCCGGAAGTACGGCTCGGTCTCCTTCGCGATCCGCTCCTCCTGCCCGGCGACCAGTGCCTTCGTGGGCATGACCAGCGGCACCACGGCGCGCGCGAACACGATCGCGTTCCGCTTCAGCGCGTAGATCGGTCCGCCGTAGTCGCCGCGGCTGGGGGAGAAGACCTCGGTTTCCAGCGCGTCGATCGAGTCCTGCATCAGCTGCGAGTAACTGCTGTAGGAGTCCACGATCAGGTCGGCGACCGCGTAGAGCACCGCACTCGGCCCGATCTGCAGCAGCTCCGGGTCGGCCTCGACCCGGTTGCGCACCCCGGTCAGCGGGTTGGCCCCGCCGTGCCGCACGGTGACCACGAAGTTCTCGCCGAGGAACACCGAGATCTCGCCGAGCTGCAACGAGTGGTGCGGGTCCGCCTCCAGCAGCGTCTTGAACACCAGGAACGTCGATCCCTTGTAGTGCTCCAGTTTGGGCCGCTGGTGCGCGCTCACCGCGTCCTCGACGGCCAGCGGGTGCAGCCCGAACTCGTGCGCCACCAGGTCCAGCTCGTCCGGCTCCGGTTCGAACAGCCCCAGCCACAGGAACGCCGAGGGGTCCCCGCAGCTCCTGGCCTCCTCCAAAGCGTCCGACAGGTCCTCGGGTGCGGAGACCCGGCGGCCGTCACGGTAGGTCGCGCAGTCGACGATCATGCCGGCGATTATCCCGCAGGCCGGCGGGCCGGGCCGAATCCCGACCCGTCGCCCGCGCCGGGGAGGTCGTAGGGTGAGGCTGTGACCCTGGTACTTCTGATCCGCCACGGCCGCACCACCGCCAACAGCTCCGGCGTCCTCGCCGGCTGGACCAAGGGTGTGCGCCTGGACGAGCGCGGCGAGCAGCAGGCCGCCGAGCTGGCCAAGCGGCTGGCCGAGGTGTCGCTGTCAGCCGTGGTGTGTTCCCCGCTGGAGCGCTGCCGACAGACCTCCGACATCGTGCTGTCCGGCCGCGAGGGTGTGCCGGTGCACCTGGACGAGCGGATCGGCGAGTGCCGGTACGGCGACTGGACCGGCCGGCCGCTGGCCGAGCTGGCCAAGGAGCCGCTGTGGAAGGTCGTGCAGGGGCATCCCTCCGCCGCGCGCTTCCCCGGGCCCGAGGGCGAGTCGATGGCCGACATGTCGGCGCGTGCGGTGGCCGCGGTGCGGGAATGGAACACCCTGATAGAGGCCGAACACGGACCGGAGGCGGTGTGGGCGCTGTTCTCGCACGGCGACGTCATCAAGGCGATCGCCGCCGACGCGCTGGGCCTGCACCTGGACCAGTTCCAGCGCATCACCTGCGATCCGTGCTCGGTCACGGCCGTGCGCTACACCGAGATGCGGCCGTTCGTCGTGCGCCTGAACGACGTCGGCGGCGACCCGGCCCCCTACCGGCCCCCGGCCGAGCGTTCGCCATCAGCGGACGCGGACGCCGCAGTGGGGGGCGGCGCGGGCGCCGACAACGCATGAACGCATAGGCTTGATTGCCGGGCCCACACGAGGCTCTGAGCGCGAAGCTTGTAGGAGGAAACACGGTGTCACGGGAACTCTTCGTCTACGACCCCCCGGAGCGGTTCGTCGCGGGCACCGTCGGCCTTCCCGGGCACCGCACCTTCTACCTGCAAGCCGCCGACGCCGGCGGCCGGATCACCTCGGTGGCCCTGGAGAAGGAGCAGGTCGAGGCGCTGGCCGAACGGCTGGACGATCTGCTGGACGAGGTGGTGCGCCGCTCCGGCGGGGCCGCCCCGGTCCCGGCGATCGCCCCGCTGGAGCTGGCCGACGACAAGCCGCTGGAACAGCCGGTCTTCGAGGAGTTCCGGGTCGCGGCCCTGGCCCTGGCCTGGGACGGCGAGACCCAGCGGGTGGTGATCGAGGCGATGGCGCCGATGGAGGGCGAGGGCGAGCCGCCGCTGGGCGACATGGAGGCCGACGGCCCGCCGACCATGGTGGTCCGGCTCACCGGCGCGCAGGCCCGGGCCTTCACCTCCCGGGCCAAGGCCGTGGTGTCGGCCGGCCGGCCGCCGTGCCCGTTCTGCTCGCTGCCGCTGGACCCGGAGGGCCACGTCTGCCCGCGCGCCAACGGCTACCGGCGGCGCGCCGCTTGAGCACCCCCGGAGCGGACGCCGCGGCCGAGCAGAAGGATCTGGATCCGGCCGCCGTGCTGGAGGTGCTGACGGCCGGCGAGCTGACCATCACCGGCCGGATCACCAATGCCTCCAACGCCACCCTGTACGGCTCGGTGGCGCTGAACGGCGTCACCTTGAACTGCGTGCACAAGCCGGTGGCCGGCGAGCGACCGCTGTGGGACTTCCCCAACGGCACGCTGGCCGCCCGCGAGGTCGCCGCCTACGAGCTGTCCCAGGCCACCGGCTGGCGCATCGTCCCGCCGACGGTGATGCGCGAGGGGCCGTGGGGCCCGGGCATGTGCCAGCTGTGGATCGACACCCCCGACGAGGACGACCACGACCTGCTGGCCCTGCTGCCGGAGGACTTCGACGAGGACCCCGCCGAGGCTGCCGAGACCGCCGGGTCCCAATGGCGCCCCGTCCTGTCGGTGGAGCTCAGCGACGGCCGCCCGGCGGTGCTGGCGCACAAGGCCGACGAACGGCTGCGCCGCATCGCCGCCTTCGACGCGGTGGTGAACAACGCCGACCGCAAGGGCGGGCACCTGCTGGTCGGGACCGCCGAACCGGACCACGTCTACGGGATCGACCACGGCCTGACCTTCAACGTCGACGACAAGCTGCGCACCCTGCTGTGGGGATTCAGCGGCGAGCCGTTGGGCGCCGAGGTCCGCGAGGTGCTGGCGAGGCTGGACCGCGACCTGGCCTCCGGCGAGTTGGGCGGGCGCCTGGCCGACCTGCTGGACGCCGAAGAGGTGGCGGCCACGCGCGAGCGGATCAGGGAACTGCTGGACTCCGACACGATTCCGGGTCCGGAGGGGAGAAGGCGGCCGGTGCCCTGGCCGCCGTTCTAGACATGAGTTTTCTCGAAATATGAGTGTGCCCGAAACGAGTATGAGTCTGCTCGAAACGAGTCAGAGTCCGGAGCTGTTGGCGGCCCATCAGGCCCGCCGGGACGCCATCGATCAGATCCTGGCCCCATCGAAGCCGCTTCCGGAGCCGGCCGCCGCGGACGTGGTACTGAATTGCCCCGGTGGCGTCGCGCTGGTGCGGAACACGGCTGTCGATCAGTCTTCCTTCGGCTACTTGTTCACCGCGTCCCACGAGAGCAAGCTGGCGCCGAAGGTCGACGGGCCGAAGGCG
Source organism: Catenulispora pinistramenti (assembly GCF_018274385.1). Classification (GTDB taxonomy): domain Bacteria; phylum Actinomycetota; class Actinomycetes; order Streptomycetales; family Catenulisporaceae; genus Catenulispora; species Catenulispora pinistramenti. The sequence goes on along the minus strand of NZ_JAAFYZ010000271.1, from coordinate 4,911 downwards.
TTCGCCGAGCTGTTGGACCTGTGGGCCGCGCAGGACTGCTTCCGGCCCGGTCCCGACAGCATCGCCACCGTCACCTGGCCCTCGCGGGACACCGAGGTGTCGCGCGCTCTGATCGAGCGGGGATTCGTGCCGCAGTCGGCGCTCGCGGTGCGGCTGGCCGGGCGCCCTCCCGCCGGCGACGCGGCCCCGGACCCCGATGTCGTGGTTCGCCGCGCCGGGCCCGCGGACTCCGACGCGATGGCGCGGTTGTGGACCGAGCAAGTGCGCTGGGAGGTGCAGTTCGGCTACACCTCGATCCGGCCCGCCACCCGGGAACGGGTGGCCGAGCAGGTCGCGCAGGCCGTCGGCGGCCAGGAGAAGCAGGCCTGGGTCGCCGAGCGGGACGGCGAGGCGGCCGGGCTGATCGCGGTGCAGCCGCCGAGCCACGCCGCGTGGGCCGCGCACACCATCCGAGTCGCCCCGGCGGCCTACCTGACCTGCGGGGCCGTCACGGCCGGCGAGCGCGGCAGCGGCATCGGCAGCGCGCTGGCCCGGCAGGTCCACGCCGAACTGGACGCCGCCGGTGTGGGCGCGATCCTGCTGCACTACACGATCGCGAATCCGCTGTCGGGGCCGTTCTGGAGCCGCTGCGGCTATCGGCCGGTTCTCACCGCCTGGTCACGCGGGACCGTCGGCTGAGACCGGCGGGGCGCTGCGCTGAGACACGCCCGGTCCACCGTTCGATCACCGGCAGCCGCCGGAACAAACGCCACCCCCGGCTCTGTTGCCCCAGGCAGCGGCTCCGCGCCGCCATCGACACCTGCCCCCGTACCCGCACCCGGCACTGTCCGGACCGATCCCGATAGGATCATCCGCATGCACGCATGGCCCGCCCCCGAGGTCCCCGAACTGCCCGGTCACGGCCCCGCCGTCCGGCTCCACGACACCGCCGCGCAGGGCCTGGTGCCCACGCCGGCGGCGGCCCCCGGCGAGGCGGCCCGCATCTACGTGTGCGGTATCACGCCCTACGACGCGACCCATATGGGCCACGCCAACACCTACCTGACGTTCGACCTGATCCAGCGCGCGTGGCTGGACGCCGGGCACCCGGTGTCCTACGTGCAGAACGTCACCGACGTCGACGACCCGCTGCTGGAGCGGGCACTGGCCACCGGCCAGGACTGGGTGAGCCTGGCCGAGTCCGAGACCGCGCTGTTCCGCGAGGACATGACCGCGCTGCGGATCCTGCCCCCGCGGCACTACGTCGGCGCCGTGGAGTCGATCCCGCTGGTCGTGGACCTGGTCATGAAGCTGCTGGCCCGCGGCGCCGCCTACGACGTGGACGGCGACATCTACTTCTCGGTCCACGCCGACCCGACCTTCGGTTCGGTCGCGCACCTGGACGGCCCGGAGATGCTCGCCACCTTCGGCGAACGCGGCGGCGACCCGGGCCGGCCCGGCAAGAAGGACCCGCTGGACTGCCTGCTCTGGCAGGCCGAGCGCGAGGGCGAACCGTCCTGGGAGCCGGGCGAGGCGGCGCGCGCCGCCGGCCTGAAGCCCGGCCGCCCCGGCTGGCACATCGAGTGCGCCGCGATCGCCCTGGAACACCTGGGCATGGGCTTCGACCTGCAGGGCGGCGGCACCGACCTGGCGTTCCCGCACCACGAGATGGGCGCCTCCGAGGCCCAGGTGATCACCGGGCAGCGGCCCTACGCGCACAGCTACGTCCACTCCGGCATGGTCGGCCTGGACGGCGAGAAGATGTCCAAGTCCAAGGGCAACCTGGTCCTGGTCTCCAAGCTCCGCCAGGCCGGCGTGGACCCGATGGCCGTCCGCCTGGCCCTGCTGGCGCACCACTACCGCACCGACTGGGAGTGGACCGACGCCGACCTGGACGCCGCCCAGACCCGCCTGGCCCGCTGGCGCGCGGCCGTCTCCCGCCCGGACGGCGTCCCGGCCGACGACGTGCTCGCCGCGGTGCGCGAGCGGATCGCCGACGACCTCGACGCACCCGGCGCGCTGAAGGCGATCGACGCGTGGGTGGCGCGGCAGGAGGCCGCGGACGCCGATGCCTCGGCCGCGCGGGACACGGCGGCTCGGAACACGGCGGCGCCGGGACAGATCAGCCGGATCAGCGACGCGCTGCTCGGGGTGGCGCTGTAGGGGTTCCTCGCGTGCCAGCCGGATCAGCGACGCGCTGCTCGGGGTGGCGTTGTAGGGGTTCCTCGCGTGCCATCAGCCCTCGGCGATATCGCGGCGGGTACGGATCGGGCTGGTGAGGACCACGACCGGCACCACGAGCGTCGCCGCGGCGGCGCACCACAGCGCGGCGCGCGGGCCGTACCAGGTGGCGACCGCACCGGCGGCCAGCGCGCCGATCGGGATCACGCCCCAGGAGACGACCCGCACCGTCGCCATCACCCGAGGCAGCAACTCGGGCGGCGTCGCGGTCTGCCGGTAGGTGCGGGTGACGATGCTCGCCACCACGACCGTCGCGGCGAAGGCGGCGTTCCCCAGCGCGAACACCCCGGCGGCCCAGCCGTGCCCGGCCAGCGGCATCAGCGCGAACCCGAACGGGAGCGCCAGCGAGGCGATGAGCAGCGCGCGTCCGCTGCCGATGCGGCGGGTCAGGCGCGGGGTGAGGGACGCCCCGAACAGGCTGCCCAGGCCCTCCGCCGCCATCATCGCGCCGACCCACGCCGGGTTCAGGCCGAGTGTGCGCACCAGGAACAGGGGAGTCAGAGCCATCTGCGCGCCGCATATGAAGTTCATGGCGGTCGCGTCCCACAGGTTCGCACGCTGGATCGGCTCGCGGATGAGGTAATGCCACCCCTCGCGCACCGCCGCGCGCACGCTGCCGCTCCTAGCCGAGCCCGCGTCCTGGACAGCTTTCGACGGCCGCGGCACATTCCGCAACAAGAACGCTGATATCAGATAACTGACGACATCCACCGCAATGGCGCCCGCCGCCCCGACCGCCTGCACCAACGCCCCGCCGAGCGAGGGCCCCGCGAGGTTCGTCACCGCCTCGGCCCCCGACGTGAGGCTGTTGCGCGCGGTCAGCTCCTCCTTGCCGACCAGGAACGGCAGCATCGTCGCGTTCCCGACGTCGAACACCACCGACGCCACCCCCACCACCAACGCGACCAGCACAAGCTGAGCCACGGTCACCGACGCCACCCACCAAGCCACCGGCACCGACGCCAACGCCCCCGCCCGCACCAGATCCATCGCGATCTGCGTCCCCCGCAACGGCAACCGCCCCACCAACACCCCGGCCGGCAACCCGACCACCGCCCACGCCGCATACCCGGCAGCCGTGACCGCCCCCACCTCGAAACTCGACGCATGCGCCGCCGCGAGCGCGGTGAGGGGGAGCGCGACGGTGGTCACAGCGGTGCCGACGCGGCTGACCGTCGAGCCGGCGAAGTAGCGCCAGAACCAGGTGGTTGAGGCTGTGGGAGTGGGGGCTGCGGGAGCGGGAGCGGCTGTGGTGGCGCTGGCGGGGGCGGCTGCGGCTGGGCTGGTGTCGCGGGCCGGTGCTGTTTTCGGTGGTGCCTTCGCGGCAATGCTGGTGCTGGCGGGAGCGGCTGTGGTGGCGCTGGGATTCGCGGCGGTGTCCTTGCCGATCGGCATCGGTTCGGCGGCCGGGCTGGTGTCGCCGACCGGTGTTGTCGTCGGTGCTGCCTTCGCAGCAGTGCCGGCGTCACCGGCCGATGCCGCTTTTGCCTCCGTGGTTGTGGTGCTGTCGGCAGTCAAGTGCGTCCTCCCCAAATCGGTCCAGCCGATGGATCCTCAGCCGGCCCAGCCAGTCTCTTCGGTAGGTTCCCATTCTGAACCAACTAAGTTCCCAATGTGAACCGACTATACTGGCCCGGTGAAGTACACCCGCATCGCCGACACCGACTGCTCCATTGCGCAGGCCCTTGATGTGGTCGGCGACTGGTGGACCCTGCTGGTCGTCCGCGACGTCGCCGGCGGCCGCAACCGCTTCTCGGACCTGGTTGCGGAGCTGGGGGTCAGTCGCAAGGTGCTGACCGAGCGGCTGGCGATGCTCGTCGAGCGCGGGGTGTTGGAGCGGCTTCAGTACTCTGACCGGCCGCCGCGCTTCGAGTACCACCTCACCGACGCCGGCCGTGGCCTGCTCCCGGTGCTGGTCGCGTTGCAGAACTGGGGCGCGCAGCACGTCATGGGCGACGGCACGCTCACCGCCACCTCCGGGCCCGCCTCGGCCGAGGCTCGCCGGGTGCACGGCCTGGTCGGCACCGGTATTCCGGCGCTGCGGCTTCCCGCCGCCGACGGTGCGCCGACCGATCCGGTGTCCGGCACGGCCAAGTGGACCGTCCTCTACACCTTCCCCGGCTCGCCCACTGTCGACCCGGCCTTGTCCCCCGGCTGGTCCGACGTCCCCGGCGGCCCCGGCTGCACGCTCGAAGCCCGCACCTTCCGCGACCGCCTGCCCGAATTCGACGCGGCCGGCGCGGCGGTGGTCGGCGTCTGCACCCAGCGTCCCGAGCAGCTGGCCCGGTTCGCCGAGCTGGAGAAGCTGCCGTTCCCGCTGCTGTCCGACCAGGCGCTCCAGCTCACCACCGCGCTCCGGATGCCCTCGTTCCGGGCCGCCGGCGCCGACCGGCTCAAGCGCGCGACGCTGATCGTGGACGCGTCCCGCATCATCCGCGGCACGCTCTACCCGGTGCCGGACCCGGCGGCGTCGGTCGACGAGGCGCTGCGTATTGTCACAGGGCTCTGATAGCCAGCATCTCGCGAGACAACTCACCGCCGGACAACTCACTGCCGAACAACTCACTGCCGAACAACACACCGCGGCCGGCTCAGGAAATCTGAGCCGACCGCAGCGTTTTTCGACCTGTGTTGAGCTCCAGCCTTAGGGCCGGCTTTACGCCTACCCCCAGCCCTACCCCTCTTCAGACC
>NZ_JAAFYZ010000270.1 GCF_018274385.1 Catenulispora pinistramenti | reverse complement strand
CTCGGCCTCCACCACACCAGCGGCACCTGGGCACTGAGCACCACCACATGATCGAGGGAGCCGCCCCACACGAGGACGGCCCCCCATCACAAGATCTTCATTAGCGTTCTAGACGGCTGATTCCAAGCGGTCGTCGGTAGCAGGACCGCACCCCTTGGAATCAGTCGCTAGAACCCGGAGCGGTGAAGAGTCCTTACTTCCAGTCAAAACGGTAGGCGCGATAGGTGTTCACCCCGGCGGGGAACTCCGCGCTGAACACCACCGCACCGCCGCGGTCGAACTCGGAGACATACGGCAGCGCACCCCAGCCGACGAACGTCCGTCCGCCCCGCTCGGGCTGGGCGTTGCCCTGCGAGGACGCGATCAGGCCGGCCGGCTGGGCCTCGGCCCCGACCAGGGTCGCGATGTGCTTCGCGGGGTCGAGTCGCACCGTGACGACGCGGCTGTAGGGATAGTCGGAGACGGCACCGGCGCCGGTGTTGGCGACGCCGGCGGACTCGTTGTCGAAGAAGCTGTAGCGGCCGCCGCCGAGCGGCTCGGGGTCGTGCTGCCAGGAGAAGAAGGCGCCGGCGTCGTTGAGTTCCTGGCCGGGGGCGGCCTGGAGCTTGAAGGTGCTCGCCTTGCCGCCGAGCTGCCACAGGATCTTGCCGGTCGAGTGCGAGAGCTCGTAGGCGGTCCAGGTGTTGCGGGCGTCGACCAGCAGGTTCTCGCCGTCCTGCTTGACGGCGTTGATGTGGAACCAGTCCCAGGGCGTGTCCGGCGAGGCCGGCAGCGGCTGCTCGCTCTGGGAGTAGGGGACGTGGTCGGCGGCGTCCCACTGGAACAGGACCTTGCCGGTCGCGATGTCGATCTCCTGCACGACGCCGTCGATCACCTTCTGGTGGGACGAGCCGCCGAGCGCGGTGAGGTCGGCGGTCTTCTCCTTGTAGGCGAGGATCAGCGCGGTGTTGTGCGAGGTGATGGCGAACTCGTGGCCGTCGGCGGTGTAGCCGTTGCCGGCGTGGACTTCGGCGATCTGGCGGTAGTCCGCGTCGTAGACAACGTCGACACCGCTGGCCAGACCGCCGAGGCCGGTCCCCTGCCACCAGGTCAGGACCGGCTTGCCGTGGTAGGTCTGCGCGCGGAAGTCAGCGGCGGACACCCCGGCCGGGACCTCGTGGGACCAGACGGTCTTCTTGCCGTCCGGGCTCAGGATCTCCACGCCGTTGGCGTAGGTGCCGTCGGAGGAGGACGGCGCGACGAATATCTTGCCGTTCCCGGCGCCGTGCGCATCGGTCAGAACGGTCCACGCGGGCAGGTGTGGCGCGGCTGCGGCTGCGGCTGCCGCTGCGACTGCCGCTGCCGCCGAAGCCGGGTCGGACGCGTGGGCGGTGGCCGCCGGGATGGCGCCGGCCATCGTGGCCGCGGCGACAAAAGCGGCGATCTGGACCTTCGAGCGCGGGGTTTTGGGCATGCGGCCGACGGTAGCCAGCTCACCTGCGGCGCCGACAACAGCGGCCGCAGCCTGAGATGTGCTCTGCCGGAATGTGAGAACGCGCAGCCCGTGGCGGGCCTCGAAGCGGTCGCGGTAGTCGTCGCGGCTCACGAGCGTCCCGGCGGTCAGCGGACCCCGACCAGCCGCAACACTTCGTCCACCGGCATCCCCGGCGACCGATGCCCGTCCCGCCCCGTCATACCCCGCGACGCGACCAGCACGTTGAGCACGGCCTCCTCCACGGCCTCGACCACCGCCTCGTAGAACGCGTCCATCCGGTTCCAGGGGATGAACCGCAGCTCGCCATAGCCCGGCTCGCCCTTGGGGAATCCCATGCCGCTGCCGAACGCGTCCTCGTTCGCGGTGGAGAAGGCCAGGAACAAGTCGCCGGAGAAGTGCGAGCCGCTGGTCCCGGTGCGGGCCAGGCCGAGCGGGACGCGCCGGGCCAACGCGGTGCACTGCTGCGGCAGCAGCGGGGCGTCGGTGGCGATGACGACGATGACCGACCCGGACCCGGGCGGCTGCTGCCGCGCGGAGTCTTCCATCGGGTTGCCTTCCATCGGGTTGTCCGCCGACAGCTCCGGGCCGACACGCGTCCCGCAGATCGTCAGTTCCCTGCGAGACCCGAAGTTGGCCTGCATGAACGCACCGACCGTATACGTCTGCGCGCCATAGCCGACACGCCGAGAGGCGGTGCCGTTCCCACCCTTGAAGCCGTAGCAGTTCATCCCAGTACCGCCGCCCACGGAACCCTCGGCGACCGGGCCGGTGCGAGCCGCGTCAATGGCCGCCACGGCGTGGTGCGGCTGCACGGTGGGGGCGTTGATGGCGTTCAGGTAGCCGTCCCAGGTCTCGGCCACGACCGGCAGCAGCCATTCCTCGGCGATCTGCGGCTTCTCGCGCACCGCCCAGTCGATCACGCCGCGATGCGCCGAGCCGATCGCGTGCGTGTTGGTGACGAGCACCGGCAGGCGCAGGGTGCCGGTCTCGCTGAGCCAGGCGGTGCCGGTCATCTCGCCGTTGCCGTTGAGCGAGTACCAACCCGCGGCGCACGGGTTCTCGACGGTGGCCGGCGGGCGGGGCAGGATCGCGGTCACGCCGGTGCGGACGGCCTCGCCCTCGATGAGCGTGGCCTGGCCGACGTGGACGCCCGGGACGTCGGTGATCGCGTTGTGCGGGCCCGGGGTGCCGGGCAAGGGCAGGCCGAGGTCTCGGGCGCGGGGGTCTCCGGCGCGAGGCGTGCTGGTCATCGGTGTCAGTGTCCTTCCACGGCGGTCAGGTCGCAGCCGGTGGCGTCGGCGGCATAGGCCAGCAGGATCGTCTCGGCCTCCCGGACGTCCAGCGGCGGCACGGCCTGGGTCAGGTGCAGCCCGAGGCCGTCCTCGAGCAGGACCAGGCTCCGGGCGATGGTGTTCGGGTCGCGGGTCGGCGTGAAGACGCCGGTGGCCGTACCGGCTTCCAGGATCGCCGCGTAGAGCGAGACCTGCCGCTCGTAGAGGCGGACGTGCTGCGCGGAGTACGCGGCGTCGCGGCGCGCGAAGGTACCCAGCTCCAGCAACAGCCGGGCCAGTTCGTCATCGCTCCCGGCCGGCAGGCCCGACCGGATCATGCCGACCAGCCGCCGTCGCGGATCCGGCTCGGCCCGGGCCGCCGCCTCCCGGTCGACGCAGAACCTTTCGACGGCCTCGCGCTGGACCTCACGCAGCACGTCGCTCAGCGTCGGGAAGTAGTACTGGATCGCGCCGGGGGTCATCTCCGCGTGGTCGGCGACATCTCGCATCCGCAGCCCGGCGACGCCCCGGGCCAGGACCGCCTGGCGGGCCGCCTCGACCAGTTCGGCGCGCTTCTCGTGGGCTCTGCTCGGTCTCCCCATGGTTCGGAATTCTCTTGATTTTCGCCAAAGAACGCAAGCGGTGATCGTCGATCATGGATTGCCGGGCCGCCGAGAACGGGCTGGGAACAGAGGTTATCCACTCGTTATTGGCTAGAGCCTTGACGCTGAGCCAAGACGAGTTCTTTGATGCTTCTTCAAAGAACCCCGATGGAAGGACGCTCCATGACGGCTTCCGGCACGTCCCCGTCCCGTTCCACCGACACCGCCCCACAGGGCCGGCCCGGGCTGCGCCGCGGCCTGAAGATGCTCGGCACGCTGTTCATCACGCTGTCCGCCACCACCCCGGCCTCCTCCGTGTTCATCATCAGCCCCGGCGTCGTCAGCCAGGCCGGCACCGGCGCGTTCTGGGCCTTCGCGGTAGCCGGCGTCGTCGGGGTCTTCATGGCGCTGATCTACGCCGAACTCTCCTCGGCGTTCCCGCTGTCCGGCGGCGAGTACGCGATCACCGCCCGCGCGCTCGGCAAGCTGCCGGGCTTCGTGGTCCTGGGGCTGATCCTGGTCACCCAGCTGCTGATCGTCGCCGTCATCGCCCTGGGCGTCGGCACCTACCTGGAAGTGCTGTTCCCGCACCTGGACGTCGCGGCCACCGCGGCCGTCACCACACTGCTGGCCACCGCCCTGGCCGTGTTCGACATCAAACTGAACGCCTGGGTGACCGGGATCTTCCTGGCCATCGAGATGGTCGCGCTGATCGTCGTCAGCGCCCTGGGCTTCTTCCACCCCAAGCGCTCACTCGGCGACCTGATCGCGCACCCGGTGGCCGCCGCGGCCTCGGGTTCCACGGTGACCGCGGTCGGCGTCGGCACCATCGGCGCGGCCACCGCCGTCGCGATCTTCGCCTACAACGGCTACGGCTCGGCGGTCTACTTCGGCGAGGAGACGACCGACGCCCCGCGCAACATCTCCCGCACCATCCTGTGGGCACTGGCCATCACCGTCTTCGCCGAGCTGATCCCGACCACCGCCGTCCTGATCGGCGCGCCGAACCTGCCGAGCCTGTTCGGCGCGGACAACATGATGAAGTACTTCATCACCGCCACGTCCGACTCGACGGTCAACGACGTCATCAGCCTGGCCGTGGCGGTCGCCATCTTCAACGCGGTCCTGGCCATCATCCTGGTGACCGCCCGCATGGTCTTCTCCACCGGCCGCGACGCCGCCTGGCCCGGACCGGCCAGCCGCGCCCTGGCCGCCATCCACCCCCGGTTCGGCAGCCCCTGGATCGCCACCATCCTCACCGGCGTGGTCAGCGCCGGGTTCTGCTTCGCGGACGACACCTTCCTGCTGGTCGTCACCTCCACCACGATCATCGCCGTCTACGCCGCCCTGGCCCTGTCCTCGATCGCCGGGCGCCGCAACGGATCCACCGCGCACGCGGCCTACCGGATGCCCGCCTGGCCGCTGGCGCCGGTACTGGCGCTGGGGGCGATCGGGTATGTGGTGTATGAGAACTTCCAGGACCCGAAGGTCGGGCGGCCGAGCCTGTGGACGACGATCGGGATCGCGGTGGTGTCGGCCGCGTACTACCTGATCGTGGTGCGGCGGCGCGGGGCCTGGGAGTTGAAGGGGGCTGAGGACGCGTAGCGAGCGGCCCGCACGACTCCCCCGCGCTCAGCCGGTCAACCCCAACCGCTCCCGCTCGGCGCTGATCAGCTGCCGCCGCACGGTGGCGTCCGACAGGTCCTTGGCCTCGGGCACCGTCTCGGCGGTCTCGCTGCGCCGAGCGTAGGCGTCGAAAAGCCCTGACTTCGCCTCCAGGATCTCCAGCATCCGCTGGTCGACGCTGTCCGAGACCAGCAGCCGGTGCACCTGGACCCGGCGGATCTGGCCCATCCGGTGCGCCCGCGCGATCGCCTGCGTCTCCAGCGTCGGCTTGACCTGCGGCTCGCACAGGATGACCACGGAGGCCGCCTGCATGTTGAGTCCCACTCCCCCGGCCTGGATCTGGCTGACGAGCACCGGCTGCCCCTTCGCCGCCGCGAACTCGTCAACCAGCTTCTGCCGGTGCTGCGGCGGCATGGAGCCGGTGAGCGGGCCGATGGCGCGGTCGCCGAGGGTGCGGCAGACCAGTTCCAGGACGTCCCGGAAGTAGGAGAACACCACCACCTTGCGGCCGTTGGCGCCCGCCTCGTCCGCGATCTCGACCAGCCGCCGCAGCTTGGCCGAGGACGCCGGGTCGCCCGAGGCGTAGGCGGCGCGCCGCATCGCCATGAAGTTGCGCGCCTCGACCGCCTCCCGATACGCCTCCGCGTCCTCGACCCCGAACTCCTCCCACTCGTCGATCTGCTGCATCTCCGGCAGCTCGGAAAGCACATCCTCCTGGTTGCGGCGCAGGTAGGCCGGCGCCACCGCCTTGCGGAACGCCTCCGATCCCGCGACCGCGTCCAGCTGGTCCACCGACCCGACCAGATCCGGCTGCAGATAGCCGACCAGGTTGCAGAACTCCTCGACCCGGTTCTCCATCGGCGTGCCGGTCAGGAACAGCACCCGGTCCACCTGGTCGGTCCAGGCGCGGACGGCGGCCGAGCGCAGCGTGTCAGGGTTCTTCACATAGTGCGCCTCGTCCACGACCAGCATCCCGACCGTCAGCCGTCGCGGCAGGTCCAGCCCGGGAAGCGCCTCGAACGTGGTGATGCCGACGCCGCCGCCGGACACCCACGCGCGCAGGTTGTCAGCCTGCTGCGGTCCGTGCAGCCGGTGCGACCGCAGGGTGCTGTGCGCACGGACCTCGCGCATCCAGTTGATCAGCACACTGGCCGGGGCGACCACCAGGAAGTGCTTGGTGCCGGTGGCCCGCAGATGCGCCAGCGCGGCGATCGCCTCGACGGTCTTGCCGCAGCCCATCTCGTCGCCGATGATGACCCGCTCCTGGGCGAGGGCGAACCGCGCCCCGAAGTCCTGGTAGGCACGCAGCGACACGCGCAGGTGCGTGCCGTCGAGCTTCTGCGCCGCCACCCGGTCGGCCAGCGTGACCGGCAGGAACCCGCGCGCCGCCTCGCCGTTCACCCGGGCCCCGGCGATGCGGCTCAGGGTGCTGAAGTAGTCGGCGGAGCGCTTCTCGAAGTCGTTGCGGACGGTGCCGGGCCGCGGCGTCTTGACCGTTCGCAGTTTGGCGTTGGCGACCTCGATCCGCTCCAGTTCACCGATCACCTTCGGATCGGCCAGCAGCTCCTCCAGCCGCGTGACCGCGTCCTGCGCCGCCTCACGCCGCATCCGGCCGGTCAGCGCGCGCCGCATCCGGCTGCTCAGCGGTCGCGCGGCGGCGGCCAGACCCGCCAGCGCGCCGCCGATCCGCCCGGCCGGTTCGCGCACCCGCAGCAGCACCCGGTCCGCGGCCTGGACCCGATACAGCGCGCTGAGCAGCGCGGCGGCCTCCTCGACCCGCAGGTCCAGGTCGGCGGTGACGTGCGTGCTCTCGGTGGCGGCCTGCGCGATCCGGCGCGCGGCCTCGGCGGTGCGCTGGGCCCCCTTCGCCCCGATACCCGGTACCGCCTGAAGCTCGGCGGGCGAGGCTTCGACGAGCTCCGCGATGGAGGTGAAGCCGGCCTCCGTGAGCTGCCGCACCGGAATCCGCGCGCCGGTCACATCCCGCAGCCGCTCCACCGGGATCGCCCGCAGCCGGCCCCGGACGGCCGTCGCATGAGAGGCCTGATACGCGTCGCGGACATCCTGGTGCCGCCGCTCCTCGCCCTCGTTCAATTCGCGGATGGCGGCCTGGGCCGTCGTCGCTGAACTCAGCGCGGCCTTCACTGCCGATGGTCGGGTGAACACCGAGCCAGGCTATCGGCAGGCGTGGACAACCCGCCGAGGGTGCCTCACCGATTGCTTGTCGCCGACAGCGCCTCAGCGATAACGCGTCGCCAGCTCAGGGCTCTGCGCACCGAACGCCGCGAGATCGGCCCGGAACACCGCGTCCAGCAGCGAGGCGTCCTCGACGCCGGGTGCGACGACGGTCTCACCCATTTCCAGCCCGCGCAGGCTGGCGGTGACCACGTCGTCGGCGCTCATCCGGGGCACGGCGCTGAGGTCCAGGCCCTGCACCTCGTGAAACTCGGTGGCCACGACGCCCGGGCACACGACCTGCACGCCCACCCCGGTGCCCTCGAGTTCGGCGCTGAGCGTCTGCGACATCGCGACCAGGTAGGCGAGGCTGCCGCCGTAGACGGCGCGGCGGGGCATCTGCTCGTGCGGGGCCGGGCCGGCGAACGCGATCATCCCGGCCACGTTGATGATCGTGCCCGCGCCGCGCTCCAGCATCCCCGGGACGGCGGCGCGGGTGAGCATGGTCGGTGCCAGGACCTTGACGCTCACCAGCTCGCTCGCCTGGTCGGTGGGCAGGTCGGCCAGCGGCATGTAGTGCGCGACACCGGCGTTGTTGATCAGCAGATCGACCGGCTCGCCGGCGAGCACCCCGGCGACCGCGTCGATACCGGCGGCGGTGGCCAGATCGGCGGTCAGGGCACGCACCTTGACCTCGGGATGCGCCTGGGCGAAGGCTTCGAGCCGGTCCGTGCGGCGCCCGACGACCACCAGGTCGTGGCCGTCGGTGGCCAGCCGCCTGGCGAACGCGGCGCCGATTCCGGAGGTGGCGCCGGTGACGAGTGCGAGCTTGTTCATGGGTGCTTTCCTTTCAGCACGGCTCTGGTCGAGCCGGGTCGTTTTCCTTTGTGTGCGGCCGTTTTTTCTGCGGCTGATGTTGTGCGCTAGTCGGTGCTCATGCGCTAGTCGGTGCTCATGCGCTAGTCGGTGCTCATGCGCTAGTCGGTGCTCATGCGCTAGCCGGTGCTCTCATGCGTTCAGTCGCCGCACCAGCTCCGGCAGCCCGTTGGCCCCGGCCAGCCCGCGGGCGGTGATCGCGGCGGCGTCCACCCCGGCCTGGCGCATCGCGGCGTCGAACAGTTCCATGTCCAGCGCCTCCACCCCCGACAGGTGCTCGACGTTGTCCGGCGTCACCATCGTGTTCAGCAAGGTCAGGGCGGCGCTGGCGGCGCTGGCGAGCTTGAGCACGTCGGCGACCCGCGCGGCGTCCAGGCCCAGCGGGCCGGCCAGCGCGACGATGTCGGCGACGGCGGCCTGGTTCAGCATCAGCAGCGCGTTGTTCAGCAGCTTCGCCAGCTGGCCGGAGCCCGCGGCGCCGAGGTGCACCACGTGAGCGGAGAACGCGGCGAACACCGGCTCGCAGCGCCGCGCCGCCGGCTCCGGCCCGCCGACCAGCGTCGTCAGCCGCCGCTCGACCGCGCCGGGGCGACCGCCGCTGACCGGCGCGTCCAGCACCTCGACGCCGGCCGGCGCGCAGAGCTCGGTGAGCCGCACGGCCGCCGCCGGGAGGCCGGTGCCGTGGTTGACCAGCACCGTCCCCGGCCGCATGGCCGCCAGCAGGCCGCCGTTGACCAGGCCGAACACGTCCTCGTCGGTGCTGACGCACAGCGCGACGACGTCGCTGACCATGGCCAGGTCGCTCAGGGTGTCGTGGGCGGTGTGCGGCACGCCGCGCAGGCCTTCGAGCGACGCCGGGTGCCGGGCCCAGACGTGCAACGGGAACCCGGCCTCGGCGACGGCGCGCGCCATCGGCAGCCCCTGGTCCCCCAGCCCGATGAAACCGACCGCCAGAGGTGCCCCGGCTGTCGGAGTAGCTGCGGCCGTCGGAGTGGCTGCGGCCGTCGAAGTGGCTCCGGCCGTCGGCGCGCCATCGTCCCGACCCCCGGCGAGAGGTGATCGTTGTCCGTCCATGTCTCCAGGCTGCGGGCTGGCGTCATGACCAGCCAGATGTCGCGTCTTCCTGGGACTGCTGGTACCAGGAAGACTCCGCGCGCGGCGGCCATACTGGATGACATGGCGACCACGCAGTTCGGAGAGGCGGTGCGGCGCTGGCGCGACCGGGTCGGCCCGCAAGACGCCGGGCTGCCCGTCGGCGGCCACCGCCGCGCTCCCGGGCTGCGCCGCGAGGAGCTGGCGCTGCTGGCCGGGATCTCGGTGGACTACATCACCCGCCTGGAGCAGGGCCGGGCCGTCAACCCCTCGGAGCAGATCATCGAGGCGCTGGCCAGGGCCCTGCGACTGGCGGACGCCGAGCGTGCGCTGCTGTTCCGGCTCGGCGGGCTCCAGCCCCCGGGTCCGGACCGGGTCTCGGCGCGCATCACGCCGAGCGTGCAGCGACTGCTGGACCGGATGACCGGCACCCCGGTGGCGGTGTTCGACGCGGCCTGGACGCTGCTGGTGGCCAACCCGCCCTACGCCGCGCTGATGGGTGACCCGTCGGGCTGGCGCGGTCTGGAGCGGAACGCGGTGTGGCGCAACTTCCTCGGTCTGAACAACCGCGTCCAGCAAACGCCGGAATCCCGCGCGGCCTTCCTGTCCGGGATGGTCGCCGATCTGCGCTCGGTCGCCGCCACCTACCCGAACGATCCGCGGCTCAAGCAGCTGGTCAGCGAACTGCTGGAGCACAGCGAGACGTTCGCCGAGCTGTGGAGCACCGGCGGCACCGGCGATACCGGGGTGCACGAGACCGCCCGCAAGACGATCCGGCACCCCTACGTCGGCGACGTCGTGCTCGACTGCGACATCCTCACCGTGGCCGGCAGCGACCTGCACATCATGGTCTACTCCGCCGAGCCCGGGACCGAGGACGCCGAGCGGCTGGCGCTGCTCACCGCGCTGGGCACGCAGTCGCTCGATACGCGGTCGTCCGATACGCAGTCGCTGGCCGGCTGACCGGGTCGGCAACACAGGGCCGCCCGGTCGGCCGACCGGGCGAGGTTCTTCAGGTCTCGGGCACCGAGGCTCCTTCACACCGCGAGCACTGAAGTTCTTCAGACCGCGAGCGCCGAGGTTTCTCAGACCACGAGCACGGTGTCCAGCCAGTCGAAGGTGCATTGGTGGAACAGGGCCATGGCGCCCTCGTGGCAGTGCTCGCCGCCGCCCTCGTCCTCGCGGAACCTGATCAGCTTCTTCGGGCTGGTCAGCGCGTCGAAGATGCGTTGCGGCTGGCCGTCGAAGAACTGGTCGACCTCGGCTTCCAGCACGAGCATCGGGCAGGTGATCCGATCGGCGATCCCGGCCATCGTGTAGCTCTGCGTCGCCTTGATGAGCTCGTCGGGGTCATCGATACCGAAGTTCCACCGGCCGTTGTCGATCAGCCAGCGCACGAACGTGCTCTGCGCCTTCAGCTCGGCCAGGCCGCCGGGGAGCTCGGCGGCGCGCCGCGCGGTCGTCTGGAAGACCTCGGAGAAGTCGTAGACGCCGTCGTGCAGCACACAGGCGGCCAGCCGGTGGTCGAACGCGACCGCGCGGGCCGCGAGGTAGCCGCCCAGGCTGGTGCCGACCAGCGCGACGCGGGCGGCGTCCACCTCGGGCAGGGTGAGGGCGAAGTCGACGACGGGGGTGACCACGGCTTCCCAGTCCGGACGGAAGTGCAGGCCCTGCTCCCGGATCGTAGAGCCCTGACCCGGTCCGTCGAACGTCAGAACGTGGTAGCCGCGCCGCAGCGCGCCGGCGGCCAAGGAGAGGTAGTCCTCTTCGAGGCAGGAGTCGAAGCCGCCGTGGTAGATCACGGTCGGGCGGGGCTCGCCGGAGTCGTCGGCGAGGAACAGGTAGGCGGGGAGCGTCGTGTCCTCATAAGGGATGCGCACGTAGCGGGCCGGGATGTCGAGCAGCGCCACGGCGTCGGCGAACGTCTGCTGCGAAGCCTTGGCCAGCCGCGCCGATTCGGCGTCGTTCGCCGGGTCTTCGCGCCGGTAGAAGTCGGCGGTCCGGTAGTAGTTCGACGCGCGCAGCAGCGCCTCGCGCGCGCTGACCCGGTGCCCGGCGGCCAGCGCGTCCCGGCCGATGCGCTCCACGCGCGCCGCCGTCGCCGCCCACTGCGCCGACCAGGCCTGCTCGTCGCCTTCGGGGATCTGCCGACAGGTGACCAGCACCTCGCCGAGTTCGGCGCCGCCGTAGGTGGCGTAGCCGGCGGTCCTGAGCGCTTCGAAGGAGAAGGACTCTTCGTCGTAGAGGAACTTCATGGTGTGGCCTCTCCATCTTCGGAACGATACGGTTCCGTTCCGTTGAGCAGGAAGCTAGCACCGCGCCCAATGGAACGCAACCGTTCCGTTCGGTTAGACTGCGGACATGGCAACCACGCGCACCGCGACCGGCGGAGCAGCCCTGCGGCAGAAAGTGACCGACGCGATCAAGGACGCGGTCTTCACCGAGCTCGCCGAGACCGGCTACGCGGGCCTGTCCATGGAGGCCGTGGCCCGGCGGGCCGGCGTGGGCAAGGCCGCGCTCTACCGGCGCTGGGCCTCCAAGCAGGAGATGCTGACCGAACTGCTCCGACAGGCGGTCGAGGACACGCTGCCCCCGGTCCCGGACACCGGCGCCCTGCACAGCGATCTACGCCAGTACTTCGGCACCATGCGGGGCCAGCTGGCCCACCCGGTGGTCAGCACCATCGGGACCGGCCTGATCGCCGAGTCCCGCCGCAGCGACGCCTTCGGCGAGGCACTGCGCCGCGACGTCGCGGCCCCCCGGCGGGCAGCGGCGCGGGCGATGCTGCGGACGGCGATCGAGCGGGGCGAGCTGTCGGAGCGGCTGGACATGGAACTCGCCGCCGATCTGCTGATCGCGCCGTTGGGATTCCGGGTGCTGGTCATGGACGAGGACAGCGGCGAGGAGTACTTGGACGTGCTGACGACCACGATCGAGGCGGCGCTGAAGGCGGCAGTGCGCTGATAGCGATAGTTCCCGGTTGTGGGATCCCGATTACTGGATCCGGCTACTGAATCCCAGCTACTGAATCCCAGCATTGCTTTCAGCCTTGCCGTCAGCCTCACGAGTCGCCCGATTGACCAGCACATCATCCATGTGCGCTTCAGCCCAAGCCCGCATCCCCCGCACCATCTGATGCAGCGACCGCCCGAGTTCGGTCAGCTCATAGGTGACCGTGACCGGCACGGTCGGCGTCACAGTCCGGGTGACCAGTCCGTCCTGCTCCAACGACCGCAGCGTCTGGGTCAGCATCTTCTGGCTCACACCGACCAGCAGCCGCGACAGCTCCGAGTACCGCAGCGGCCGGGGCACGCCGGAATCTGCTTGCGACGCCTCGTCGCCGCCCAGCGCGCACAGGATCAGCGTGACCCACTTGTCGGTGATCCGGTCCAGCAGCTGGCGGCTCGGGCAGACCGCCAGGAAGGCGTTGTACTCGGCCTTGGCCTGGGCCCGCTTCTGGTCCGCCGTCGTCGTGGCCATCGATCGTTCCTCCCACCCAGTGGTGCCTTACGCACCTTGGAGTGCGTACTTCCCGGTGGGAAGCTACATATCCATACTGAAGCAACAGGCCTTTGGGCACCACCCCTGTTGACCACGAAAGACACGGGCATGAGCACCTTCTCCCCTTCACCTTCCGCCTCCCCTTCGCCTTCCGCCTCCCCTTCGCCTTCCGCCTCCCCT
>NZ_JAAFYZ010000027.1 GCF_018274385.1 Catenulispora pinistramenti | reverse complement strand
CGCGAGCACACCCCCGACCACCGCCGACACCGCAGCCCCCACCGCATTCAACGCGGCAACGAACCCCGCGAACGCCGCCGAATGCCCCAACGACCGCGTCAAGTAGTACGACAGAAACGGCGCGACAAAAGCCCCCGTCCGCGCCACCAACGTGCTGAACCACACCCACCAGAAAACGCGCGGCAACCCCCCGACATCCAGCACACGCAGCACCCTCGCCCGCATCCCCACCCCAGTCCAGGTCGCCGCCAGACACCAGGTAACCACCGCAGCGCCGCATCAGAGATTACTGACCACCCCTGACAACCGCACCGCCTTTTCACCCCCAAGATCGCCAACCACAAGACCCGCCGACGACAAGGCAGGACCACCCGATACACACACCTTCAAGGCAGCACTGTCAGGGCAATGAAACAGCCACCGACCGCCACCCGGGCTGACAACGCCGCCACCATCACAAAGCGAGAACAAACCGATGGCGCGATCGACAAGGGAGCGATCCCCGCCCACCACAGCCACGCCGCCCCCAGCGACTCACGACTGCCACCGCGAACCGCCAGCAGCAACCTCAGGGCCGCTGTCAGCGCCGTCGGCATTCGCCCTTTCCATAGCGGCCGCACGCTTTCCGCCGCCAGCCGTGGCCACCACCACCGGTGTGCCGGGATCCGGTCTCCATCAGGGCGCCACCGCTGCCGCCACTAAGTGGGTACCGCGCCGCCGCCCCTGTCTCTGACGTGACGTTCACCAGCGAAGACCGCATCCGTGACGTCGTCCACAACCGAGGACCCGGACTATGAGGCAAAGAAGGCCCGGTTGAGTACCTGTATGCGATCGACGACGGCGAGGTCACAACGGAGCCGGGCGAGCCGGAGGTGATCTGGTGCCTGGACGAGTTCAGCCCGTCGAACCTGAAGCCTCACCGCAGCCGACACTGGGCCACGATCAGCGGCAAGAACGCCCATCCGGACCGGGCCCGCTACCAAGTCACCGGGCCACCTGCGACCGCAACGATGGCCTCCGGCACCTGTTCGTCGGCTACGACTTGATCGACGACAAGCTGTTCTGGCACGTCGGATCTGACCACGAAGAAAGGCACCCTGCTTGGGCCCTTCCCCGTGTTCAGTCGGCCGAGACCGGGAACAGCCGGGAACGTCGCTCGCTCGCCCGTTCCAAGGATCACGATCCGTATTCCCGCCGCAAGGCCCTGACCAGCAAGAAGGCCCCGAACCGTGTCTGGTCCGGAGCCTTCTTCTATGTGGGCGATACTGGGATTGAACCAGTGACCTCTTCCGTGTCAGGGAAGCGCTCTCCCGCTGAGCTAATCGCCCGTGCTTGTTCTGTTGTCCTGCGGTCTTGCCTTCGTGCGAGGTGGTGACGGGATTTGAACCCGTGTAGACGGCTTTGCAGGCCGTTGCCTCGCCTCTCGGCCACACCACCGTGGGGCCGATCAGGCGTGGAGCACGGTACCCGACCAGCCTTCCGTCCGAGCGGATGACGAGACTCGAACTCGCGACCCTCACCTTGGCAAGGTGATGCTCTACCAACTGAGCCACATCCGCGTGCGCTGTCGGGGTTTTACTCGGTTTCCCTCGTTGCGCCCCCTGGCGACACCATGAACTGTAGCGGATCGGGGCGGGGATCCAAAAACCATTCCCCTCAGGCGTCACATGGTTGGGTTGAAATCGGCTTGAAGGCGGGCAGAACGGTGCTTGTGGTCTCGCTGGGCGATCATGTCGCTACAATGAGTCGCCATTCGTTCGGGTGGTTCGGCGGCGGTGGCGGGTCGGTGCGCTGGTCGGCGCGGCCAGCATGGTGCGGGTCGGCGGACGGGTTCCGGCGTGCGGTTCGGTTTCGGGTGTGAACGGGAAGAGGTGCGCGATGGCGCGGCTGAGGCGGCGGGTCGCACGGATGGCGGCGTGGAGCGTTGCGGGGATGTTGACCGTGGCGGGGGTGGCCGCGGCGACGGCGTTGGCGGCGCCTTCGAAGCCGGCGGCGGAGGCGTTGCGGCCGATCCCGCGGATCGTCGGGGGTGCGGCGGCGCCGGACGGGGCGTATCCGTTCATGGCCGCGCTTCAGCAGTGGGCGGGCAACAACTATCTGACCATCTGCGGCGGGACGCTGATCGCGCCGGATGAGGTGCTGACCGCGGCGCACTGCGTGGATCAGTGGTCGGTCGGGCAGCTGACCACCGACGGGCAGCCCAAGGAGCGGATCATCGTCGGCCGTACCGTGCTGTCCGCGGATGGCGGCGCGATTCGGGTGCCCGGCGCCATCCACGTCGACCCGGCCTGGGACTCGGCCACGGAGGCCGACGACGCCGCGGTGGTGCGGCTCGACTCGCCGATCGCCGGTGTCGACTCGCCGACCATGCCGACCTCCGGCAACCAGGCCTATGAGCAGGCCGGTGCCCCGGCCCGGGCCATCGGCTGGGGCAGTACCCAGGCGCAGGGCCCGGCCGACGTCGGCGGCGGTGTGTACCCGGACGAGCTACAGCAGGTGGACCTGCCGGTGGTCGGCGACACGGCCTGCCAGGGTGTGTTCGACGGTGTCCGCAATCCCCAGCTCTACCCGCAGGAAATGCTGTGCGCCGGCGGCGACGGCCGGCACGACGCCTGCACCGGCGACAGCGGCGGCCCGCTGCTGACCGCCCTGCCCGGCGGCACCTGGGAACTGATCGGGGTCACCAGCTGGGGCAACGGCTGCGCGGTCCCGGGCACGCCGGGCGTCTTCACCCGGCTGTCGGCGCCGGATATCCACACCTTCGTGGCGGCGACGAGCGGGGCGACCGACTTCGGGCCGTGAGGTGGCCGGGCCGGGCAAGGCAACGGCCCGTGAGGTGACCACACACGGCAGGTGATCGTGCCCGGCGGCCGCGCCAACCGGAGGGTAGCCGAGCGCAATGAAGAGAGCCTGGCCCCCTCTACAGAGCCGCCCACGAGCCCAGAGATCGCGTCGAGAGACAATGAGGGCGTGCCCTCCCTCGCCCAGCACGCCCCGCACATACCCACCGGAGCCGAGCCCCTGGCCCACTTCGCGGGTCGGCTCGCTACCGGCCTGCGCGACGTCACCTCGGATCTGACCGCCCTGGACTCCGTCGGTTTCTGGGCCGTCGTGGGCACCTACGAAGGCGACTGGACCCTGGCCCGTTTCGACCACGTTCGGGACGCCCCGCTCCCCCCGCCGACGACACCCTGGGTCGGCCCCGATCGCGACGCCTGGGTCTCCTCGATGGATCAGGGTGCCTACGTCGGTGCCGTCAAAGCCATCCGCGACGAGATCGCCGTCGGCGAGGCCTACCAGGTGAACCTCTGTCGCGTACTGTCTGCGCCGATCGCTCCGCAGGCCGATCCTGTTGCCCTGGCGGCGCGCCTCTATTTAGGGAATCCCGCTCCGTACGCCGGCGTGGTGGACGTGCCCGGCACCCGAGTGGTGACCGCGTCTCCCGAGCTGTTCCTCCGCCGTGACGGTCGCCGCGTCACCTCAGAACCCATCAAGGGCACCGCGCGGACCGCTGCGGAGTTCCTGCCCAAGGACACCGCCGAGAACATCATGATCGTCGACCTGGTCCGGAACGACCTGGCCCGGGTCGCCGAGGTGGGCACGGTTGAAGTGCCCTCGCTGCTGCGCGTCGAGCCGCACCCCGGCCTGGTGCACCTGGTGTCGACCGTGACCGCGGACCTCGCCCCGGACGCCGGGTGGCCCGAGTTGGTCGCGGCGACCTTTCCGGCGGGTTCCATCACCGGCGCGCCGAAAAGCAGTGCCCTGCGCATCATCGACGATCTTGAGAACGCCGCGCGCGGCCCTTACTGTGGCGCCATCGGTTGGGTGGACGCCGACCGCGGGCTCGGCGAACTCGCCGTGGGGATCCGCACCTTCTGGTGGCGGGAAGACCGCCTGTGCTTCGGTACCGGGGCCGGGATCACCTGGGGATCGGATCCGCTGGGAGAATGGGACGAGACCGAGCTCAAGGCCGCGCGGTTGTTGGCGGTCGCCTCGGGTCCGCAGCTTGTCGGCGAGTGAAGGAGACTTGTGAGCCATGAGCACTGACAAAGTCTGGGTCGATTCCGGCCTGGTCGACGCCTCGATCCCGCACATCTCGGTCTTCGACCACGGATTCACCGTCGGCGACGGTGTGTTCGAGGCGGTCAAGGCGGTCGGCGGGCGCCCCTTCGCCCTGACCCGGCACCTGCAGCGGCTGGTCCGCTCGGCCGAGGGCCTGGGGCTGCCGCCGGTGGACGTCGACGCCGTCCGGCACGCGGTGACCGAGACCCTGCTCGCCAACGACGTCCCGCCCCTGGCCCGGATCCGGATCACCTACTCGGCGGGGCTCGCGCCGCTCGGCTCCGAGCGCGGCGACCACGGGCCCACGCTGGTGGTGGCGGTCGGTGCGAGCAAGGCGCACGCCGAGACCACGGTGATCGCCACCGTGCCCTGGCCCCGCAACGACCGCGGAGCCGTGGCGGGTATCAAGACGACTTCCTACGCCGAGAACGCCAAGGCGTTGGCCCACGTACGCGACGCCGGAGCCACCGAGGCGGTGTTCGCCGACACCGCCGGCCGGCTGTGCGAGGGCACCGGCAGCAACATCTTCGTGGTCCGTGACGGCCGGATCCTGACCCCGACCCTGGACACCGGCTGCCTGGCCGGCGTCACCCGCGCCCTGGTGCTGAAGTGGATCCCGGCCGTCGAGGAGACCGACCTGCCGCTGGAGACGCTGCTGGACGCCGACGAGATCTTCCTGACCTCGACGCTGCGCGACGTGCAGGGCGTGCACCGGGCGGACGGCCGCGAGCTGGCCGCGCCGGGCCCGGTCACCAAGGACGTGATGGCCGTGTTCGCCGAGCGGTCCGCCGAGGACCACGACCCGCTGTAGAACCAGCTGTAGAACTCTCTGCAAAGAACGCTATAGAGAAACGCTATAGCGAACCCGCAGAGAACCTGCGCAAGAAACGGAACGCCCCCACCGATGGTGATCGCATCGGCGGGGGCTCAGCGGTTCCGGGGGTTCGCGCCTCAGTTGTCGGCGAAGAGGTGCATCAGCTCGGCGTCCAGGTCGTAGAACCGGTGCTCCAGTCCTGGCGGGACGGCCGTGTTGGTGCGCTTGAGGAAGGATTCCAGGGCCCGCGCGGGGGCCTCCAGAAGCGCCTCCCCTTCGGGCGAGCTGAGCGCCAGACACACGATGGCCTGGCCGCGACTGCGCGAGGGCCACACCCGGACGTCGCCGGTACCGGTGGGCCGACGAAGCCCCTCGGCCAGCAGTTCCCGGGCGAAGACCCAGTCCACGGTGTCCTGCCCGCCGGTGTGGAACGTGGCGTGGACGGCGTAAGGGTCGGCGGTGTCGTAGCGCAGGCCCGCGGGGACCGGCAGCGAGGAGTCGCCGGAGATGACGAGACGCAGCTGCAGCTCACAGGTGACCGATGAGCTCATGGCGGTCGGCCTTTCGCTAGGAGTGCGCCGAGGCGGGCGGTCCCGAACTCAGCGGTTCACACCCCCGCGGACCAGTTGGTCCGCGTCGAGGGGCGCGAAGGAGGAATGCCACGGTCCGGTGGTCGGTAAACCCGTGTGCCCGGTATACGGCGATGTGCGTAGGCCATCAGGTCGAGGACAAGACCTTGACGTGCACGACAGGCGCCCCGGCGACCCGCGGCGCAATCCCCCGAATCGGGACAGAACCCACCGTATACCACCGGTGACACAGTGTGACGAATTCCACCCTTCCCGGCGGGTCGCCGCCCCTTACGCATAACGCCTCAACCGCGGCGCGCGCCGCAAGGGGAAAGGGGTGCGCGCGGGGCCGTCCGGATGCGGTAAGGTTACGGACGTCGGAACGGCCCTAGAGGCGCGCGACGATCAAGCACGGGCGATTAGCTCAGCGGGAGAGCACTGCCTTCACACGGCAGGGGTCACTGGTTCGATCCCAGTATCGCCCACACAGAATTCGACCGCCATCTCTTCGAGGTGGCGGTTTCGTGTTTTCACCGCACTCCCCTCGGCCGGAACTGAACGCTGATCCGCGGGCCCAGCGGCCGTGCGGACTTCGGCACCGCGTGTTCCCAGGTGCGCTGGCAGCTGCCGCCCATGACCAGCAGGTCGCCGTGGCCGACTTCGTAGCGGACCGGCGTGGCGCCGCCGCCTCGGGGCCGCAGGGCAAGGACCCGCGGGGTGCCGAGGGACATGATCGCGATCATGGTGTCCTCCGACGAGCCCCGGCCGATGGTGTCGCCGTGCCAGGCCACGCTGTCCCGGCCGTCGCGGTACAGACACAGGCCGGCCGTGGTGAAGGGCTCGCCGAGTTCGGGTCCGTAGTGGCCGTCGAGGGCCGCCCGCGCCTGCGTGAGCATGGGGTCCGGCAGGTCTTCACCGTCGCCGTAGAAGCAGAGCAGGCGGGGGACGTCGACCACCCGTTCGTACATCTTCCGGCGTTCCGCGCGCCAGGGCACGGACTCCAGAAGGCGGGCGAACAGGTCGTCCGCTCCCGAGATCCAGCCGCGGCGGAGGTCCACCCAGGCCCCGTCGCTCAGCGTCACGCGCTCGACCGCGGCACCGAGCGCGCCGACGGATTCGGGCGTGTCGGTGTCGAGGAGCGAGCCTTGGAACCACGCGTCGTCGAACATGTGTTCAATTCTAAGCGGAACCGCTGACCGGGCGGCTATCGTCGAGGCGCACAACAGCCCAACTTCAAGAGCACCACGGGAGTCACGCCGCATGAGCGCCACGGTCGTCGCCAAGGAACTCACCGCCGGCCACGGCGACCGCGTCCTGTTCTCCGGCCTGGACCTATCGGTCTCCCCCGGCGACGTGGTCGGCCTGGTCGGGGTGAACGGCGCCGGCAAGTCCACGTTGCTGCGCCTGCTCGCCGGGCTGGACCAACCGGAGCACGGCGGGGTCCAGCTGAGCCCGCCCAGCGCCACGATCGGCCACCTCCCGCAGGAGCCCGAACGGCGGCCGGCGGAGACCGTCCGGCAGTTCCTGTCCCGCCGCACCGGCGTGACGGCCGCACAGGAGGCCCTGGACGCCGCGACGGCCGCCCTCGTGGAGAGCGCGCCCGGTGCCGACGACGCCTACTCCGAGGGCCTGGAGCGCTGGCTGAACCTCGGCGGCGCAGACCTCGACGAGCGTGCCGAGGCGGTCGCCGCCGACCTCGGCCTGGCCGTGGATCTGGACCTGGAGATGACCTCGCTGTCCGGCGGCCAGGCGGCCCGCGCCGGCCTGGCCTCGCTCCTGCTGAGCCGCTACGACGTCTTCCTGCTCGACGAGCCGACCAACGACCTCGACCTGGACGGCCTGGAGCGCCTGGAGCGCTTCGTCTCCGAACTGCGCGCTCCGGTGGTCCTGATCAGCCACGACCGCGAGTTCCTGGCCCGCACCGTGAACCGGGTCGTGGAGCTCGACCTGGTCCAGCAGCTGATCCGCCAAGTCGGCGGCGGCTATGAGGACTACCTGCGGGAGCGCGAAGTAGAGCGCCAGCACGCCCGCGAGGAGTTCGAGGAGTACGCCGACACGAAGGCGGGCTTGGAAGCCCGGGTCCGGATGCAGCGCAACTGGCTGGACAAGGGCGTCAAGAACGCTCTGAAGAAGCGGCCGGACAACGACAAGATCCTGGCGAAGGCACGCGCGGAATCGACTGAGAAGCAGGCAGCGAAGGCCCGACAGACCGAGAAGCGCATCGAGCGCCTGGAGGCCGTCGAGGAGCCGCGCAAGGAGTGGGAGCTGCGGATGACGATCGCCGCCGCACCCCGCTCCGGCGCTGTGGTCGCGACGCTGCGGGAGGCCGTGGTCCGGCTCGGCGACTTCACTCTGGGCCCGGTGAGCCTGCAGATCGACTGGGCCGAGAAGGTCGCGATCACCGGAGCCAACGGCGCGGGCAAGACCACCCTGCTCGCCGCGCTGCTGGAGCGGGTCCCGCTGGACGAGGGCACCGCCTCCCTCGGCCCCGGCGTAGTGGTCGGCGAGGTCGACCAGGCTCGCGGCCTGTTCCTCGGCGACCAGGCGTTGCTGAGCGCTTTCGAGGCTCAGGTCCCGGAGATGGAACCGGCGGAGGTCCGCACCCTGCTGGCGAAGTTCGGCCTGAAGGCGGACCACGTCCTGCGCTCGGCGGCGACCCTCTCCCCCGGTGAACGGACCCGCGCCGCCCTGGCCCTGCTCCAGGCCAGGGGCGTGAACCTCCTGGTGCTGGACGAGCCGACCAACCACCTGGACCTGGCGGCGATCGAGCAGCTGGAGTCGGCGCTGGCGAACTACCCCGGGACGCTGCTGCTGGTGACCCACGACCGGCGGATGCTGGAGGCTGTACAGACCACCCGCCGGCTGGATGTGGCCGACGGGAAGGTCACCGAGCTTTGAGGCAGCCGCTTCCCTGACACGGAAGCGGTCAGCCGCGGAGCACCTGCTGCCCCTCCGCGAAGAACGCCGCGATCTCGTCGACCGTCGCCGCCAACGGGCGCACCGCCCCGAACGGCGCGTTCCAGAACGTGCCTGTGCGCGGCTTGTGGGGCCCGACGTACATGTAGGGATCGTCCAGGTAGTCGTCTCCGAGGGAGACGCCGTAGTTGACCTCGTTGACCGTGATGGCGACATCGAAGTGCTCCGGCCACAGCACCGGTATCTGATCCGGGGCGAAGCGGCGCAGGCCCTGGTCGCCGCGATCCAGCGCGTCGAGGAGCACCCGGGCGGCGCGGGGGTCGAGGACCGGACGGTCCGACGGCTGCGCCCCGGAGCCGTGTTGGTACAGCCCTTCCGGGGCACCCGCGATCACGCCCAATCGGGACCCGAGTTCGGCGTACGTGGCGCCGCGCACCTCCACCGCCGTGTCGTGGGCCCGCACCTTCAGGTGATCGACGCGCAGGTCGGGGGCCACGATCGTGGAGAAGGCGCCGGGCAGGACCCGCAGCCTGATGGTGCCGTGCTGCCGGTATTGCGGCCCGGCGAGCAGCAGTTCGGCGATCCCGTGCAGGGATGCCCTGGTGGTCTGGTTGGAACCCATCGCGTGCTCCTATCCGCCGGCGGCGTCGCCCCGGCGATAACCAGAAGAAGTAATGCCCGGGCGCAGCCTATCCTTGACTTGCCATGGACTCTCAGCTCAAACCGGCTCCGCTCGCCGAGCTCACCGCTCGCCTCGTGGAGCTGACGCCGCATGACCGGCGTCGCCTGTCGCGCCGTATCGACGGCGCCCGACGCATCCGCAATCCGCAGGCGCTGCAGGCGGTGGCCGCGGAGATCGAGGCCGAGATCCTGGTGGCCGCCGGGCGGGCGCAGGCCCGGCGGGCCAGCGTCCCGAAGATCACCTATCCGGAGAACCTGCCGGTCAGCGCGCGCAAGGACGACATCGCGGCAGCGATCCGGGACCACCAGGTCGTGGTGATCGCCGGCGAGACCGGGTCCGGCAAGACGACGCAGATCCCGAAGATCTGCCTGGAGCTGGGCCGGGGCGTCGCCGGGCTGATCGGGCACACGCAGCCGCGCCGGCTGGCCGCCCGCACCGTGGCCGAGCGCATCGCCGAGGAGTTGGGGCAGCCGCTCGGGGAGAGCGTCGGCTACAAGGTCCGCTTCACCGACCACTCCAGCGACGGCACGCTGGTCAAGCTGATGACCGACGGCATCCTGCTGGCCGAGATCCAGCAGGACCGGACGCTGAGCCGCTACGACACGATCATCATCGACGAGGCACACGAGCGGTCGCTGAACATCGACTTCCTGCTCGGCTATCTCAAGAACCTGCTGCCGCGCCGACCCGACCTGAAGTTGATCATCACCTCGGCGACCATCGACCCGGAGCGCTTCGCCCGGCACTTCGCCGACAAGGACGGCAAGGACGCCCCGATCGTTGAGGTATCCGGCCGCACCTATCCGGTAGAGGTCCGCTATAGGCCGCTCCTCCTAGAGGATCCCGAGGCGGACGGCGATGCCGGAGACCGCGACCAGATCCAGGCGATCAGCGACGCCGTGGACGAACTCGGCCGGGAGGGCCACGGCGACATACTCGTGTTCCTCTCTGGAGAGCGCGAGATCCGCGATACGGCGGACGCCCTTAAGAAGCGCAATCTACGCACCACAGAGATCGTCCCCCTATACGCGCGCCTGAGTACCGCCGAACAGCACAAGGTCTTCGAGTCGCACGCCGGCCGCCGCGTCGTCCTGGCGACCAACGTCGCAGAGACCAGTCTCACCGTCCCGGGCATCCGCTACGTGATCGACCCGGGCACCGCACGCATCTCCCGCTACAGCAACCGCACCAAGGTGCAGCGCCTGCCGATCGAGCCGGTGTCGCAGGCCTCGGCGAACCAGCGCAAGGGCCGCTGCGGCCGCACCAGCGACGGCATCTGCATCCGGCTCTATGGCGAGGATGACTTCCTCTCCCGCCCGGAGTTCACAGAGCCGGAGATCCTGCGTACCTCCCTGGCGTCCGTCATCCTGCAGATGAGCGCGCTCGGCCTGGGCGACGTCGCCGCGTTCCCGTTCCTGGACCCGCCGGACGCCCGCAACATCCGCGACGGGGTGAACCTGCTCCACGAACTCGGCGCGCTCGACCCCGAGGAGCAGGACCACCGCAAGCGCCTGACCCCGGTCGGCCGCAAGCTGGCCCAGCTCCCGGTGGACCCGAAGCTGGGGCGCATGGTCCTGGAGGCGGACCGCAACGGCGCGCTGAAGGAAATCATGATCATCGCCGCCGCGCTGTCCATCCAGGACCCGCGCGAGCGCCCGGCGGACAAGCAGCAGGCGGCCGCGGAGAAGCATTCGCGCTTCAAGGAGCAGGGCTCGGACTTCCTGGCGTGGCTGAAGCTCTGGGACTACATCAAGGAGCAACAGAAAGAGCTCTCCTCGAACCAGTTCCGGAAGCTGTGTAAAGCGGAGTTCCTGCACTACCTGCGCATCCGCGAGTGGCAGGACGTACACAGCCAGCTCAAGCAGATCGCCAAGCAGCTGGAGCTCACCCCGAACAGCACCGAGGCCGGCCCCGACCAGATCCACATCAGCCTGCTGAGCGGACTGCTCTCGCACATCGGCCTCAAGGACACGGACTCCTTCGAGTACATCGGCGCCCGCAGTGCGAAGTTCGCCATCTCCCCCGGCTCAGTCCTCTTCAAGAAGTCGCCGCAGTGGGTCATGGCGGCGGAACTGGTCGAGACGTCCCGCCTGTGGGGGCGCGTGGTCGCCACCATCAAGCCGGAATGGGCAGAGCCTCTGGCGCAGCATCTAGTGAAGCGCACCTATAGCGAACCTCACTGGGAGAAGTCTGCAGGCGCCGTCATGGCGTTCGAGAAGGTGACCCTTTACGGGATCCCGATCGTGGCCTCCCGGAAGGTGAACTACGGCAGCATCGACCCCGAGGTGTCGCGCGACCTGTTCATCCGGCACGCGCTGGTAGAGGGCGACTGGCAGACCCACCACAAGTTCTTCTCCGAGAACCGCAAGCTGCTCGCCGAAGTCGAGGAGCTGGAGAACCGCGCACGCCGCCGCGACATCCTCGTGGACGACGAGACACTGTTCGTCTTCTACGACGACCGGGTACCGGCCGACGTGGTCTCGGCCCGGCACTTCGACTCCTGGTGGAAGAAGACCAGCCGGGAGCAGCCGGACCTGCTGAGCTTCGAGAAGTCGATGCTCATGAACGACGGCGCGGGCGCCGTGGTGGAGCAGGACTACCCGGACTCCTGGCGGCAGGGCCGGATGAAGTTCCGGCTGACCTACCAGTTCGAGCCGGGCACGGACGCCGACGGCGTCACCGTGCACATCCCGCTGGCGGTGCTCAACCAGGTCGCGCCGGAGGGCTTCGACTGGCTGATCCCGGGCCTGCGGGAGGAGCTGCTCACCGCGCTGATCAAGTCGATGCCCAAGCAGCTGCGGGTGAACTTCGTCCCGGCGCCGAACTTCGCCCGGGCGCTGCGCAAGACCCTGATCCCCCACGAGGGCCCGCTGCTGGACGCGATCGCCCGCGAGCTGCGCGCCGTCTCCGGACACCGGGTCGAGCCCACGGACTTCGGCCTGGACCGGGTGCCGGACCACCTGAAGATGACCTTCCGGATCGTCGACGACAAGGGCCGCAAGCTCGCCGAGGGCAAGGACCTGGAGGCGCTGAAGCTCACGCTGAAGGTCAAGACCCGGGACGTCATCAACGACGCCGCCGACGGCCTGGCCCGCGAGGGGCTGAAGAACTGGAGCGTCGGCACGCTGACGAAGACCTTCGAGCAGAAGCGCCGGGGGCTGACGATGAAGGCCTACCCGGCGCTGGCCGACGCCGGCGACAGCGTCGCGGTACGGCTCTACGACACCGCCGAGGACCAGCGCCGCGCCATGGCCACCGGCACCCGCCGGATGCTGCTGCTGAACGTCAACTCGCCGATCAAGCACATCAACGGCCGGCTGAGCAATCCGGCGAAGCTGGCACTGAGCCACAACCCCTACGGCAACGCCGTGGCACTGCTCGAGGACTGCGTCGCCTGCGCGGCCGACCACCTGATCGCCCTGAACGGCGGCCCGGCCTGGGACGAGGCGGGGTACCAGAAGCTGTTCGACGCGGTCCGTGCCGAGCTGGCCGACACCTCGATGCAGGTGGTGCACACCGTCGAGCGCATCCTGTCCGTCTCGCACGAGGTGGAGCGCAAGCTCAAGGGCACGACCAGCCGTTCCCTGCTGACCGCCCTCGCGGACGTCCGCGATCAGCTGACCGGGCTGATCCACAAGGGCTTCGTCTCCGAGGCCGGCTTCGACCAGCTGCCGCAACTGGTTCGCTACCTGCGGGCCATCGACCGGCGGCTGGACAAGCTCCCGGACAACCCGAACCAGGACCAGCTCCTGATGTTCCAGATCCACGACGTCCGCGACGAGTACCAGCTGCTGCTGGACCGCCTGCCCGCCGGCCGCCGCGGCGACCCGGACGTCCGGCGGGTCCGGTGGATGATCGAGGAGCTGCGGGTGAGCCTGTTCGCCCAGCAGCTCGGGACGCCGGAGACGGTGTCGGCCAAGCGGATCTACCGGGCGATCGACGCGATCGAGGGCTGACCGGCATCCGGCGCCCTGCCACCCGGCACCGTGCGGCGCAGGACCGCGCTATCCGGTGTCGCATTATTCGGCTCAACGGCATTTCCCATCTACGTATCAGCGCTCGTGTAACGCCGGTATGATCCGAGGCCATGAGCCCCGCTGCCGGAACCCCGTGGTCCGACCCCGTCGCCACCGACTCCGCCAGCGGCGGTGGTGCCGATGCCGGAAGCCGGATAGACACCTCGAAGCCGCACCCCGCGCGGATCTACGACTACTTCATCGGCGGCAAGCAGAACTTCCCGGCTGACCGGGCCGTCGCCGAGCAGCTGGTCGAGACCATGCCGGTGCTCCCGGTGCTGGCGCGGGCGAACCGGGCTTTCCTGGGGCGGGCCGTGCGCTACGCGGCGCAGCAGGGGGTGAAGCAGTTCCTGGACATCGGCGCGGGGCTGCCGGCCGCCGGGAACACCCACGAGGTGGTCCAGTCCGTGCACCCCGACGCCACGGTGGTCTACGTCGACAACGATCCGCTGGTCACCGTGCACGGCCGGGCGCTGCTCGCCGACGAGGCGCGGACCCGGGTCTTCGAGGCCGATCTTCGCGATCCCAAGTCGATCCTGTCGCACCCCGACGTCACCGCGCTCATCGACTTCGACCAGCCGGTCGCCCTGCTCATGGTGGCGGTGCTGCACTTCATCACCGACGATGCCGATCCGGCGGGCCTGGTCGCCGCCTTGACCGAGAACCTGGTCCCCGGCAGCCACCTGGTGATCTCGCATGCCGGTTCGGACCTGCTACCGGAGGACCTGGAGGGCATGGAGGCCTACCAGCAGGCCTCTGAAGGCGCCCTGCGCGATCACGCCCAGATATCCGGGTTCTTCGACGGCTTCGACCTGGTCGATCCCGGTCTGGTGCGGTTGCCCGAATGGCGGCCGACCGAAGAACTGCCGACCGATATCGACCGGTACTGGATGTACGGCGCGGTCGGCCGGAAGCGGTGATAACCCCTAACGGGGTTCATAGGTTTACCTCTCCTTGCTGTCCCGACTGTCCCGGAACGTCCTGCCCTGGGCCGCCGGCCTGACCCCGGCACAAGCCAGGGACCTGCGACATCGCCCATGTCACAGCCCCTTCACGGTTCCGGACCGGCGTTGCAGGCCGGGGGCCGGAGCCGAAATGATGGCCCCGTGTCCCAGCAACCGGAACAGGCCGCACCGCTGACCCTCCAGATCCTTCCCGACGGGAACGAGCGGGTCTTCGACGGAACCCGCCGGGTCGTCATCGGCCGCGACCCCAACCAGGCGGACGTGATCGTCGCCGAGGCCCGGGCGTCCCGGGTCCACGCCACGCTCTATATACAGGGTGGCGCCTGGGTCCTCGAGGACTCCTCCAGCCAGGGCACGTTCGTCCAGAACACCCGCCTGACGCAGCCGATGACGCTGCCGGGCCCGGTCGTGGTACGGCTCGGACACCCGGTGGACGGCCAGGAAGTGCGGCTGGTCCCCGGTGCGCAGCGGCCCAACCTGCCGCCGCCCGGATATCAGCAAGGCGGGCAGCGGCCTCCGCTGGCTGGACCCGGGCCCCAGGGCGGTCCGGCACCGCAGGCCGGTCCGGCACCGCAAGCAGTTCCGGCGCCGCAAGCCGGTCCCGTGCCGCAAGCCGGTCCCTCGCATCAGCAAGGACACCCGGGGCAGCCGTATCAGGGACAGCAGGGCCACCCCGGACCGCAGGGACAGCAGGGATCGCGGGGACAGCACACCCGGCCCATGCAGCCGGTCGTCGGCCCTCCAACCGGTGCGCCTATGGGCGCGGCCATGGGTGCCCCTATAGGTGCGCCGACGGGTGCTCCCGGCGCGGGCCCAGGAGGCGGCGCTCCTATAGGCGGGCCCGGAAACCCCCCGCGAGGGAACGTCCCTCCGCAGCAGCCATGGGCACAGCAGCCCGGCGCCGTCCAGCAGGCCGTTCCATATGTTCCCCAGCAGAGCCCCGCGCAGCAGCCGCAGCAGCCCCGCCTGGGTGAGTACACCGGCGTCTACCAGACCTCGAACACGCTGCGAATAGGCCGCGACGCGACCAACGACATCGTGCTGCACGACCTGCAGGCCTCCCGCTTCCACGCCGAGCTGGTGTTCCGCGGCGGCCGCTTCGAGATCGTGGACAAGGGCAGCCACAACGGCACCTACCTGGACGGCGTCCGCGTCAACAAGGCCGAGGTGCGCGAGGGCGCGATCATCGCGATCGCCCGGCACCTGCTCCGCTTCCACAACGGAGTTCTCCAGGAGTTCGTTGACACCGGCGGCATCACCTTCTCCGCGGCGAACCTCGGTGTGCTGGCCGGACCCAAGGTCCTGCTGGACAACGTGAGCTTCGCCCTGGAGGGCGGCGACTTCCTGGCGGTGCTCGGCCCGACCGGCGCCGGCAAGTCCACCCTGATGAAGGCCCTCACTGGAAACCGTCCGGCAGACCGCGGCGCGGTCTTCTATAACGGGCGCGACCTGTACGCGAACTACGCAGAGCTCCGTAACCGCGTCGGCTACGTCCCGCAGGACGACATCCTGCACCCGCAGCTGAAGGTCCGCGACGCCCTGCGCTACGCCGCACAGCTCCGCTTCCCGCCGGACGTCCCGGCCGCCGAACGCAACCACCGCGTCGAGGAGGTCATGGCCGAACTCGGTCTTGTCGAGCGCGCGGACCTGGCCGTGGAGAAGCTGTCCGGCGGCCAGCGCAAGCGCACCTCGGTCGCGATCGAGCTGCTGACCCGGCCCAGCCTGCTGATCCTGGACGAACCGACCTCAGGCCTGGACCCGGGCTATGAGAAGTCGGTGATGGACCTGCTGCGCAAGCTCGCCGACGGCGGCCGCACAGTCATCACCGTGACCCACAGCATCCAGAGCCTGGACCGCTGCGACCGCATCCTGTTCCTGGCGCCCGGCGGGCAGACCGCGTTCTTCGGCCCGCCGCCGGAGACCCTGCAGTTCTTCAGCAGGAGCACCTATGCGGAGGTCTTCCAGGACCTGGACCGCGCCGCGCCCGGCTTCGCACAGAACGCCTTCGCCGGCTCCCCGGCCGACCAGCAGTACGTCCAGGCTCCGCTCGGCGCGCAGCTGAACAAGGTCAACGGCCAGGCCAACGCGCAGCAGGCCGCGACACCGGCGGCGAACCCGCACTGGGGCCACCAGCTGAACACCCTGTTCAAGCGGTTCAGCTCGGTGGTGTGGGCCGACAAGCGCAACACCATGATGCTGTTCATGCAGGCGCCGATCCTGGGCCTGCTGATGCTCGCGGTACTGGGCTCCAACGACCTGTCCACGAACGACCCGGTCGCCGCCCGCAAGGCCGGCTCGGTGCTGCTGGCGCTGGTGCTCGGCGCGACCTACCTCGGCGCCTCCAACTCGATCCGCGAGATCGTGAAGGAGAGACCGATCCTCACCCGGGAAAGAGCGATCGGGCTGTCACCATCGGCCTATGTGCTGTCCAAGGTGATCCTGCTGGGCCTGTTGACCATCGCACAGGCCGCGGTCCTGGTGTTCCTCGGCATCGTCCGCCAGGGCGGACCCGGCAACGGCTCCGTAATATCCTCCGGCCAGTTGGAGCTGTTCGTCGATGTGGCCCTCGCCGGCCTGGCCGCGATGGCGCTGGGCCTGCTGATCTCGGCGTTCGTCTCGAACGGCGACAAGGCGCTGACCATCCTGCCGGTCATCCTGTTCGCCGAGTTCCTGTTCACCGGCTCCGCGTTCCCGGTCAACAAGACCCCGGGGCTGGCCCAGGCCAGCTACCTGGCCTCGGCCAAGTGGGGCTACTCGGCCGCCGCCTCCACGGCGAACGCCGACATCCTGCTGGGGACCGGCTGCAACGACACGTTGCCGCGCGGACCGCTTCCGGGTGCCAAGTGCGACTCGACGCAGGCACACAAGTCCAGCACCTGGTACGGCGACATGGCCGCCCTCGGCGCGCTGACCGTGGTGTGCATCGGCGGGGCGTGGGTGGCGATCCGGCCGGTGGGTCAGCCGAAACGGAAGTAGGGCAAGTAGGGCAAGGCCATAGCGCTATAGAGCGATGGAGCTATAAGGCTATAGAGCGCTGGTAGACAAAAGGTGCGCGTTCCGGTCTTCCGGGACGCGCACCATACGTCTCTCTGGCGATCGCTGAACGATCCTCCGCTATGCGGCTCCGACCGTAGCGCCCAACGCCCAATAGCGGACCGCGCGCAAAGGCAGCTCTACTCGCACAGTCTTCCCGCCGCCGTCCGGATCCGCCGGCACCTCGGTCCGCCCGCCGGCCTCCGCGGTCAGGTCGCGCACCAACTGCAGTCCCCAGCCGCCGCTGTCATCAGGGTGCGGGCTCAGCAGGGCCTTCGGCCGGTGCGGGTGGCGGTCGTGGACGGCCACCGTCAGACAGCCGTACTCCATCGCCAGCGTCACCTCCGCCTGGCGGCACAGCAACGCCGCGTGCTTGGCGGTGTTGGTGACCAGCTCGCTGATGATCACGACGGCCGAGTCCACCATCGGCTCGTCCAGATCCAGGCCCCAGTCGACGAAGACCTCGCGGGCCACCCGGCGCGCCGCCGAGGCGCCCTCGGATTTCGTGGGCACCGCGAAGGTGATCCGGTAGCCGCTCTTCGGCTTCCGCTCGACCCCGAGCACTTCCATCACCTCACACGTAGTGGCGCGCTACGTTCCGTTTCGGAACGGCTCCCCCGCCGTCGGTACAGTTGCCCTGCTGTCCGTGCCTTGGCAGTCATGCCCCATGCACGGCAGATTCACTCCTGCGAATGCACGTTCATTTGGAGGCACTCTTGAACAGCGAGCGCGCTGTGGCCGACCGGTTCGCTCTCGACGACCTGCTCACGGCTTATGCGGTGGCGATCGACACCGACCAGGTGACGGAGCTCACACGCCTGGCCACCGCGGACGCCGTCTTCGACTACCAGTCCAGCGGAGGTCCCCGCGGTTCTGTAGCGGACGCCCAGCAGTGGCTGGAGAAGTCCCTGCAGCTGGTTCCAGTACGGGCGCACCTCATAGTGAACCGCCGCTTCGACATCCACGGGGACACAGCCGTCGCCGAGGCGCACTTCTTCAACCCGATGTCGGTACGGATACCGGGCCAGAAGGGCGACATGTGGAACCCCGGCGGGGGCTACTACTCAGTGAACTTCCGGCGGACCGACAAGGGCTGGCGGATCTCAGAGCTCGTCATGCTCCAGACGTGGCGGGTCGCCGTCGCGGTGCACACGGCGGGAAAGGCGGGCGACGGGCACCACGCGTCCTGAGGGGGCCGGGTTCGCGGCGGGCGGCTCGACGTCGGGGACGGCGTCGGCACGCGCGCCGCGCGGCCGCTCCGTCAGTGCTTCAGCGCGCGGTGGTCGGCGCCCGCCTCGTTTTCCCCCCGCGCCCTCACCACCGAGTGGATGAACGCCGCGACGATCATGGACGTGCCGGCCAGCGAGGCCAACCAGTCCGGGACGTCGGGGCCGATCTCCACCAGCAGCAGGACGGCGAGTACGCCGATCGAGTAGTACGCGCCGTGTTCGAGGTAGACGTACCGGTCCAGCGCCTTCTTGCGGACCAGGAACACCGTGAGGCTGCGGACATAGGCGGCGCCGATGCCCAGGCCGATGGTGAACAGCGCGACGTCGACGGTGACCGAGAAGCCGCCCATGACGCTGTCGAAGGAGAAGGTCGCGTCCAGGACTTCCAGGTAGACGAACAGCATCAACGCCTGGCGGCCCTGGGGCGGCCGCGCGTCCGCGCTCTCCGCCAGCACCTCGCTGCGGTCCGCCGCGGCCTCGGACAGCCGTTTGATGGCGAAGTACGTCACCAGCCCGGTGACGCCGGCCACCGGGACGCCGACCGGATGATCGGTCGCGAACGTTCTGGCGGCGATCAGCAGGAACAGCACGACGCCGACCACCTGGAACGCCTCCAGCGCCAGCGGCTTGAACCGCTCGCCGAGCGCGGCCAGCCGCCGCTCGAAGAACGGCAGCCAGATCTGGTCGTGCCCGCTGAGGAAGAAGTCCATGAAGATCATCAGCAGGAACACGCCGCCGAACGCCGCGATCAGCGGCTGCACGCTGAGGATTTCGTGCGCGTAGCCGTTGGGGTCGTTGATGGACCGGCTCAGTACGTGCAGCGGATCCTGCTGGGTGACGGCGACCAGCACCAGCATCGGGATGACCAGCCGCATCCCGAACACCGCGATCAGCACGCCGACGGTGAGGAAGATCCGTTGCCAGCGCTCGTCGAATCTGCGCAGCACGGTCGCGTTCACCACGGCGTTGTCGAAGGACAGCGCCACCTCCAGCACGGCCAACATCGCCACGACGGTCGCCGATTCGACGCCGCCGAGCCATAAGGCGAGCGCCAGGCCCAGCAGCGTCGCGCCGTAGGCGACACCGAAGTCCCGTCCGCGCATGTCACGGCCCTTTCTGCCAAGCACGCAGCCGTCCGGGAACGCCGGAAGAGCCGACCGCGCCGTCGTGATCGGGCGCCGCGTGACGCGCACCCACCGTCTGTACTTAGGATGCCCTACTCAGACTTCTAATACACGACCGGGTTCCGGGAAATGGGCTCTTGCTCGGCTGCCGTGCTACCACTCGTCGAGGACCCGCACGCCAGCCTATCCGGAAGATCCCTAAACGGCCTCCGGCGATTTCTGAGCACGATGAGACGCCCCGCGAAGGGGTTCATCCGCGCCCTCCGGGGAACTTGTCGCCTGGGGTACTCCCCGTCGCCACCGTTCGTTCGACAGACGCCGCCACGCTGATCAGCGGAACGAGGCTCCGCGTGCTGTCAAGCAACGGGCTCTCGATTCAAGTACTTGATCAAAGGGGTGGGGTTTTGACCGCGTTGGACGGGGCGTCGCATGACGCTGACGCGACACTGGCGACAGCACGGGGCGGCGGCACAAGGCGTCGATCCGCTCTGCTGTCGCGCGATCACGGGTTGGCCTGGCTGTTCCTCCTGCCGTCGCTGGCGATATTCGCGATCTTCATTCTCTATCCACTCGTGCAGTCCTTCGTGCTGAGTACCCACGGCAGCGACATCTTCGGGAACTCCTCGCGCTTCGTCGGGCTCAAGCACTTCCGGGAGATGTTCTCGGACTCCGGGTTCTACAAGATCCTCGAGACCACGGCCATGTTCACGGTGATGACCGTGATCCCCGGGGTCCTGGGCGCGCTGGCGTTGGTACTGCTGATGGAGTCGCGGATCCGGGGGATCCGGATCTTCCGCAGCGCGTTCGCCCTGCCCTTCGCGTTCTCCGCGGCCAGCGCCTCGGTCATCTTCGCGGTGATCTACAACCCGGCGGTCGGCATCGCCAACGGGATGCTCGCGCACTTCGGGAGCAAACCGGTGGGCTGGCTGACCGACCCCAAGTGGGTGTTGCTGTCGGTGGTGGTCGTGCAGGTGTGGATGACGCTCGGCTACAACGTGCTCGTCCTGTCGGCCGGGGTGGCGGCTATCCCCGGCGACATCATCGAGGCCGCGCGGCTGGACGGGGCGACCGGTTGGCGGCTGCACCGTTCGGTGATGGTGCCGCTCCTGTCGCCGCAACTGTTCTTCCTGACAGTGGTGTCGACCATCAACTCGCTCCAGGCGTTCGCCTCCATCCGGATCCTCGCGCCCGAGGGCGGCCCCGGCGGCAAGGCCATGACGCTGGTGTACGCGATCTACAACAAGGGCTTCGAGAACGGGAACAGCGATCTCGGTACGGCCAGCGCCTACGCCATCGTCCTGCTGTTCATCGTGCTGGTACTCACCGCGATCCAGTTCGGGGTGCTGGAGCGGAAGGTGTTCTACCGGTGAGCGCGCTAGTGAAGGACCGCGTAGCGAAGGTCCTGGTCTATCTGGTCCTCATCATCGCCGCGCTCGCGGTGGTCTTCCCGGTCTACTACGCGCTGGCCGGCAGCATCATGCCGACCCGCGATCTGATCAAGGCGCCGCCGGCGCTGGTCCCCTCCGGGATCCACCCCGGGAACTTCGCGGACGTGTTCCACGCGATCCCATTGGGCCGCCAGTATCTGAACAGCGTGGTCGTCGCCGGGATCATCACGGCGGCCCAGGTTCTGACTTCCCTGCTGGCCG
This sequence comes from Catenulispora pinistramenti, assembly GCF_018274385.1. Lineage (GTDB taxonomy): Bacteria > Actinomycetota > Actinomycetes > Streptomycetales > Catenulisporaceae > Catenulispora > Catenulispora pinistramenti. The sequence goes on along the minus strand of NZ_JAAFYZ010000027.1, from coordinate 49,598 downwards.
CCTACGCGTTCGTCTTCCTGCCGATGAAGTGGCGCAAGGCCGTGTTCGGGCTCTTCCTGGCGACGCTGATGATCCCCTGGGAGGCGATCATCATCCCGAACTACAAGACGATCTCGAACGCGCACCTGGCGAACACCTACTTCGCGTTGGTGCTGCCGTTCCTGGCCTCCGCGTTCGGCACCTTCATGCTGCGGCAGTCGTTCCTGCAGTTCCCGATGGAGCTGCGGGACGCGGCCAAGATCGACGGCTCGGGACACCTGCGGTTCCTGTGGCGGATCGTGGTGCCGGTGTCGCGGCCGACCATCGCCGCGATCGCCGTGTACTCGTTCCTGTCCGCCTGGAACCAGTACTTCTGGCCGCTGCTGGTGACCGACGATCCCAAGATGCAGACGCTGCAACTGGGGATGTCGCAGCTGAACAACTCCGAGTCCGCCGACCCGCGGCTGATCCTGGCCGGCGTCGCCTGCTCGGTGCTGCCCACGCTGCTGCTGGTGGTGTTCGGGCAGAAGTTCATCGTCAAGGGCCTGACCAGCGGGGCCGTCAAGTAGGCACGCCAAGCACCATCCACTTCCACCTCCACATCCACGTTCACAGGGGAGAAACTCAATGAGGAGAACACTCCGCGCGCGCTCGCTGCGCGTGGCGGCCGGACTGCTGGCTGCCGGAGTCGCTATGTCGGCCTGCAGTTCCTCGTCGTCCAAGGGCGGTTCGTCGTCCGGCGGCGTCCCCGGCGCCGACGCCCTGACAAATGCCAAGGGCGTGGTGAACCTGACCTTCTGGCACAGCATGCAGGGCACCAACCAGACGGCGGTCACCGCGATCGTCAACGCCTTCAACGCCAAGTACCAGGGCAAGATCCACGTCACGGACAGCTTCCAGGGCAGCTACGACGACGCGATCGCCAAGTACAAGACGGCCGTCTCCAGCCACTCCACGCCGTCGATCATGCAGATCTACGACGTCGGCACCCGGTTCATGGTGGACTCCAAGCAGACCGTGCCGATCGCGGACCTCGCCGCCAAGGACGGCTACTCGCTGTCCGACCTGCAACCGAACATCTCCAACTACTTCACCGTCGGCGGCAAGCTGCAGTCGATGCCGTTCAACTCCTCGGCGCCGCTGCTGTACATCAACGCCGAGGCGTTCAAGAAGGCCGGGCTGGACCCGACGAACCCCCCGAAGACCCTGGCGGACCTGGCCGACGACGCCAAGAAGCTGACGGTCAAGGACTCCAGCGGCAAGACCACGCAGTACGGTTTCGGAGCCGCCGACTACGGCTGGTTCGTCGAACAGCTCGCCGCCGAGTCCGGCGCGCTGTACTGCGACAACGGCAACGGCCGCACCGCCGCGGCGACCAAACTGAACATCACCTCGGGCGCGGCGCTCACCTACACCAACTGGTGGTCCGACCTGGTCAAGGGCGGCTACGCGCTGAACACCGGCCGGCCGACCCCGGACGCCCAGGCGGCGTTCAAGGCCGGCAAGGTCGCGATGAACCTGGAGTCCACCGGCGTGCTCGGCGGCTACGTCGACGCCGGTGCCAAGTCCGCCTCGCCGTTCACCGTGGCCACCGCGCCGTTCCCGAAGATCTCGGCGTCCGACAGCGGCGGCCCGGTGGTCGGCGGCGCCTCGCTGTGGATCGACCGGGTCGGACACTCCGACGCCGAGGTCCGCGCGTCCTGGGAGTTCGCCAAGTTCGCGGCCTCGGCGCAGCAGCAGGCCGGCTGGCATGAGGCGACCGGCTACTTCCCGGTCAGCATCTCGGCATTGCAGGACCCGACAGACGTCGCCTACCGCAAGGCACACCCGCAGTTCCAGACCGCGATCGACGAGTTGCAGGCCACCCAGCCGACGCCGGCCACCGCCGGCTGCCTGCTCGGCGTGATGCCGCAGGCCCGGGCCGATCTGGAACAGGCGATGCTGAACGTGGCGACCACCAGCACCTCCGCCGACTCCGCGCTGTCCGACGCCTCGTCGAAGATCTCCAAGCTGATCAGCGACTACAACTCGGCGGTCAGCGGCTAACCTCCGCCCCGCCCGCGAACCGCCGGAAGCGCAGTCATAAAATGGCTGCGCTTCCCGTCCTTTTCGGGGCGGATCCACCACGCACGACGACTTGAGCAGGGGCCGGTACCCATGGTGACGCGAGCCTTGACGGCGGTTCCACTGCCCGCTCCACTGACCGGGGCCCGGCTGGGCTCGGCGTGGCGGGTGAACCCGACCGTCGGGGTGATACTGCTCGCTCTGGCGGTGCTCTATGTGAGCGGCACGCTGGTGGTGCGGCGGCGCGGCGAGCGCTGGCCGGTGTACCGCACGATCGTCTTCCTGATCGGTCTGGCGGTGTTCGCCTGGACGACGATGTCCTTCCTGGGCGTCTACCAGCAGGTGATGTTCTGGCCGCGCGCGGTGCAGATCATCACGCTGCTCATGGTGGCGCCGCTCTTCCTGGCGCTCGGGACGCCGGTGCGGCTGATGATCGAGGGCGGCCCGCGCTGGCTGGCCGCGGCGGTGCAGTGGGCGCTGGCGACGCGGGTCGCGGCCCTGCTGACCTTCCCGGCCGTGGTGTCGATCGTGTTCCTGGTGACGCCGTTCACCGTCTACTTCTCGCCGATCTACGAGGACACCCTGCGCTCGCGCGGCGCGGCATGGGTGCTGAGCTTCGTGTTGTCCGGGCTCGGGTTCTTCTATTACTGGACCCGGTTGCGCCTGGACCCGGTGCCGAAGGAGTACCCACACCTGGTGTCGGTGTGGATCACGTTCGCGGAGGCCATCGCGGACGGGGCGCTGGGCCTGACGCTGATGTTCGGCCACCACCTGATCGCCGGGGACTGGTACACCGCGCTGAACAAGCCGTGGGGGCCGACGCCCAAACAGGACCAGGTGTGGGGCGGCGGGGCGCTGTGGCTCATCGGGGACCTGGCCGGCGTGCCGTTCCTCGGGGCGTTGTGGCGGCGGATGTTCGACGAGGACCGGGACAAGGCCGCCCAGGTGGACGCGGAGCTGGACGCCATGGAGGCGTCCGGGGAGATCGTCTACGGCACGGCTTCGAGTGCTGCCGGTGCTGCGGGTGCTGTCGGTGCTACGAGCACTGCCGACGCTGTCGGTTCTGCCGCCGCCGTCGAGGGTGACGAGTCGGTTGCCGTAGACGCGTCTACGCCGGTGTCTATTTCTCATACTTCTGCGGCCACGGTCGGCGCGGGCGGCTCCGGCGAAGCGGCGAAGCGGACCCGCCCCTGGTGGGAGACCGATCCGGTGCTCGGGCGACGGTACGGATTCATCGAGGACGAGTGACCGGCCGGGGCCGACGTCACCCGTTCAGCCTCGTACGATCACCGCAGGTTGATCTCAGTATGATGACGGATGTCCCTTTTGTGGATGTCCGGGAGAGTTGTTCTCACCACCGGTAACCGCGCCGATGGTCACCGATCACCTCGATCTGGAGGACAACCATGTTTCGCACGACTCAGATGACACCCCGCACCCGCCGCTGCTCGGGGGCGGTGGTCGCGGCCGCGGCCGCCGCGCTGGTGCTGGCGCCGGGGGCGGCGTTCGCCGCCGGGCAGCCCGCGGGACCGGGGACCGGGCACACCGCCGGTGCCGGTCATGCCGCGAGTCACAAGGGTGGGCACGCGACCGGGCACTCCAACACTGGCCACTCCGGCGCTGGCCACTCCAGCACTGGGCACTCCACCACCGGGCACTCCGGCGCCAGCCACTCCGGCACCGCCGGGAGCACGGCCGCCGGGCACACCGGCTCTGGCCGCTCGACTTCTCACACCGCCGGGCACACCGGTAGCAGCCATTCAGGTTCGGCCGGGCACGCAGGCGCCAGCCACTCGGGCACGGCCGGGCACACGTCTTCCGGGCGCGCCGGCACCGGCCGCTCGACTTCCCACACCACCGGTTCTCACACCACCGGGCACGGCAGCGCCGGTCGCTCCGGCGCGACCGGTCACACTCGAACCGGCCACTCGACCGGCACCGGTCGGGCTGCGGCGCATGGTGGTGCCGACACTGGCACCGCGGCCGGCTCGGCATCCAGCGCGAGCGCGCCGAGCCCGTCCAGCGACGACCCGCAGAATTCCAGCCCGAAGACCTCCTCCCCGGATCAGACCTCGACGGCCACCAAGCTGACCGCGTCGAACGCCGAGGACGGGGCCGTGATCATGACCGCCCGGGTGTCGATGGCACACCGCGCGCCCGGCGCCTCCGCGCCGACCGGCACCGTGGTGTTCTCCGTCGACGGCGCCTCGTCCGAGCCGATCCCGCTGTCCGGCGGCCGGGCCATGGTGAAGGCCGAGTTGGGTCCGGGCGAGCACACCGCCTCCGCGGCCTACAGTGGCGATTCCGAGCACGCTCCGAGCGATTCCGGTCCGGTGAGCGTGACGGCGGAATGAGCGGGAGGTACGCCAACCGGCTCGTCTACGCCTCGAAGGACAGCCCGCCGGTGGCGACGAGGGTAGGGCCGTCGTACTCCCGAGCCGCCGCGTCGAGGTACCGCCCCGGCTCCGAACCCGCCCACAGATGCGTCAGCACCAACCTGCCCACACCCGCTTCCACAGCCTGCCGGGCCGCCTGCCAGGCGGTCGACAGATAGGGGGCGTCGTCGGCGGCCATCACCTCCGGATACGTGGCCTCGGCGACGAGCGCGTCCGCGCCCCGCGCCAACTCGACTAGCGCGGGGTCCGGACCGCCGTCCCCGGTGTAGACGACGGAACGGCCGCCGGCCGTGGCCCGGACCGCCGCGTTGGGCACCCAGTGCGGCAGCAGGGCGGTCCTCAGGTCGAACGGCCCGACTGAGAAGTCCGCCCCCGGCTCGAAGTCGTGCCGCTGCAACGCCGCGTCGAGCATGCCCGGCCGGTCCAGCGCCAACACGGCGTCCAAGGCGCGGTGCGGCGCGTAGACCGGCAGTGGGTCGGGGTCCGCCCCGCCCAGGGCCCGGGCTCGAAGCAGAGGATTGAGATCAACGCAGTGATCCGGATGTCCGTGCGTGATGTAGACGGCGTCCAACCGCTCCGCGGGCATCAGGTCCAGCAGCCGCGGCAGGACCGCGTACCCCGCGTCGACCAGAAGGGAGAACCCCTCGTGTTGTAGGAGGAACCCGCTACACGCCTCAGTGTTCGTCGGCCACGCCCCGCTGCCGCCCAGTACCGTCACCCGCATGCGTCGATGATGCCCTCACTTGCGCGGCGCGTACATGATGACCCCCATGCCCACCAGGCAGATCGCCGCGCCCATGAGGTCGAAGCGGTCCGGCCGGTACCCGTCGGCCACCCAGGCCCACAGTAAGGAGCCCGCCACGAAGACACCGCCGTAGGCGGCCAGCACCCGACCGAAGTCGCTGGAGGGTTGCAACGTCGCGACGAACCCGTACAGCGCCAGACTCACCGCCCCGCACGCCGTCCAGCCCCAGCCGCGATGCTCCCGCACGCCCTGCCAGATCAGCCACGCCCCACCGATCTCCAGAACCGCAGCAACCACGAACAGTGCGATGGACCGTACGACCGTCACTGCACCCGACCTCTCGGCTCCAGCGCTCCCGGGTGGGACCGCGACCGCGCGCCAGCTTAAGGCGTCACGCGCCACGACGCCTGCTCGTACCATTTGATATCAACACAAACTTTGATGACTCAGACCGATTCCAGGTGCGGCCCGACCAACATCGACAGCGGTCAAAAATCCGCAAAGATGTTCACTCCACAGCGTCCCTCTAACCTTCAGCCGCTATGGTGTGGCGGCAGCCCGGACCCACCACCAGCGGGCCCCGGAGCGCCGTCCCCGCACCACCGACCCACGGAGAGCCGATGGCCGTGACCAGCCGACGATCGAGGTCCGCACAGGACGACGGCGGCGGGAGCGGGTCCGGTCGCGGACACTCCCACGGGCACTCCCACGGCCACGGGCCGGCGACCCCGGCCTCGGCCCGGCTGCGGACCCTGATCACCGCGTTGCTGCTGCCGGTGGCCGCCGCGGCGGTGGCCGGGCTGGTGCTGCTGTGGCCGGCGGCGGCGAAGAACCCGATCCCGCCGCAGGTGTGGGTGAACGGCACGGTGACGGCGTCGAAGCTGGTCCAGGCCGGGTCGATCGACGGCAGCACGCCACCGGCCGGCGGCACCACGTCGCCGACCGGGCAGGACACCACCGAGAACCAGCTGACGATCCAGATCACCAGCGGCCCGCCCAAGGGCGCGACCGCGTCCGTGACCGTGGGGGTGGACCCCACCACGCCCAAGTACTCGGTCGGCGACGGCCTGGTCCTCACCTACGACAAGAACCAGCCGGCGGACGGCCAGTACAACATCAAGGACTTCCAGCGCGGCCCGCCGCTGATGAGCCTGGCGATCGCGTTCGCGCTGTTCGTCCTGGTGGTCGGCCGCTGGCGCGGGGCCGGAGCGATCCTGGCGCTGGCCGTGTCGTTCACGGTGCTGGTCAAGTTCACGCTGCCGGCGATCGTCGGCGGCGAGAACTCGATCGAGGTGGCGGCGGTCACCGCCGGCGTCATCCTGTTCGCCGCGCTGTATGCGACGCACGGGGTGTCCGTACGAACATCCGTGGCCGTATTGGGCACGGCGGTCAGCCTGGTGCTGATCGGCGCGCTCGGCGAGATCGGCACCAAACTGGCCCACCTGTCAGGGCTCGGTGACGACAACGCCGCGACCGTCGCGGGCTACTTCCACAAAGTCGACATCCAAGGCCTCCTGCTGGCCGGCATCATCATCGGCGCGTTAGGAGTGCTGAACGACGTCACCGCCACGCAGGTGTCCTCGGTCTGGGAGCTGAAGGCCGCCGACCCCTCGCTGGGCGCCACCGACCTGTTCCGCGCCGGGATGCGCATCGGCCGGGACCACATCGGCTCGACCGTCAACACCCTGGTCCTGGCCTATGCCGGTGGCAGCCTGCCGCTGTTCGTCCTGCTGACCACGTCCAGCCAGGGCTGGACCGGCGCGGCCGGGGCCGAGGTGGTGGCCGAGGACATCGTCCGCACCCTGGTCGGCTCGATCGGTCTGGCCGCGGCGGTGCCGGTGACCACGGCACTGGCGGCGTACTTCGCCGCGAGCGAGGGTGGCGCCGAGGCAGGCTCGGAACGCTCACGCCTGTCCTCCACGGACCTGCGCGAGCGCCGGGGCCGCCGCGGCGTCATCGACGATCTCAAGGACGACGACGTTCTCACCGACAGCACGACGACCATCACGCGGCCGAGCCGCCCCGGCGGTGGTGCCGCGGGCCGCCCCGCGCCGGTCCCGCGGATGCCGGAGAGCCGACGGAGCGGTGAGTGGAACGTGGACGGCACGCGGGTCGGGAACGGCAGCGGTCCGCACCGGATGCCGCGGCCTGCGCCTTTCCCCGCACCGGCACCCGCGCCGCAGCCGCAGCCGCAAACACAGCCACAGCCACAAGCGCAGCCGCAGCCTGTGGCAGATCCTTATGGTCAGAACCCTTATGGGAGTGACCCATACGGCAGCGATCCATACGGCAGCGATCCATACGGCGACCAACAGCAGAGCCCGCCGCCGTACTACGGGCGATGACGAACCGCAGATGACAGCCACAGCTGACAGCGAAGAGGCGCGTATGGGAGCCCATACGCGCCTCACGCTTTAGACCGCGCGCCAAGCAGCTATGCGGACAAGCCCAGCAACGCTCTTCGCATCAACCGCCGCAGCCTCGCTACGCGCCTGACCGCTATAGAGCGCTACCAGCTGCTGTGCAGCGGCTTCCCTTCCGCGAACCCGGCAGCGCTCTGCACGCCCACCACGGCCCGCTCGTGGAACTGCTCCAAGTCCTTCGCCCCGGCGTAGGTCGCCGAGCTGCGCACTCCGGCCGTGATGGCGTCGATGAGGTCCTCGACGCCCGGGCGGTTGCGGTCCAGGTACATCCGGGAGCTGGAGATGCCCTCCTCGAACAGGGCCTTGCGGGCACGATCGAACGCGGAGTCGTCGGCGGTGCGCAGCCGCACCGCGCGCGCGGAGGCCATGCCGAAGTTCTCCTTGTAGAGCCTTCCGTCGCCGTCGCGGACGGCGTCGCCCGGGGACTCGTAGGTGCCGGCGAACCAGGAGCCGATCATCACGTTCGACGCGCCGGCGGCCAGGGCCAGGGCCACGTCGCGGGGGTGGCGGACGCCGCCGTCGGCCCAGACGTGCTTGCCGAGGCGGCGGGCCTCGGCGGCGCATTCGTAGACGGCCGAGAACTGCGGGCGGCCGACGCCGGTCATCATGCGGGTGGTGCACATGGCGCCGGGGCCGACGCCGACCTTGACGATGTCCGCGCCGGCCTCGATCAGGTCGCGGGTGCCTTCCGGGGACACCACGTTGCCGGCCACCAGTGGCACGCCCGGGTTGAGGGCGCGGACCGCGGCCAGGGCCTCGAACATCTTCTCCTGGTGGCCGTGCGCGGTGTCGATGACCAGCACGTCGGCGCCCGCTGAGAGCAGTTCCTTGGCCCGGGCCGCGACGTCGCCGTTGATGCCGATCGCGGCGGCGACGCGGAGCCGGCCCTGGTCGTCGAGCGCCGGCTTGTACAGCGCCGAGCGCAGGGCGCCCTTGCGGGTCCACAGGCCCTTGAGGCGGCCGTCGGAGTCCACGACGGGGGCCAGCCGGTGCTTGCCGTCCAGGGCGTCGAAGGCCGCCTGGGGGGTGGTGCCGTCCGGGATGGTCAGCAGGTCGCGGGACATGATGTCGCCGACGTTGGTGAACCGGTCCGTGCCGGCGCAGTCGGCCTCGGTGACGATCCCGACCGGGCGCCCGTCGGTGGAGACCACGACCAGCGCCCCGTGGGCCCGCTTGGGCAGCAGCGCCAGCGCCTCGCCGACGGTGCTGGTCGGCGCGAGCGTGACCGGGGTGTCGTAGACCGGGCTGCGGTCCTTGACCCAGCCGATCACCTCGGAGACCACGTCGAGCGGGATGTCCTGGGGGATGACCGCGAGCCCGCCGCGGCGGGCGATGGTCTCGGCCATCCGGCGGCCGGCGACGGCGGTCATGTTGGCCACGACCAGCGGGATCGTGGTCCCGGTGGCGTCGGAGGAACTGAGGTCCACGGCCAGTCGGGAACCGACTCGGGAACGCGCGGGGACCATGAAGACGTCGTCATACGTCAGGTCGTACGGCGGGGAGTAATCGTTGAGGAAACGCACGTAGTAAGACTGTATCAAAACGGTCACGGGCGCCTCTCCACGTGGTGACCGGAGTCACTGGGAGGCGCCCGCGCGCGGTTCCAACCGGTCAGTACACCACGACGGTGTCCCCGACCCGGGTGTCCGCGAACAGCCGGGCGACGGCGGCCCGGTCGCGGACGTTCACGCAGCCGTGCGAGCGGTGCGCGTAGCCGTAGGTCGCGAAGTCGATCGAGAAGTGCACCGCCTCACCGCCGCTGAAGAACATCGCGTCCGGCATCGACGTGTGGTAGATCGTGGAGATGCAGTGCTCCATCTTCATGTAGATGTCGAACTTGCCCTTGCGCGTCGGGTTGTTCTCGTCGCCGAAGCGCACGTCCATGCCGTACTGCGGCTTGCCGTCGACCATCCACAGCAGCGTGTCCGTGCTCATGTCGATGCAGACCACGCGGCCGGTCATACACCGCGGGTCCAGCGCGCCGGGCTTGTTGCTGCCCAGCGGTACGCCGGCCAGCCAGCCGGTGCCGCTGTCGTGCTGGGCCGGGGGCTTGGGCTTGGTGACCGGCGCCGAGGGCTTCGTGGTCGGGGGTGTCGACGGCTTCGACGTGGACGACGGAGCGCTCGGCGAAGAGCTGGACCGCGGGTCCGAGGACGTCGAGGTAGAAGTAGAGCCAGAAGTAGAAGTAGAAGTAGAAGAACTGCTCGCCGAAGCGGGCAACGAACTGCTGGTCCCCGCCGACGTCGGAGTCGGTGTCGGTGTCGGTGCGCTCGACGAAGAAGTCGTCGAAGACGTGCCGACCCCGGCAGCCGCCTGCTGCACGTTGCCTGTAGTAGAGCTCTTGCTCCCGCCCGAACCCGTCGAGCACCCTGTCATGCCGATCGCCACCGCGCCCGCCACAGCGAGCAACGCGCCGGCCCTTCCCACCCCTGATGTCCCCATGCCTTTATAGACGCTCGCGACCACGCCGACGTTGCACGCCAATCGACGTGAACGCCGACTTGTTATCGAAGCCGACACCGCCGCCGACACCGCCGCCGACACGGCCGCGCCAACTACTAGATTGCCTGTCGAATAGCGGCTACTCTACGCGCCATGGGAGCTGCGGCGGACTACGACGTGCTGGTCATCGGCTCGGGCTTCGGCGGTTCGGTGACCGCGCTGCGGCTCACCGAGAAGGGCTACAAGGTCGGCGTGCTGGAGGCCGGACGCCGGTTCGCCGACGGCGACTTCCCGAAGACCTCGTGGCGCCTGCGCTCCTTCCTGTGGGCCCCGAAGCTGGGCTGCAAGGGCATCCAACGCATCCACCGGCTCAAGGACGTCGTCGTGCTGGCCGGAGCGGGGGTAGGCGGCGGCTCGCTGGTCTACGCGAACACCCTCTACGAGCCGCTGGACCCGTTCTACAACGACCCGCACTGGCGCGACGTCGCCGACTGGCGCGGGGAACTGGCGCCGTTCTACGACCAGGCCAAGCGGATGCTGGGTGTGGTGCAGAACCCGACGATGACGCCGGCGGACGTGCAGATGAAGGCGGTCGCCGAGGAGATGGGCGTCGGCGACACGTTCCACCTGACCCCGGTCGGGGTGTTCTTCGGCGGCTCCGACGCACAGCCGGGCACCAAGGTCTCAGATCCCTTCTTCGGCGGCGCGGGACCGGACCGCAATCCGTGTTTGCAGTGCGGCGCGTGTATGACCGGCTGCCGGCACAACGCCAAGAACACGCTCGTGAAGAACTACCTGTATCTGGCCGAGAAGCTGGGTGCCGAGGTGCATCCGCTGACCACGGTCGAGGGCGTCACTCCGCTGCCCGACGGCGGCGGGTACACCGTGACCGTGACCTCGACCGGCAAATGGTTCGGCAAAGGCCGCCGCACGCTGACCGCCGAGCACGTGGTCTTCAGCGCCGGTGCCCTGGGAACCCAGCGCCTGCTGCACAAGCTGGCCGCCGACGGTTCGCTGCCGTCGCTGTCGCCGCGCCTGGGCGAACTGACCCGCACCAACTCCGAATCGCTGCTCGGCGCGATGGCCAAGAAGCCACGGCAGTACGACTTCACGGAAGGGGTGGCCATCACCTCCTCCTTCCACCCCGACGACCACACGCACATCGAGCCGGTGCGCTACGGCCGGGGCAGCGGCGCCATGGGGTTGCTGAAGACCGGCCTGACCGACGGCCAGGGCCGCACCCCGCGCTGGATCAAGCTGCTCGGCATCGGCGTCAAGCACCCCTCCTGGGTCCCGCGCATGCTGCCCAGCCGCCGGTTCGCGGAGAGGTCGATCATCCTGCTGGTGATGCAGGCTCTCGACAACTCGCTCACCGTCTCGCGCAAGCGGGGCGTCTTCCGCAAGCACAAGCTCACCACCCGCCAGGGCCACGGCCAGCCGAACCCGACCTGGATCCCGGCCGGCAACGAGGCGGTGACCCGCACCGCGCACCGCATCAACGGCATTCCCGGCGGCACCGTCGGCGACCTGTTCAACATCCCGATGACCGCGCACATCATCGGCGGCTGCGTCATCGGCCGGGACCGCGACCACGGAGTAGTGGACCCGTACCACCGCGTGTTCGGGCACCCGGGCCTGTACGTCGCGGACGGATCGACCGTGTCGGCGAACCTCGGCGTGAACCCCTCGCTGACGATCACGGCGATGGCCGAGCGCGCCGCGGCGTTCTGGCCGAACAAGGGAGAGAAGGACACGCGGCCCGCGCTCGGGGAGCCCTATAAGCGGATTCCTTACGTACGGCCGAAGCAGCCGGCGGTCCCGGAGGCCGCCCCGGGAGCGCTGCGGCTGCCGATCGTCGAGATCCGGTAGCGGCGCGTGCCTCGACGGCGGGCCCGGAACCATCTGGCGGCCGCCGCTGCGGCGCCGAGGTGATCCCGCCGATCCCGTAAGGTCTCCTGCGTGGCGCGCCTCCCTGACCGACGAAGACTCACGCTCCTGCTCGGCGTCTTCGCCGGCGTCGCCCTGGCCGCCTACCTCGTGATCCGCGCGCTGGCCCACCCGACGATGATCGACATGGTCGTCTACCGGGCCGAAGGCAGCGCGGTCCTGCACGGCCAAGACCTCTATAACACCGTCCACATCGGCACCGCCGGGGGCAATCCGCTGCCCGCGACGTACCCGCCCTTCGCGGCGATGCTCTTCGCGGCCATCAGCTGGATCCCGGTCGGCGTGCTGAAGGTCCTGGTGACCGCCGCCAACGTCGTGTTGCTGGGCACGGTCGTGCACCTGGCGGCGAAGCTCATCGGCGGCTGGCTGGACCGGCCGACGTTCGCCGAGCGGTGGGCGCTGATCGCCGCCATCGCCGGTCTGGCGCTGTGGTTCGAGCCGGTGTGGACCACGCTGCGCTACGGCCAGATCAACCTCGCCCTGTGCGCCCTGATCCTCTTCGATCTGACCCGGCCGCCGACCGGCAGATGGCCGCGCGGCCTGGGGATCGGCCTGGCCACCGGTATCAAACTCACGCCGGGCGTCTTCATCCTGTGGTTCCTGCTTGCCGGGCGGCGGCGCGAGACGGTCGTGTCGGCCGCGAGCGCGCTCGGGACCATGGCCGTCGGGTTCGCGGTGCTCCCCCACGCCTCGGTGAAGTTCTGGCTGCACGAGATGTGGGACACCAGCAAGGTCGGCAAGACCTACATCACCGACAACCAGTCGCTGTCCGGGATGATCGCGCGGGTCACGCACATCGACGATCCCAAGGCGCTGTGGGCGGTCGCGGCGGTCATCGTGCTCGCCGCGGGTTTGTGGGCGGCGGTACGGAACTCCAGGCGCGGCGACGACGCGCTCGGCGCGCTCGCGTGCGCGGTCACCGGCCTGCTGATCTCGCCGATCAGCTGGTCCCACCACTGGGTGTGGGCCGTTCCGGTGGCGATGCTGCTGGCGGTGCGGGCGCCGAAGCTCGCGGTGGCGTGGAGCGCCGTGTTCCTGTCGTTCCTGATCTGGGCGGTCCCGCACAAGACGGTCGGCCCCTCCCCCGATCTGAACCCGCTGCAGATGCTGCTCAGTTCGCTCTATCCGTTGGCCGGGCTGGCGTTCCTGCTCTGGGCCTGGAGGGAGTCGACGCGGGCCCAGCCGGTCTCGGCCGCGTAGCGGCGCAGCATCTTGGCCGGGACGCCGCCGACCACACAGTGGTCCGGGAACTCGCCGCGGACCACGCTGCCGGCCGCCACGACCACGTTGCGGCCCAGGACCGTGCCCGGCAGGATCACCGCGTTCGTGCCGATCCAACAGCCCGGGCCGATACGCACCGGGGCCTCGCTGGGCCACTGCTTGCCGATCGGGACGTCGGGGTCGTCGTAGCCGTGGTTCTGGTCGGTGATGTAGACGTTGGGGCCGGTGTAGACGTCGTCGCCGATGTCGATGGACCGGTGGCCGACCACGTGGCTGCCCCGGCCCAGCACCACACCGGAGCCGATCCGCACCAGGGTGTCCGGGCCGAGGTCCAGGCCCGGGACGAAGCCGGCGGAGATGGTGACGTTGGCGCCTATGAGCACGTGCGCACCGACGGATATGTAGCGTTCCCCGAAAACCGTGCCGGGCGGGAAGGCCATCGTGGACCCCTCGCCGAAAGCGGCGAACCGGCGGGCGGTCACCGAACCCGCGTGCACCTTCCCGGCCCTGGCCAGCCAGCCCCACAGGCCGGCGGCCAGCCGGTTGCCCAGCGCTGACACCATGGCGGCTACGGTACCCCCTGACCGTGATCTTCCGGACGCCGTCCGCGTAGGATAACTGTTCGATCACGGCCCGTGGGTGTTCAGGCTTCGGGTACCGGCACCGGCCCCGATACCTCTATGGTTCCGTTGGATCGCAGAGGACATCAGGGGAGGACGATAGAGATGCATGGGGTGGGATCCGTCCTGCTGGCGGCCATACCCTCGGCCGACAACATCCACGTCCCGACTCACTGGGACGCCGTCGGCCGTATCGCCCTGGCCTGGGCCCTGACCTTCGCCCTCGGCTTCGAGCGGCAGGTCCGCGGGGCGATGGCCGGGGACCGGACCTTCTCCCTGCTGGGGGCGGCCACCGCGCTGATCGGCGTGCTGGCCGGCAACGGCGCGAGCACGATCCTGGCCGGTGCGGTCACCGGCATCGGCTTCATCGGCGGCGGACTGTGCTTCCGGCAGACCGTCGAGGAACACGAGGTGCTGCACGGCATCACCACCGCGGCGAGCATCTTCGCCTGCTCGGCGATCGGCGCGGCCTGCGGCCTGGGACTGGTCAAGGAGTCGATCGCGGCGACCGCGGCCACGCTGCTCACCCTGGAGCTGCGCCACATCCCGCTGCTGCGCACGCTCGACGCGCGCCGCTGGCAGGGGCTGGTGCACCACGACGAGCACGTGCACTCGCACTTCTTCAAGCACTCGGCGCGGATCCCGCACCAGGGCGGCGGCAGCCCGGCCGAGATGATGGTGGCGACGCCGGACACCGCGGACACCGACGCCGTGGTGCTGGTCAACCCGATCATCGCCGCGCGGCAGGCGGCCGCCGCCACGGCGGCGACGGTGGCCCCGGACGTGCCAGACGCACCGGTCATGACCGATGCGGTGCCGGCCGATGGCGCTATGTCCGCGGCACCGGCCGGGAAGCAGTGAGGGCCTGAGGGCCCGACACAGGGTTCTGAGAAGGCTGAGCCGAGAGGCCGGAACGGGGCCGGACGACCTGAGTCGTCCGGCCCCGTCATCCGTACCGCGAAACAGTTATCCGGGGAGTGAACCTCAGAGGCGATGAACCTTTAGAGGTTGACGCACAGGACCGGGCCGAGCAGGTCGATCTCGCACCAAGGCCACCAGTGCGGGTAGTGGGCCGTTATCGGGGCGCTCATCGGCACGGTGGCCGTGTGCGTGACGACGGCGGCCGGCGCGGTGGTGGCGGACGCCGACGTGGCCGCGACGGCCCCGGCGCCGACCAGCAGCGCGGTGGCGCTCGCGGTCGCGGTGAGCTTGAAGATACGAGACTTCATGGTCGTACTCCTCCTCCTACGGCCCGCGATGCGCGGGACCCTCCAGTAGGTTCCGCAAGATCGTTCCGGGGCGCGAACGCTTCTGCGCTGTTCGGTTGATCACGTCCGCGCGCCGACCCTTCCGGAGGGCGTTCCCCCGAGCCCGCGCACATAGCCCTTGACCTGGGGCTTTGGACAATATCCTGATCACCCGTGTTACCCTCTACCTCGCCGGTGCGTAGAAGATGTCCCCGGGCCTCAAATAACGCCGTCGCGGAATACCGTTCGGCTGGAGCTGCGGCGAGCTTTCCGCCGCGAGGCGACACGCGCACCGGCGCTAAACCTTTTCACTTCTGGAATGATGGTCACCACCATCGCAGTGTTCCCTTCCATTCCAGGAGCAGATCGCAGTGCATGACCGCAAGCCTGTCGAGTGCTGGATGACCGATATGGACGGCGTCCTGATCCGCGAGGGGCACCTGATCCCCGGCGCGGACGAGTTCATCCGCCGGCTGCGGAGCAAGGACCGGCCGTTCCTGGTCCTCACCAACAACTCGATCTACACCCCGCACGACCTGTCGGCCCGCCTGACCAACCTGGGCATCCCGCTGCCCGAGGAGCACATCTGGACCTCGGCGCTGGCCACCGCGCAGTTCCTGGACGACCAGCGGCCGGGCGGGACCGCTTACGTCATAGGCGAAGCCGGGCTGACGACGGCTTTGTACGACGTCGGATACACCCTGTCCGAGGCGGACCCGGACTACGTGGTCCTGGGCGAGACCCGGGCCTACAGCATCGACGCCATCACCCGCGCCATCCGCCTGGTGACCAACGGCGCCCGCTTCATCGCCACCAACCCCGACGCCACCGGCCCGACACCGGAGGGCCCGCAGCCGGCCTGCGGCGCGGTTGCGGCGCTCATCACAAAGGCGACCGGTGTGGAGCCCTACTTCGTGGGTAAGCCGAACCCACTGATGATGCGCGAGGGTCTGAACAAGATCCAGGCGCACTCGGAAGTGACCGCGATGATCGGTGACCGGATGGACACCGACGTGCTGTGCGGCATCGAGGCGGGGCTGGAGACCTTCCTGGTGCTGTCCGGCGTGACCCAGGCCGACGAGATCGACCGGTTCCCGTTCCGGCCCTCCCGGATCGTGAAGTCGATCGCCGACCTGGTCGACGTGGTCTGAGTCAGAGCAAGGGTCGGAACGGTGCACACCTTCGTTCCCGCCGCGCGTCGGCCGGAAGACAGTGGTTTGACAATGTATGAGAACAGCAGGGGCGGCGTCGGCAGGGCGTCCGCCGGGTCCATGAGCGGTACACCCGTCTTCGACGCCTTGGTCGTCGAGTTCCGGGCCAACTTCAGATCGGTGCCCGGGGAGCCGTGGTCGCCGCCGCGGGCACCGCGGTTCGCCGAGTTGTCGGTGACCTCCGACCGGTTCGGGTTGCCGGCGGGGCCGAGCGGGCTTTAGCAGGCTTTAGCGGGCTAGCGAGCTTTAGCGGGCTAGCGGGCTTAAGCGGGCTAGCGGGCTTAAGCGAGCTTTAGCGGGCGAGGCTACCGCCTTTAGCGAGCGGGGAACGGTGTCACCGAGCGCGGTGTCATCAGTAACTGCCCGAGCTACCCCGCCGCGGCGATGATGACGAGCCATGGGAGCAGTCCGACTATCGACACGGGCACAGCATGGCCCGGCGCCGCCGCCGGGCCATCCGCTCAGCTACTCAGTCCCCTGTGTTGCGCTTGCTCGAGTACTCGATGAACCAGTCGATCAGCGCCGGATCGTCGACCGTCCCGAGGTTCACCGCCTTGGCCGGGTCTGCCCCGGTCAGCAGCCGCTTCACCGGGATCTCCAGGCGCTTGCCGGTGCGGGTGTGCGGGACGCCGGGGATCTCGATCAGCTCGTCGGGGACGTGGCGGGGCGTGAGCTCGGCGCGGATCGCCGCCGCCACGCGGGCCTTGAGGGCGTCGTCCAGAACCGCGTCCGGGGCCAGGTGGACGAACAGCGGCATCCAGTAACCGCCGTCGGGGAGTTCGACGCCGATCACCAGTGATTCGCGGATCTCCGGCAGCTTCTCCACGACCTCGTAGATGTCCGCCGAGCCCATCCGGACGCCCTGCTTGTTCAGCGTCGAGTCCGACCGGCCGTGGATGACGACGCCGCCGCGTTCGGTGACGGTGCACCAGTCGCCGTGCCGCCAGACGCCGGGGTACACGTCGAAGTAGGCGTCGTGGTACTTGTGGCCGTCGGGGTCGTTCCAGAACTTCACCGGCATCGAGGGGGTCGGCGCGGTCAGGACCAGTTCGCCGACCTCGCCGATGTGCGGCTTGCCCTCGGTGTCCCAGGACTCCACGGCGCAGCCGAGGGCGCGGCACTGGATCTCGCCGGAGTAGACCGGCAGCAGCGGGTTGCCGGCGACGAAGGCGGTACAGACGTCGGTGCCGCCGGACAGCGAGTTCAGCCAGATGTCGGAGCCGACGGCGTCGTAGACCCAGCGGAAGCCGGTCGGGGGCAGCGGGGATCCGGTGGAGCCGATCGCGCGCAGGGCCGACAGGTCCAGGTCGCGGCCCGGGTACAGATCCGCCTTCTGCGACGCCATCAGGTAGCCGGCGCTGGTACCGAGCATCGTGGTGCGGGTCTTCTCGGCGAGCCGCCACAGGCCGGTGATGTCCGGGAAGGCCGGGCTGCCGTCGTAGAGGACGGCGGTCGCGCCGTGCAGCAGCGAGCCCAGGACGATGTTCCACATCATCCAGCTCGTGGAGGAGTACCAGAAGAAGCGGTCGCCCTCCTCTACGCCCATGTGGAAGGCGATCGCCTTGTAGTGCTCCAGGAGGATGCCGCCGTGGCCCTGGACGATGCCCTTCGGCAGGCCGGTGGTGCCGGAGGAGTAGAGGATCCACAGCGGGTGGTCGAAGGCGACGGGTTCGAACTCCAGCTCAGGCTCCAGCTCAGGCTCCGGCGCTTGCGCACTCGCCGCCGACGGACCGGCCACGGCCTCGTCCCAGCGGATGCTCTCCGCGCATCCCGGGCCCTCCGGGAACTGGTAGTCCACCCAGACGGTGTGCTCGACCGACGGCAGGGCGTCGCGCGCGTCCATGCACTCGGCGCGGCGGTCGATGCGCTTGCCGCCATAGCGGTAGCCGTCGACGCCGACGAACACCTTCGGCTCGATCTGCGCGAACCGGTCCAGGACGCCCTGCGCGCCGAAGTCCGGGCCGCAGCCGGACCACACGGCGCCGACCGAGGCGGTGGCCAGCTGCGCGACGATCGCGTGCGGGGTGTTGGGCAGGAAGGCCGCGACGGTGTCGCCGGGGCCGACGCCCCAGGCGCGGAACGTGGCGGCCAGACCGGCCACCTGGCGGCGCAGCTCGGCCCAGGAGACCTCGACCGGCTCGGCGCCCTCCTCGATGAAGAGCAGGGCCGGGCGGTCGTCGGAGGCGGCGCGGAAGACGTGCTCGGCGAAGTTCAGGGTGGCGCCGGGGAACCATTGGGCGCCGGGCATGTGGGCGTCGGGGAGGACGGCTGTGTAGGGGGTCGCTGCCTTGACGTCGAAGTACCGCCAGAGGGTCTCCCAGAACTCCGCGGGATGCTCGACCGACCACTGCCAGGCGTCGGCGTAGGCCGGGAACGGGCCGACGCCCTGCTTGGGGAGCCAGTCCAGGTAGCGCTGCAGGGGCGAACGCAGGCGCAGCGCCTCGGTCGGCGTCCAGAGCAGTTCCCCGAACGCGGCGGGCTGGTTCGCGGCGGACTGGTCTGCTGCGGGCTGGTCGGCTGCGGACATCGTCGTCCCCCAACTTCGCGGTGGCTGCGCGCTACCGGCTTGTGGCCGTGATCACGCCTGACAGCGTCAGATTAGCCGCAGTGGAGGGCGGCCCGTCAGTGGCCGCGGGCAGTGTCCCGCGTCACCCTGCGCGGGTGTTCCCGATCGCCCTGCTCAGGGGTCGCGGATCGCGCTGCGCGGGCGTTCCCGATCGCCCCGCTCAGCGGCCCTCGCCGGGCTGCAGGAAGGACTCCTGGCACCCGACACCCTCGGGCAGCGGCGGCAGCTCGATCCACTTCTCGGCCCAGTCGGCCAGCTGCTGGAACGCCGGTTCCAGCTCCGCGCCCTTCTGGGTGAGGTGGTACTCGACGCGCACCGGCGTGTCGGGGATGACGACGCGCTCGACGATGCCGACCTGTTCGAACTCCTTCAGGCGTTCGGAGAGCAGGCGGTCGGACAGCTTGGGGACCGAGCAGGCGATGTCGGTGTAGCGGGTGGAGCCGGCGAGCATCGCCCGCAGGATCACCCCGGACCAGCGCCGCCCGATGATCTCCACCGCGGTGTGGAAGCGCGGGCAGAAGGAACTCAGGTGCTGCTCCTCCTGCTGCGTCGCGATGTTCTCTGCCATGACCCAAGCTTACCTTCCGTAGGCGACTTGACAACCGTAAGAGCCTCCCCTACCTTCATCCTTACGAAAGGTAACCCGCTCACACAGTGTTACCAGCTTGGCATCGAGCACCACCCGTGAGGCGGCCCCACAAACCGCCTCACCGCACGTCAGAACCCCAGAACCCCAGAACCCGGGAGCTCAGAAGTGACCACCAAGATCCTCGCCTTCTCCGGCGCCCTGCGTAAGGCGTCCACCAACTCCGCCCTGGTGCGCGCCGCCAAGCAGCTGGCGCCCGAGGGCGTCGAGATCGAGATCTACGACGGCATCGGCAACCTGCCGTTCTTCGACCAGGACCTGGAAGGCGACGTCCCGGCCCCGGTGGCCGAGCTGCGCGCGAAGATCGCCGCCGCCGACGGCGTCCTGATCGCCAGCCCGGAGTACAACTACTCGATCCCCGGCGTCCTGAAGAACGCCCTGGACTGGGCCTCCCGCCCCTACGGCGAGTCGGTCCTGACCGGCAAGCCGGTCGCCGTAATGGGCGCCTCCGGCAGCGGCTTCGGCACCGTCCGCGCCCAGAACCACCTGCGCGACGTCTTCCACTGGCTGGACGCCAAGGTCGTCACCAAGCCCGAGGTGCACGTGGGCAACAACTGGGAGCGCTTCGACGGCGAGGGCAACCTGGTCGACGAGACCTCGCGGAACCTGGTCGCGGGCTTGATCGCGGCGCTGGTGGTGCTGATCGAGGAGACGCAGAAGGCCAAGGCGAACGCCTGAGGCCGGTGAAGCCGAGGCTACTCAGGCTGAGGTTTTGAGGTGGGCCCTGCCGCGGGTGCGGTGGGGCCTTGTTTTTTTGGCTACGGGGCCGCAGTCGGGGGCGCGGTCTTAGCCGGACCGCGGTGCACACCGTTGCTTCACGGCGCTCAGCCCCAGCAGCCCCAGCGGCATCAGCGCGCCGAGCGCGCCGCAGATCGCCAGCGTGATCCGGAACGCCGCAAAGAGCCTCTAGCGGCGCACCTGGATCAACGCGTACTCGCCGCTGGTCCGCCACGCGGTGCCGGTGGCGTCGAGCCGGGCGACGGTTGGCGGGGTGAGGCCGACGGCGACGTCGGACTTCAGGGTGCGCAGGGTCGCCACGGGAGACGGGAAGTACGCGGTCAGCTCCGCGAACTGCGTGGTGGGCGGCCAGGCGCGGTCGCCGACGAGGCGGCGGTGGTTCAGGTCGCCTTTGAGGATGGTGAGGGTCGCGGGGGCCAGGTCGGCGGCGAGGTCGGCGGGCAGGTGGCGGAAGGAGAGGGGCGCGCACCAGAACGCGTGGGTGCGGAGGCTGATGGTGCCATCGGCCAGCGCGGCCCAGAGGCGCTGGCCGGTCTTGGCGGCGGTGCCGGGGGCGCGGGTGATGCGGCGGAGGACGTCGAGGACGTCGGCGCCGGTCGCGTCGGAGACGTAGTACGGCTGGGGCTTGAGGTGCATCACGACGCGGGCGGCGGCGCCGGTGGCGAGCAGGTGGTCGACGAGGATCAGGTCGGCGAGGAGTTCACGGCCGGAGTTGTCGGTGACCAGGTGCACGACCGGGTCTTCGGCGGTGTCCAGGAGCGACCAGATCAGCCCGCTGTCGTCGGCGACGAGGTCGGTCGCGGGACCCTCCGCCGCGGCGGTGATGCGGAACCCGAGGTCGGCGCGGTTGCCCCACAGCGCCGCCAGCAACAGCGCACGCCGCTGCTCCGCGAGGCCCAGTCCCGCCACGTCATCAAGCGCGGCCAGCTCCGTCTCGACAGCCTGCGTGTCCAACTCAGCCCGCTTCGCCGGCCCGAACAGATCGATCCCCCGCCACGCCCCGGGCCGGAAGTACCCAACCGCCTCCAGCAGCCGCCGATAGAAGAACGACTCCGCCCACAAGAACGGCGCACTCAGCCACGACCCGCCGTACCACCCGCGATCCCACTCCTCCCAGAGCGCGTAGTCGTGGGCATCGACCGGCAGCCGCTGAATCGTGCCGGAGAGCGTCTCCTTCAGGAGCGCATCCAGGTTCCCCCGGGCCTCGGCCGGATACGGGAACGCCTCCTGGATCTGCTTGATCAGCACCGGATGCCGCTTGTTCCACACGCCCCAGGCGAAGGAGTCGGGCTGGTCGGAAACGATCGCGTCGGCAACATTCGTCACCTGGTCACCCTACGCGGGCAGTGGGCGACCGCCCGGCGCCCGGCGTGAGAAACCCACTTGTGTCAGCACTTCCACAAGGCTCTGACGAGCAGTGATTACGCTGTGCACTCGTTAGTGTGATGTTTGTTGACATACGAATGCTGATTCACGAAGCTAGGTCAGTCACACAGGGGGAAATCCATGACAGATCTCATCGTCGACTTCGACGCGCTCACCGCGATGCAGAGCAGTCTGACGTTCGTCAGCAACGAGTTCCAAAGCCTCGGCGGCGACGTCAACACCATCGACCACGCCCAGGGCTGGGGTAGTGAGAAGATCCGGTCCGGTATGGACACGTTCCAGCACAACTGGCGCGACCACCGCGCGAAGCTGGAGTCGGCCATCACGGCACTGCTCCAGATGGTCACTCAGACCACCCAGGCCTTCCAAGATGTCGATCACCAACTCGCCCAGGCGATGACCGACGCCCAGACCGAGCAGGTGAGGACCTGATGGCCCGCCCCGCGGACTGGACGCCGCTGAGGGACTCCGACCCGGCACCCGGCGACACCGACTCGATCCGCGACCAGGTCACCAAGCTCACCCGGGTCGCCGACAGCATCCTGGACCAGGTCGCGGCCTTGCGCCGAATAACCTCGGCCGGCGCGGACGGGGAACTGCGCGGACAGTTCGTCGGCACGATCGGCTCCAAGGCCGGCGACCTCGCCGTACAGCTCGGCAAGGCGGAGGGCCGCTACCGCACGGCCTCCAGCGAATTGAGGCAGTGGCTGAACGCGCTGGAGCCGGCGCAGGGCAGAACACTGACGCTTCTCACGAGCGCGAAGCAGGCCTGGGACGCCATGACGGCCAAAGGCATCGCCGATCCCGACGCACCACCGCCCCCCTCATTCACGCCGCATCCGCCGCCCAGCGCACCAAAACCATCGGCCCCACCGGCAATAGCGGACGAGCTGCTGGACCCGTGGAAAGACCCCGCAGTCACCCAAGCCCACGCGGCCTTGCTCGCAGCACGGCACGAGGCGGCACAGATCGCGGCAGACCTCGACGCCGAGGCTGCCAGGCATGAGAAGAACATCAAGGCCGCGAGCCAGCACGACGGGCTGAAGGACAGCCGCTGGGACCGCCTGAAAGCCGCGACCCACAGCGGGTTCGGACGGCTGCTCAGCGATTGCTGCAACGGCTTGGGCTGGATAGCCACCGGCTTGGCGATCGCGGCGTTGTTCTTCCCCGGCGTCGATCTCCTGGTGATCGGGGCCTTCGCCGTCACGGCGCTGAGCGCGGTAGGGCACGGTGTGCTGGCGAGCACCGGGGCGGGGTCGCTGTTCGACGTCGGGATGGACACGGTCGGTCTACTCTCCTTCGGCGTCGGGACAGCAGTCGGCAAGAGCACTGAGGCCGCGGTCGGCGGGCTCAAGGCAACGTTGTCGGGCGGGGAGGCCGTCGCGGGCGGTGCGAAGGGGGCAGCGACCGCAGCGAAGGATGGCAAAGCCGTGACAACACTCGCGGGCTTGACGAAGCCGGAGGACATCGCTGACGTAGCGAAGCAGTCATCCACATTGGACAGCCTCAACGAACCCGTGGCGGATGAGATAGCACAGTCCACCAAAAACGTCAGCAGGGAACTCATCAACGAAAATTTCCGCTTCAAGGACGCCGGCTTCCTTCGGCCAACCCTTGATTCCATCTGGCAAGGCGGTCACAAAGCGGCCGCCATGCGGGCTTGGACCAAGGAGGTGACCCTGGCACTCGGTGACGACCCCGACGTGGCCTCCGGGGTCGCGAAGGTGACCCGGCAACTGAACACTGCTCAGGCCGCGTACTTGGTCGCCACCGGCGCGGATGCCACAGACAAGATCTATGGATCGACCTACCCATATCTAGGCGTCAAGCAGGGTACGACCTACAACAGAATCACCCGCTCACCCTTCACTTACATTCAGGGCAGTTCCTGGTGAGCACGCCCTTAGCCGAAGTCCCGAACTCGTACGCGATCGTTCTGCCGCCGGGCTGGATCCGCGTATCGCTGACAGGGACCACGACGACGGCGGTGAAAGATCTCGCGGATCGCATATTTCAGCGCATACCGCGAGACGAAGCGCTGGACGCCCGTCGGAATATCGAGACGCAACTCACCGGCATGATCCAGAAGGCGAAGTCAGGGAACGGACTCGACCTTTATGTTCCGGTCGAGCAGATGCATGGCCGCACCATCGCGGCATCGTTCATCGTCGGCGGAGTCATGTTGCCGGATGAGATCGACGGCCTGGAGTCGCTCGCGCTGCTGGGAGACTTGGCCAGAGATGGAAAGCCGGTCGAGGTCGACGGCGAACTGGGAGTGCGGGCCGAGCGGACGGAGGAGGCCGACGCGGCATACAAGGTGGATGTCGCCAGTCGACGCGTCGACTACGCGTTCCCGGTCCCCGGTGATGGTCGTAGATGGCTGGTCGTGACCTTCTCAACACCCGGCGCCGGCCGAGCCGACGACCAGGTGGCAGACGCCCTGGTCCAGCTGTTCGACGCGATGATGACGACTTTCAGGTGGCGGCGATGAAAAAGCATGATGTCAGGCAGTCGGCGAAGCTCGACTTCCGTGAAGATCTCAACTTCATCCTCATGCCAAAAGTCATCCCGTCCGCTAATTGGGCGACACTTCAAGACTGGATCGTCGACGCGATCCGTCTCTCCTACTACAACGGTCGCGGCAAGTTCGACGACTCGAGGCCGTCGAACGAATGGTTCCGGCGCAGTTACCGACTCATCGAAGCCACCTGGAATGCCCTGAACTCACCCGGCGCCCACTATCAGTTCCTACTCTTCCCCAACCTCGAAATCCCACCGGTCTACCTACGAGTAGACGCCTACCTCGGCGACGTGCCGTGGAAAAAGGCGATGAAGATATACACCCACGCCGCCCCCGATGAAGTGGTCGTCGATAGCCCGCGCGTGGAGCCCTTCGACTACCCCGGCGCCGAAACGGCGGCACGCATCGTGCATTTCATCGAGGTGGATCCCTCGGACCACACGCTGGCCACCAGGTACAGCTATCCCATCCGCAAAGACGGCATGGACATCCTCGTCCGCGCCTTCATCCCGAACCTCGCCTATGTCCAAGACGGCGTGCCGGTCCTCGAGGAATTCGTCCGCGGCATCGTCCTCAGCTTCCGCGACAAGGCCTGAAGCAGGCGCCTACGACGCCAGAGGCGGCCACGCGGGCCGCCTCTGGACATCCGTTGCGCTCAGCGCACCGCCCTCACGCCTCGGGCAGTCCCATATCCCGAGCGATCAGCATCCGCTGCACCTCGGAAGTCCCCTCGCCGATCTCCAGGATCTTCGAGTCGCGCCACATGCGCGCCACGGGGAACTCGTTCATGAAGCCGTAGCCGCCGTGGATCTGGGTGGCTTCGCGGGCGTTGGTGACGGCTGCTTCTGAGCAGTAGAGCTTGGCCATGGCGGCTTCGGCTTTGAAGGGTTCGCCGGTGAGCATGCGGCTGGCCGCGTCGTAGTAGGCGAGGCGGGAGGTGTGGGCGCGCAGGCGCATGTCCGCCAGTTTGAATTGGATCGCTTGGTTGGCGCCGATCGGGTGGCCGAAGGCTTGGCGTTCGTGGGCGTACTTCACTGATTCGTCGACGCAGCCTTGGGATAGGCCTGTGGACAGGGCTGCGATGGCGATGCGGCCTTCGTCCAGGGTGCGGAGGAAGTTGGCGTAGCCGCGGCCGCGTTCGCCGAGGAGGTTCGCGGCGGGGACGCGGACGTCCGCGAAGGAGAGTTCGCGGGTGTCGGAGGCGTTCCAGCCGACCTTGCTGTACTTCGGGGCCACGGTCAGGCCTGGGGTACCGGACGGGACGATGATGCTGCTGATCTCCTTGCGGCCGTCCGCTTTGTTGCCTGTGACGGCGGTGACGGTGATCAGGCCTGTGATGTCCGTGCCCGAGTTGGTGATGAAGCACTTCGTGCCGTTGATCACCCACTCGTCGCCGTCCAGGACGGCGGTGGTGCGGGTGCCGCCGGCGTCGCTGCCGCCGCCGGGTTCGGTGAGGCCGAAGGCGCCGAGCATTTCGCCGCCGCAGAGCTTGGGGAGCCACTGCTGCTTCTGCTCCTCGGTGCCGAAGCGGTACACGGGCATCGCGCCGAGGGACACGCCGGCTTCGAGGGTGATGGCGACCGAGCTGTCGACGCGCGCCAGTTCCTCCAGGGCCAGGCACAGGGCGAAGTAGTCGCCGCCCATGCCGCCGTACTCCTCGGGGAAGGGGAGGCCGAACAGGCCCATGCGGCCCATTTGGGCCACGATCTCGTAGGGGAACTCTTCGCGCTCGTAGAAGGCGCCGATTTTGGGGGCGACGACGTCGTGGGCGAACTCCTCGACGGTGGCGCGCAGGGCTTCGTACTCTTCACTCAGACGGTGATCCATGGGAGTTCCTCCGCTCAGACGGGGGTGACGCCGTGACGGCGGCGGGAGAAGAAGCGGTCCTTGCCCTCGGCCGCGCGGTAGCGGGCGATCAGACTGGTCCGCAGGTCGGACGGGTCGACGATGTCGTCGACGACCAGTTCGCTGGCCAGGCGCACGAAGTCGATGTCGGTCTCGTACTCGGCGCGCTTGTCGGCGACGAAGGCCTCGCGCTGGGCCGGGTCCTCGATGGCCGCGATCTTGTTCGCGTAGACGGCGTTCACCGCCGCCTCGGCGCCCATCACCGCGATCTTGGCGGTGGGGAGCGCGATGGTGGCGTCCGGTTCGAAGCCGGGGCCGGCCATGGCGTACAGGCCGGCGCCGTAGGCCTTGCGGACCACGACGCAGATCTTCGGCACCGTGGCCTCGGAGACCGCGGTGATCATCTTCGCCCCGTGCCGGATGATGCCCTGCTTCTCGACCGCCGTACCGACCATGAAACCGGGGACGTCCGACAGGAACAGCAGCGGCACGTTGAAGGCGTCGCAGAGCTGGATGAAGCGGGTGGCCTTGTCGGCGGAGTCGACGAAGAGCACGCCGCCCTTGAACATCGGGTTGTTGGCGATGATGCCGACCGGCTTGCCGTCCAGGCGGGCGAAGCCGGCGGTGAGCTCGCGGGCCCACAAGGCGTGGATCTCGAAGAAGGAGTCGGTGTCGACCAGGCCCTTGACGAACCGCCGCATGTCGAACGCCTGGCGCTCGCTCTCCGGGACCAGGGCCGCCAGGTCGATGTTCGCCGGGGAGTCCGCGGGCTCGGCGACCGGCGCGTCCTGCTGCCAGTTCGAAGGCAGGTAGGACAGGTAGCGCTTGACGGTGTCCAGCGCGTCCTGCTCGGTCTTCACCAGGAAGTGCCCGACGCCGGACTCGGCGCAGTGCACCCGCGCGCCGCCCATCTCCTCCAGCGTGGTCTTCTCGCCGGTGACCATCTCGACCATCCGGTCGCTGCCCAGGTACATCGAGGCGTTGCCCTCGACCATCACCACGACGTCGCAGAACGCCGGGATGTACGCCCCGCCGGCCGCCGAGGGCCCGAACAGCGCACAGACCTGCGGGATCGAGCCGGAGGCCCGGACCTGGGTGTGGAAGATCTTGCCCGCGCCGCGCCGGCCCGGGAACAGGTCCACCTGGTCGGTGATGCGGGCGCCGGCGGAGTCCACCAGATAGACCATCGGCACGCCGGTGCGGTAGGCGGTCTCGATGATCCGGATGATCTTCTCGACGGTCCGCGCGCCCCAGGACCCGGCCTTCACGGTCGAGTCGTTGGCCATCAAACACACCGGGCGGCCGGCGATCCGGGCGGTGCCGGTGACCACGCCGTCGGCGGGCAGGTCGGCGGCCATGGCGTTGGCGAACCGGCCGTCCTCGACGAACGACCCCGCGTCGACCAGCAGCGCGACCCGCTCGCGGGCGAACAGCTTGCCCTTCTTCTCGTTCGCCGCGTGGTACTTCTCCGCCCCGCCGCGCAGGATCTCCGCGGTCAGCTCGGGCAGGTCGTGGTGCGGAAGGGTGTGCGGTGGCACGCCTGATTCCGTCATATGGGGCAACTCCTTTGTTGCGGATATTCGCGTGTACGCGAGGACACGCTCGCAACAAAGAGTCTGCCAGCGCGCGCCTACTTCGCTAGTGCCCGGATGGTGTGCTCGATCACACCCGGTGCGTGGTTCTCCGGCAGCATCACGATCTCGTCCACCCCGGCCTGCCGGTAGTCCTCGAACGCCGAGCAGACCTGGTTCAGGTCCCCGATGGCCGCGATGGAGCGCAGCACGTCCTCGGGCATGGCGGCCAGCAGCGAGCGCTCGTGGGCCCCGCCGCGGGCCAGGTCGACCAGCTCACCGTGGCCGGCCTCGGCGAACATCCGGCCGAAGCCGTCGGCGTCCAGGTAGGGCAGCAGCGAGCGCCGGATCCAGTCCAGGGCCTGCTGGTCGGGGTCGACCACGGTGGGCAGGAACACGGCCAACCGGGGTACGGAGCGGTGCAGCCGGTCGGCGGTCAGGGCTAACCGGGCCTTGATCCGCGCGGCGTGCTCGACGGTGGCCAGCGGTACGGCCACCCGGTCGGCCCGCCCGACGGCGACCTCGCTGGCCTCCAGCCCGAAGGCGAGCACGGTGAGCGAGGCCTCGGAGGGCTCCAGCCGCGCGCGGAAGCCGCGGGAGCGGACCGAGACGCCCTGGAAGCTGATCGGCTCGTTGCGGGTCAGCGGGCCGAGCACGGTCAGGGTCTCGGCCAGCGCGGTGGCCGGATCGGTGCGCGGCCGGCCGTGCCAGTCCACGACCACCAGGCCGGTCGAGGCGGTCAGGGCCAGGCCGATGTCGCGTCCGGTGAGGGTTGCCACGCTGGCGGCCCCGCGAGCCGCCGTGACCGGGTCCCTGACGAGCGCCGGGAGCGGGCCGAGAGTGAGCGCGGCGCGGTTCCTCGGCTCGGGGGTCGCGCGGCGGATCTCGTCGGCGGTGGCCGGGCCCGCGCCCGGCGGCCGCCCCGCCTCGGCGTCCGCGCACGCCCCCGGCAGGTCGCCGGCGGCCGCGGCGACCGCCACGGCCAGCGCGAACGCGTCGTGGCCGGTCGACTCCCCCAGCCAGATCTCCCGATAGCCGAGCTCGTCGGCGAGGACGGCCAGCCGTACGGTCAGCGCCGCGTCGCTGTCCGTCCGGTTGCCGAGCAGAACCCCGTCCACGATCACTTGACTCACTGCCCCCTGGCTCGCCCTCGGAGGCGTCCGCCTATGATCCGCCCCGGGTGCAGAGTACCGTTCGGGGGTCTCGCGGTGCGATACGTTGGATCGATGCGCATCACGTCGATTGGTCATGCCGGGATGCTGGTGGAGACTGCCGCCGGCCGGATCGTCTGTGACCCGTGGTTCACCCCGGCGTACTTCGCGTCGTGGTTCCCCTTCCCGGACAACTCCGCCTTCGGGGCGCAGGCCGACCCGGCGGGGATCCGAGACGCCGAGTACTTGTTCGTCTCGCACCTGCACCACGACCACTACGACCCGCGCTGGCTCGCCGCGAACATGTCCAAGGACACCACGGTCCTGCTGCCCGACTACCAGGTCCCGGACCTGCGGGACGAGTTGGAGAAGCTGGGCTTCCGGAACTTCGTGCAGACCCGCAACCGCGAGGTCACCGAGCTCCCGGGCGGCCTGCGGATCCTCATCGACGCGCTGATCACCCCGACCGACGGCCCGCTCGGCGACAGCGGCATCGCGATCGACGACGGCGAGGTGCGGATCTTCAACCAGAACGACGCCCGGCCGGTCGAGGACGGCCCGGTCGCGGCCTTCGGTCCCTACGACGCGCACTTCCTGCAGTACTCCGGCGCCATCTGGTACCCGATGGTCTACGACTTCCCGGAGCGGATGAAGGCCACTGTCGGCCGCCGCAAGCGCGAGAACGGCATGGCCCGCGCGCTGCGCTACGTCGACCAGTACGACGCCAAGCAGGTGTTCCCGTTCGCCGGCCCGCCCTGCTTCCTGGACGAGCGCGACGGCCTGTTCGCCATCAACGACTTCGACGACGACCCGGCGAACGTCTTCCCGAGCCAGCTGGCGTTCCTGGAGTTCATGCGCGAACAGGGCCACGACAACGGCCACCTGTTCATCCCCGGCACGACCGTGGTGCTCGGCCCGGACGGCAAGTGCGAGATCGAGCAGGTCCCGCAGGCGCAGATCGATGAGATCTACGGCGACCGCCGCACCTACCTGACCAACTACCAGAAGCGCGCGCAGCCGCAGATCGAGGCGATGCACGCGGGCCTGCCGCAGGACAAGTCGGACCTGGTCGGCCAGCTCAAGGAGTGGATCGAGCCGCTGCTGGCCTGGGCCGACTACACCTGCGCCGGGCTGAACGGCCGGATCCTGCTGGAGACCGCCGACCCGGCCACCGGCGAGGTGGACGACCAGATCGTCTTCGACTTCCTGACACGTACCGTCGGAGAGTGGGACGGCGAGGCGGAGTGCCGCTACAAGTTCCGCACCGACCGGCCGCTGATCGAGGAGCTGGTGCGGAACCGGACCCCGGACTGGGTGAACGAGCTGTTCCTGTCCTGCCGGTTCCAGGCCTCGCGCAAGGGCCCTTACAACGAGTACATCTACACGTTCTTCAAGTCGCTGTCCGAAGAGCACATGACGTATGTCGAGGGCTATTACGCCGAGTCCAGCGACGTCACCGACCTGGCCAAGGCCGAGGGCTACGCGGTGCAGCGGCACTGCCCGCACCTGAAGGCCGACCTGACCCGGTTCGGGACGGTCGCGGACGGCGTACTGACCTGCTCGATGCACGGCTGGCAGTTCGACCTGGCCTCCGGCCGCTGCCTGACCAGCGACGACCGCAAACTGGTGGCCCGGCCGCTGACCGCCGAGGACGGCGAGCTGCCTGAGGTTCCGGCGGAAGCCAAGGTCTGAGCGCGCTGTCCGAATCCGGCCGGACGGGAACAGAGGCCGTCGGCGCGGTAGTTTGCATATCTGGTCCGGAGCGGACCGGAGGCGAGCGGAAGGAACAGGCCCGTGCGGCTGGGGGTCAACGTCCCGAATTTCGGTCCGGCCACGTCGGTGGCGGTCCTGGAACGCTGGGCGCACGTCGCCGAGGGCCTGGGCTTCGACCTGCTGATGATGTCCGACCACGTGCTGGTCACCGAGGACGTGGGCCGCGTCTACCCCGGCCCGTTCCACGACCCGTTCACCACGCTGGCCTGGCTGGCCGGGCGCACCGAGAACATCCGGCTGGGCACCACGGTGCTGATCATGCCCTACCGGCAGCCGGCCCTGACCGCGCAGATGGCGGCCAGCCTGCACCGGCTCTCCGGCGGCCGGTTCGTGCTCGGCGTCGGGGTCGGCTGGGCCCAGCAGGAGTTCAAGGCGCTGGGCGTGCCGTTCAAGCGCCGTGGGACGCTGACCGACGAGCACCTGGACGAGATGCACCAGATCTGGGGCGGCGGCGTCGAGGGCGTGGCGCCCGCGCTGGCCCCGGATGAGCTGCCCGGACCGCCGGTGTGGATCGGCGGCAACAGCGACGCGGGCATCCGGCGGGCCGTGGTGGCCGGGCAGGGCTGGCACCCGCTGGGCTTCACCATGGACTGGATCCAGGACGCGGTCGGCCGGCTGAAGGCCTTCGCCGACGAGGCCGGTCGCGCGGTCCCGACGCTGGCGCCGCGGATCAGGCTGCGGCTGACGGCCGAGCCGGTCACCGATCCGGAGCGCCAGGCCGGTATCGGCACCCTGGAGCAGGTGCTCGACGACCTGGACCGGCTGCGGGCGCTGGGCTCGGAGGTCGTGGTGCTGGATCCGTACCACGGGAACCCGGCGGAGTTGGAGCGGCCGGAGAAGGCCTGGCGGGAGTTGGCCGTCGTGGCGGACGCCTGGAAGGCGTTCTCCGCGGAGCCGCCCACAGCGTGACGGGCTGAAGGCGGCGCCGCGTCTTTCCGTGAAGCGGGCGACCGCGCGACCGCGCGACCGCGATCAGGCGGGAAGGCTGGAAAATCAGCCGGGAAAGCTAGAAGTTGGACGCCTCAGCGTGCACCCGCCAGTCGCTGTGCGGCGCGGGTGGCGTGCGCCCCATCCGGGCGTAGGCCATGCCGACGATCTCCGAGGGCTGCATCGCCCAGCGCAGAGTGCGCCCCGCGGCCTGCGCCAGCGGCCGGTCGAGCAGCAGCCGGACGGCGTCGGAGCGGCCCAGGCGCAGCGGATCCCGGGCCCAGCCCGGCAGCAGCGCGGCGGCGCCGTTCATCACGACCCGGACCGCCGCGCGCTCGCGCGGATTGGTACCGAAGTTCCGGATGAAGTGGATCCCCTCGATCGCCGCCTCGGTGGCCTGGAGTTCGGGCTGCATGTCCCGCAGGTACTGCGCGACCTCGGACGCCGACTCCGGCACGTCCCGGGCTCCGAGCAGCCGCGCCGGGACCGCCACCTCGCGGAAGTAGCGGTCGCGTTCCGAGGCGGTCAGCGGCGGGGCGCCGAAGCGTTCGTAGCCGGCCAGGAAGCAGCGGACTTCCGCGACGTGCACCCAGGTCAGCAGGTGCGGGTCGCCGGCGCTGTAGGGGCGGCCGTCGGGGGCCGTGCCGTGGATGTGCGGGTGGACCCGGTCGCGCACATACGCCACCGCCGCCTCGGCGACCTGCCGGGACCCGTACGTCGTCGTGACCACGTAGGCGGCCGTCCGATTGAGCCGGGTGAGCGGGTCGGTCCGGAAGTCGGAGTGCTGGTCGACCCCGGCCATCGCCAGCGGGTGCAACGACTGGAGCATCAGGGAGGCGAAGCCGCCCATCAGCATGCCCGGGGAGTCCGAGTGCACCCGCCAGGTCACCGAATCCGGGCCGAACAGCCCCGGATCGCCGGGCGGGTCGGCGTAACGCTCCCGCAGGCGTAGGCCCTCGGTGCCGTGGACGCTGACGTTCACCTCGTGCCGGACGTACGCCTTCAGCCCGCGGGCCGGGGCGGAGAGCCTTGCCGTCATCAATCGAAACCTGTTCTACTTTCCGCATGAGTCAGCGGGACCGCATCCGGATGTCCGATGATGAGATCGAAACCTTTTTCGGCGCGGGGCGCAAGCTCCAGATCGCCTCGGCCAACGCCGACGGTACGCCGCACCTGGTCACCATGTACTACGCCCTGCTGGACGGCGATCTGGCGTTCTGGACGTACGGCAAGTCCCAGAAGGCGGTGAACCTGCGGCGCGATCCGCGGATCACCTGCCTGCTCGAGGACGGGATCGCCTACGACGAACTGCGCGGGGTCACGGTCTACGGCGAGGTGGACCTGATCGACGACTACGACCAGGTCGTGGCCTTCGGCATGGCGCTGACCGCGCGCTACCCCGAGGTCTTCGGCGCGGACGCCGAGGCGATGCGGCCGTTCGTCGAACAGCAGGCGCGCAAGCGGGCGGTGGTGCGGGTGCGCGCCAAGCGGACGGCTTCGTGGGACCACTCGAAGATGTGAGCGGTCGGCGGTCCGCGGGCGGCGGCGTGCTCAGCGGCGCGCGGCGATCACGCCCGCGTCGAACAGGTACGCCAGCCACGCGAGGATGAACTGCACGGCGCCGAACACCAGGAACAGCGTCTGCAGGTCACCGGCCCCGGACGAGCTGATCGCCGAGAGCACCAGGGTGACGAAGACGGCCGTGGTGATCATCGCGGGCAGCACGCCGGGAGCGCGCTCGCCGGGCAGGAATCCGCGCACTGCGACCAGACCCGCCAGGAAGAACATGGTCGGGGCCAGGGCGTAGATCGCGACGGCCGCCTTGTAGAGGTTGGCGGAGTCGCCGTCCCCGGCGCTCACGTAGCCGAGGAACAGGTTGATCACGCCGAGGGCCGCGACGCAGAGGTAGAGCATCTTGCCGAGCGGGACGGTGACGGCGGCGCGCGGCGGGGGCTGGTGGGGGTGCGGCGGGTGCGCATGGTCCCCGCCTGATGGCGAACCTTGATAACCGGGCGCCAGCTGGTGCGGGGGCTGCGGCGCGGCCTGGTTCGGGGGCTGCGGCGCGGCCTGGTGCGAGGGCTGCGGCGCCGGCTGAGGCAGGGGGCTCGCAGGCTGATTCGGCCCCTCCGGCACCGGGGATTGCGACGGCCCAGGGTGCGGCACCGAATCCCCGTTCGCTCCGGTCGGCGTGCTCATCAGCGCTCCGTTCCCCAGGCGGCGGAGCCGCCCGGCCGTCCCCAGCCGACCAGCACCGGCCCTTGATCGCCCGCCCCGCACGCCGTTCGGGCGACCCGCGCGCCGAATCTGATGATCCATCAGAAACCCTTGCCATCGCACATGGAACACGTTCTAATTCACCTCATGCGGATCGCGTACACCGAGGTGCAGGCGCAGCTGCGTGACACTCTCCGCGCCTACTTCACCGAGCTGGTCACCCCCGAGGTCGCCGAGGAGATGTCCACCGGCGAGTTCGGCGGGCCGCGCTGCCGGGAGGCGGTGCGGCAGATGGGCCGGGACGGCTGGTTGGGCGTCGGCTGGCCGAAGGAGTACGGCGGACAGGGCTTCACGCCGGTCGAGCAGTTCGTGTTCTACGACGAGGCGCAGCGGGCCGGGGCGCCGGTGCCGTTCCTCACCATCAACGCGGTGGGCCCGGCCATCATGCGCTTCGGCAGCGACCGGCAGAAGGCCGATCTGCTGCCGCGGATCCTGGCCGGGGAGTGCATGTTCGCCATCGGCTATTCCGAGCCGGACGCCGGGACCGACCTGGCCAGTCTGAAGACCCGCGCGGTGCTGGAGCCGGACGGCGGGCACTACGTGGTCAACGGCCAGAAGATCTTCACCTCGCTGTCCGATCACGCCGACTACGTCTGGCTGGCCTGCCGCACCGACCCCGAGGCTCCGGCCCGCACCGGCAAAAAGCACAAGGGGATCTCGATCCTGCTGGTGCCGACCTCGGACCCGGGCTTCACCTACACGCCGATCCACACCATCGGCGAGGCCTCGACCTACGCCACCTACTACACCGACCTGCGCGTGCCGGCCGAGAACATCGTCGGCGAGCCCGGCGAGGGCTGGCGCGTGATCACCACGCAGCTGAACTACGAGCGGGTGGCGCTGTGCTCGTCGGGGTCGCTGGAGCGGCCGTTCACCGAGGTCGTCGAGTGGGCCCGGCAGACCAAGCTGGCCGACGGCTCGCGGGTGATCGACCGGGAGTGGGTCCGCGTGCACCTGGCCCGGATCCAGGCCAAGCTGTCCGCGCTGCGGCTGTTCAACTGGAAGGTGGCCGCGGCGGACCAGGTCGGCAAGCTGAACCCGGCCGACGCCTCGGCGACCAAGGTCTGGGGCACCGAGCTGTACTGCGAGGCCTACGGCCTGATGCTGGAAGTGCTGGGCGCGGCCGGGTCCTTGAAGAAGGAGTCCCCCGGCGCCCTGCTCGCCGGGCGGGTCGAGCGCGCCTACCGCGGGGTGCTGATCCTCACCTTCGGCGGCGGCACCAACGAGATCCAGCGCGACCTGATCGCCCTGTTCGGGCTCAACATGCCCCGCGTCCCCCGCCACTAGGAGCCCGCCCATGGATTTCGACCTGACCGAGGAACAGCGGGCCCTGATCGACCTGGTCGACCAGATCCTCGCCGACCACTGCGGCCACGAGCGGCTGACCGGGCTGGAGAAGGAAGCACGCGGAAGCGGGATCGGGTCCGTACACGACGCCTCGGTGTGGCGGGCACTGGCCGATGCCGGAGCCGTCAGCGCGCTGCTGCCGGAGTCCGCCGACGGCGGCGACCTGGGCGTTCTGGGGCTGGTGCTGCTGGCCGAGGCCGCCGGGAAGCGGACCGCGTACCTGCCGGTGGTCGCGGCGGTCGCGCTCGGCGCGCTGCCGTTGGCCCGGTTCGGCGGGCACACCGATCTGCTGGCCGCGGTCGCCGCCGGGGAGCAGTTGGTCACGGCGGCGCTGGAGGAACCCGGCGAGCCCACGACGCTGACCACCACTGCGCGCAGCTCTGGGGACGGCTACGTAATAGACGGCGCGAAGAGCATGGTCCCGTACGGCGACCTCGCCGACAGCGTTCTGATCCCGGCGGAGTTGGACGGCGAACCGGCTGTGTTCGTAGTGCCGCGCTCCTCTATGGAGGTGACACCGCTATTGGTCACGGGGCGCCAGCCCTATGCGGATCTGGAGCTGGAAGCGGTGTCCGTCCCCGGGACGGCTTTGCTCGCGCGCGGCGCCGAAGCCGTGGACTGGATCCGCGATCTCGGCACCCTCGCTCTGGCGGCCGAAGCCTCCGGCATCTGCACAGAGGCGGTCGCCATAACCGCGCGCTACACCAGTACCCGTAAGCAGTTCGGCGAGCCGATCGCCTCTCTCCAGGCCGTGAGCCAGCGTGCCGCCGACGCCTACATCAGTGCCGAGGTACTACGGCTGACCATGTTGCACGCGGCCTGGCTAATGGACGACGCGGCGCGCGGCGGCGAGACGGCGCCCTCTGCAGAGATATCCGCGGACATCGCTATAGCGAAGTTCCACGCAGGGGACGCGGGATCCCGCGTACTGCACGCCGCGCAGCACCTCCACGGCGGGATCGGTGTGGACACCGACTACCCGCTGCACCGCTACTTCGTCCGGGGCAAGCAGGTCGAGCAGACCCTCGGCACCGCCACCCGGCAGCTCCTCCGCATAGGCGCACATCTCGCAGAGTAAGGACTCCCCATGCAGTTCAACCTCGCGGACCTGTTCGAGAGCGTCGTCGACAAGATCCCCGAGAAGGAGGCTCTGGTCGTCCCCGGCGTGAAGCGATGGACGTACGGGGAGCTGGACCGCGAGGCGAACCGGCTGGCGCACTTCCTGCTGGCGCGGGGGATCGGGGTGCGGGACCACGTCGGGATGCACATGTACAACGGGTCGGAGTACGTGGTCGCCGTTCTGGCGTGCCTGAAGATCCGCGCGGTGCCGATCAACATCAACTATCGCTATGTGGCCGACGAACTCCGTTACCTCTATAAGGACGCGGATCTGGTCGCGGTAATACTCGACACGGAGTTCGGCGAGCGGGTCCGCGAGATAGCCGACGACGCACCGAAGCTCAAGACGATCGTCTCCGTCGGCGGCGCTATAGCGGAGCTGCCCTCAGTGACCTTTGAGGCTGCGGTCCAGGGGCAATCCGAGGAGCGCGACGGGCTACTCCCCCACGGCGACCGCTCCGCAGACGACCTCTACATCATCTACACCGGCGGGACCACGGGGATGCCCAAGGGCGTCATGTGGCGTCATGAGGACATCTTCTATGCGGGGATGGCAGGCGGGCGCCCTTATGGCGAGCCGATGAAGGACCCCTCTGAGGTCCCGGACGGCATCGACCCCGCTGCCGGTCAGATCGCGACCTTCCCTATAGCGCCGCTGATGCACGGCGCCGCGCAGTTGGCGACGTTCATCAGCTTCAACATGGGCCAGAAGGTGGTGCTGAACCGGAAGTTCGACGCGCACGAGGTGCTGCGCACGGTCGAGTCGGAGAAGGCGAACGTCATCTCGATGGTCGGCGACGCCATGGGCCGGCCGCTGGCCGAGGCACTGGCCGGGCCGCTGGCCGGGACCGACGTCAGCAGCCTGTTCGTGTTGAGCTCGGCCGGCGCGATCCTGTCCGAGACCGTGCGCGAACAGTTGCAGTCGCAGCTGCCGAACGTGCTGATCCGCGACAACTTCGGGTCCACGGAGAGCGGGTTCAACGGCGATGCGGCGCCCGGCACCGGGCCGGCCGGCGGGATGCGCTTCACGGTCAACGAGCGGACGACGGTCTTCCTGGACGAGGAGCACTGCGCGGCCACGCCCGGGGACGGCCGGGTCGGGCACGTCGCGCAGCACGGCAACGTGCCGCTGGGGTACTACAACGACCCGGTGAAGACCGCCGAGACGTTCTTCGAGCACGACGGGCGGCGGTGGGTGCTGCTCGGGGACCTGGGGACGCTGGAGGCGGACGGTTCCGTCTCGGTCCTCGGACGCGGCTCGCAGTGCATCAACACCGGCGGCGAGAAGGTGTTCCCCGAGGAGGTCGAGGCGGTGCTCAAGGCGCACCCCGGGGTGTTCGACGCGATCGTGGCCGGCGCCCCGGACGAGCGCTTCGGCAACCGGGTGGCGGCCGTCATCCAGCCGCGTTCGACCGGCGACGACGCCCCCACCGACGGTGAGCTGGAGGAGTTCTGCCGGGCCAGATTGTCCGGGTACAAGGTGCCCCGGCTGGTGGTGCGGGTGTCGCATATCCGCCGCTCGCCGAGCGGCAAGCCGGACTACCCTTGGGCGAAGCGGCTGGTCACCGAAGCGGCCCACGCCGAGCGGTGAGGCGCGGGCACAATCTCAGTTGACAGTCGGGCGGACCGCTCCACTGGACCTTTGCCGACCCGGTGACTTACGCTAACGTAACCTACGTACCCGTAAGTTTCGGAACCGTAGGTCCGTCCCCCAAGGCCGCTTCCCCAGGCCACAGCGTGTAGGAGCCGACCCCATGACCGTCACCGACCTGCCCCGGCAGGGCACCCGCCCGACGCCCCGCATGCCCGAGACGGCCCTGCTCACCGAGCTTGAGCAGGTCGTGGAGACGAACCTGAACCGGCACCTGGACTGCGCCAAGGAGTGGTTCCCGCACGAGTACGTGCCGTGGAGCGAGGGCGAGACCTTCGACGGCGTGCTGGGCGGCAAGCCCTGGACCCCGGACCAGTCCCGGATCCCGGAGATCGCCCGGACCAGCCTGGTCCTGAACCTGATGACCGAGGACAACCTGCCGAGCTACCACCGCGCGATCGCGGTCCAGTTCGGCCAGGACGGCGCCTGGGGCACCTGGGTCCACCGCTGGACCGCCGAGGAGGGCCGGCACGGCATCGCCATCCGCGACTACCTGCTCACCACCCGCGCCGTCGACCCGGTGGCGCTGGAGCGCGAGCGCATGATGCACATGTCCAACGGCTACAGCCAGCCGGACAGCTACGACGCCCTGCACTCGATCGCCTACGTGAGCTTCCAGGAACTGGCGACCCGCATCGCCCACCGCAACACCGGCAAGGTGTCCGGCGACCCGGACTGCGAGCGCCTCCTCGCCCGAGTGGCCCAGGACGAGAACCTGCACATGCTCTTCTACCGCAACCTCCTGAACGCGTCCTTCGAGCTGGACCCGGACCAGGCCATGCGCGCGGTGGCGAACGTGGTCCAGCAGTTCCAGATGCCGGGCTCGGGCCTGACGGACTTCGGCCGCAAATCGGTGATGATCGCCAAGGCCGGCATCTACGACCTGCGCATCCACCACGACGAGGTCGTGATGCCGATCCTGCGCCAGACCCGCGCCCTGGAGCGCGACGACCTCGGCCCGGAGGGCGAGATCGCGCGGGAGGAGCTGGCGCAGTTCCTGGACGGGCTCGACGGCGCCGCGACGCGCTTCTGCGAGAAGCGGGCCGCACTGCTGGCCAAGCAGGCGGCTCGGCGGAACAAGTAGCGCGCGCCGCTACCAGCCAAGCAGGCCACTCGGCAGGACAAGCAGGGCACGCCGCTACCGGCTCGGGCTGGTCGGGGCCGGCAGCGCAGAGTGTCGAGCAGCGCTTCTCTGCTGCTCGACACTGCCGGGGCCCTCGATCACGCCAGAACACCTCATCATGTGCGCCGTGGAAGCGACGCATGGCGTGGATGGCGCGCGGGCACCGCCTCGTCAGGAGTCCTCTGCACCCGGCAGGTCGCTCGAAGCGTTCGACGCGTCGTCCGGCTGAGAGTCCGACGGCACTCTTCCGTACTTGGCGTAGAGCTCGCTCAGCTCCGTCTCGTTGACCGGCGAGGCGAAACTGCGCACGGGACAGCCCATCGCCTCCAGATCCTCCTCGACCTGCCTGTTCTGTAGGCCGAGTTCGCGTGCGACCTCATACAACCGCTTCACCATTGCGCTACTCCTTCGATGGCTTCGATGACTTCGATGGCTTCGATGGCTCGGGCCTACGGCGTCGATTCCTCAAGGGCCCGTCCACCCCTTCGGCGTCCACAAGTCCCAAGCGTCCGGGAGCGGTGCGGGCAGTCCGTTCGCCGCGAACGAATCTCGGGCGAGGTCCTCCAGGTCCATGTAGCCGGTTTTCGGAAGCGGCTGGTAGTGGCCGGAGAAATTGTCGAGTTCAGAGATCTGGCCTGTGCTGTCCACTTTGAAGGTGCCCGCCATGATGACCGGCTTACCGCCCGCGAGGCTCGTGTGGCCGGCAGTTCGGTTAGCCTTCCACATGTCGTCGTTGTTCATCGCCCGGACAGTGCCGCCCGGTAGCACCACATAGTGGTAGTCGCCGGGCTTGAGCTTGTCGCCCGGCTTGACGAACGGGGCATTCGGGGGAAGGGGGCCCTGGGGCCCGTTGTCCACCCCCGGACGGCCCGGATTCCAGACGTACGGGCTGCACGGTTGATCGGCGTCGGCAGCTGCCAGGCGGAGGCCCTGCTGGCCTGAGTGGCCGATCAGCACCGAGGCCGGGCGCGCGCCGCTGGCTCTACCGGTGTCGCTGGTATCGCAGGGATCTTTCTGCTTCGCGTCGTCGGCGGCTTCCTGGCCCTGGTTCCGGACCAGCTGAGCGACGTTGACCAGGGCGGTGGCGAAGACGGTGTACTGGTCGCTGAAATTGACCGAGTAGTTGACGGCGCGGCCGCCCTCGGCCCGGGACTCGGCCTGGGCCTGCTGCTTCTTGGCCGCGTCCGCCGCCGCGAACGCCCCGGCGGCCTCGGGATCGCTGCACGACATCGCGGTCGTCCCGCTGAGCGGCAGCGGACTGGAAGCGGTGCAGCCGCCGGCCGGCCGGCCTTCGATGGCGACGGTCGCGGTCAGCACCGCGGTGATGGTGCCGCCCTGGACCGACCCGGAGGACGTGCTGACGGCGTCGCCGACGTTGACGTTCACCTGGCACCCGGCGGCACTGCAGTTGACGGAGTCGCCCTGCTTGCTGAGCTGTAGATCGGTGTTGACCGAACCGGTGGAGAGCTGCTGGGTCTGGTTCTGCAGGTTCTGATAGGTGTTCGCCACTTCGCCGGGCTGCTCCGGCAGGACCCGCACACCGACGGTTCCCGACGACTCGGCGTGGTGGAATGCGGCGTCCTCGACGGTGCCGGACGATGCCGGGCCAAGAGCATTCGGCGTGGAAGCGGGCGGACTCGGCGACTGAGCGCTCCCGTCGGCTCCGGAGTCCGGCACTATCCGCACGAACCGGTTGGGCTCGGCCTTGGTGACGGCTATCAGGCCGATCGGCGTCTTCGCCTCCAGCACCGCCATCCCGTCGAGCTGGGCGTCGACCACCTGCGGGCTGGGAGCCGCGTTCAACGCGGACAGCAGTTGCCCGGCCAGCTTGGCCGGCGGGACGAAGCTCGACGTCACGGGGCCGAACACGTCCTGTGCGGGCTGTCCGGTCAGCCACTTCCCCTTCCAGGCCGCGGCCTCCGCGGGATCGACGCCGGGCAGGCCCGAGTCCGGCGGCTTGAGGAAGAGCTTGCCGTCCACCCCGAGCACCGAATAGGTCTGACCGTCCTGCGACAGGGTGCCGGTCAGCTCGCCGTGACTGGTGACGTGCACATCGGCCTGGCCGTCGCCATCGACAGTGCCCTGATAATGAACCTCGGGCGCGCCGGCCAGCGCCAGCACAGCGCTGCCGAAGGGGAGCTCATGGCCGATGTTCGGATCCGTGATGCCTTCGGCCGGCCGAGGTGCGGACCTGTTGCTCGAGCCCCACCCCCCGGCCACTCCGGCCACCAGGGCCAGGACCAGGATCAGACAGGCGGAGATCAGAGCCCGACGACGTCGATCAGACGGTGGCGGCGCGCCCTGGGGGTGATTGGCGTACGGCGGCTGACCGAAACCCGGTGCCGTCGGTCCGGCCGGCCGCCGGGGCACGGTCGGGAGCCAGAGCGTGCGCGATTGGTCCGACTCCCCGGGTGGTCGCTGATGGAAAGCGTCCACGGTCATCCACCTCTCGGTAAAGCCGGCATCCTCGCCGTGCGGTGAGGGGAAGAGCCCGAACCGCCGCGAAGCAGAACAGGATGCCGATGTCGTCTGCCTACGCGGGCGACCTTAGAGGTGAGTCGTCAGGACCGGTCCTGAGCCGGGGGGCCACGGTCCGGCCAGGCTGTCGCACTGAATCAGTATCTTGATGAAGAAGCCGCGGCTGCCGGGCCCTGCGAAAAAAAGTAAAGCAGAACCCTAAAGCTCCCCGCCGGATCTGCCGATACAAATATTAAGCGGCCCCCGGCCCCGGCGTAGCCCGCGTTCCTGCCCTCCGCGAGCGCGCCGTCGCCGGTCGCTGCCTCCTGGTAGCAGGTTTCCGGCAGGTTGCCCCCCGGCCTGTCGGGAGCCGGTTCCGCTCCGTGATGATCTGCGGATTTCAGCACCCGCAGATCATCGCGGCGTGGGGCGGTGTTTCGGGCCGTGCGCTGAGGAGCCCGCCGACGCGGCTCAGGAATGCGTCAGCGGGCTCTGTCAGGCCAGTAGCCCTTATCGGGGCGACCCCTTATCGGGCGCGTCGTGCTACTTGATCGAGCCTGCTGTCAGGCCGTCGACGACCTTGCGCTCGATCAGGCCGAACAGCACGATCACCGGGATGGTCGCGATGACCGTACTGGCGAACAAGTGGCCGTAGTCCACCGTGTACTGGCCGATGTAGTTGTCCACCGCCACTGACAGTGGTGCCTTGTCCGGACTGGTGGTCAGGGTCAGGGCGACGATGAACTCGTTCCAGGCCGCGATGAAGGTGAAGATCAGCGCGGTCACGATGCCCGGCATCGCCAGCGGGATGGTGACGCGGCGGAAGGCGCCGAAGCGGGTCGCCCCGTCGATCATCGCCGCCTGTTCCAGTTCGACCGGGATGGCCGAGAAGTACGCCGACAGGATCCAGACCGCGAAGGCCAGGTTGAAGCCGGCGTCCACGATGATCAGGGCCCAGACCGAGTTGATCATGTTCAGGTCGCGCATCTCGCCGTAGATGCCGACCACCATGGCGGTGGGCTGGAACATCTGCGTGACCAGGACCAGGAACAGGAACGCCTTGCGGCCTCGGAAGCGCTTGCGGGCCGTGTAGTAGGCCGCCGGCAGGGCCACCAGCAGCACCAGGAAGGTCGCGCCGAAGGCGACTTCCAAGGTGATGCGCATGTTGGTGCCGAAGCTGGAGTCGCCGGAGAACACCGAGGTGAAGTTCGACCACTGGAAGTGCTTCGGGATGATCGTCGGGTCGGAGTCCTCCTTCACCGGCCGCAGCGCGGTGAGGAGCATCTCCAGGTAGGGGGTGATGAAGATCAGCGCGATCAGGTACGCGCCGCCGACCATCAGGATCTTCCTGACGCTCGGCAGGCCGCGCGGCGGCTTCGGGGGGTTGGGAACCCGATCCTGGCGCGAGGTCTGGGAGGAGGTCGTGACCGCGGTCATGCGTCGGCCTCACTGTTCCACTTGCTCACCTTGAGGAAGGCGAAGACGATCACGATGATCAGCGCGAAGTTGACCATCGACAGGGCCGCGGACTCGCCGATGTTCTGGCCCTTGAGGATCCACATGAAGACCGTGGTGGTCGCGGTGTCGTAGCCCGGCCCGCCCTTGGTCATCTCCCAGATGATGGGGAAGCTGTTGAACACGTTCATCACGTTGATGACCGTGGCCACCAGCAGCGCCGGGCGCAGCAGCGGCAGCGTCACCGAGAAGTAGGTGCGGGCCTTGCTCGCGCCGTCCACCTTGGCCGCCTCGTACACCTCGGCCGGGACGGTCTGCAGGCCGGCGATCACCGTGTAGCTGGTGAACGGGATCGACACGAAGATGGCGACCGCCATCTCCCACATGAACCCGGAGCCGGAGTGCCCGAGCCAGTCCGCGGTGGTGCTGTTGCGGTCCACCAGGCCCAGGTCGTTCAGGATGATGTTGATGAACCCGTAGCCCGGGTACAGCATCCACTTGAAGATGATCGCGGTCATCATCACCGAGGCGGCCCACGGGGCGATCAGCGCCCAGCGCGCGATGGTGCGGCCCGGGAACTTCTGGTTGAACAGCTGCGCGACGCCCAGCGAGATCACCACCGTGCAGGTGACGACCACGACCACCCAGATGCCGGTGCGCTCCAGCACACCGGACAGGTCCTGCTCCTTGAACAGCTTGTTGTAGTTGTCCGTCCCGTTGGACCCCAGGTTCACGCCGTAGCGGGACCAGTGGGTGGTCGAGGACTGGACCATCTTCACCACCGGCCACAGCACGGCGAAGGCGATCAGCGCGATCGCCGGGCCGATCCAGGCCAGCGGGGCCAGGCCGGACAGAACCGACCTGGCGCGGGCGGGGCGGGGCCGGCCGAGCCGGCCCCGCTCAGAGCGCGTCGTCATAGCTACCGGTATCCCGTGGGACCTTAGTTGCTGGCCGTCGCGACGGCCTGGATCTGGTCCAGGACGCCCTTCGGGTCCGAGGTCACGGCCTTGCCGACGATGTCCTTGACCTTCTGCGAGGCCGGGTCCCAGTTCGGGTCCGAGCTCGGGTACCAGGCGGCCGTGGGCAGCGCGTCGATGAAGGGCTTCAGGGCCGGGTTGGACGCCGACAGGTCGGCGGCCGCGTCCTGGGTGGCCGGCAGCAGGTCGTAGAGGTTGTCGAACTTCTCCTGGTACTGCTTCTGCAGCGCGAAGTCCAGGAACTCGCCGATCGCGGTCTTGTGGTCCGGGTGGCTGTTGAAGGCCTCGATGAAGTCCGCGACGCCCAGCGGGGTGCTCAGCGTGCCGGTCTTGCCGGGGATCGGCGAGGACTTGAAGTTGCTGCCGATGGTGCCCTCCTTGAGGATCGGCAGCAGCGCCGGGGAGCCGTTGATCATCCCGATGTTGCCGGCCGCGAAGTCCTTCCACAGGTCCGTGCGGTCCTTGGTGCCCGGGTCCGGCTCGGTCAGGCCCGGCTTGACCAGGTTGTTGGTCAGCCACTGGAAGGTCTCGATGTTCTGCGGGGAGTTGATGTCCCACTTGCCCGAGGCGTCCTTGTAGCCGCCGCCGTTGCCCAGCGTCCACAGGTAGGTCTCGGCCTGCGCCTCCTCCGAGCCCAGGGGCAGCCCGAAGCCGGTCTTGCCGAGCGCCTTGATCTTCGCCGCGTCGGTGGCGATGTCGGCCCAGGTCTGGGGGGCCGTGGTGATGCCGGCCTGCTGGAAGAGCTGGGTGTTGTAGAAGAAGGCGCGGGTGGAGGTGGTGAACGGGATGCCGTACTGGGCCTGCTGGCCGTCCTGTCCCTTGGTCTGGCCGAGCTGGGCCACGTGCGGGATCAGGTTGCTCAGGGTCTGCGGGGAGACGATGTCCGAGGCCTTGTACAGCAGGCCCTGGGCCGCGACGTCGGCGTAGCCGCCGCCCTCGAACAGGTCCGGGGCGTCGTTGTTCTGCAGCGCCGTGGTCAGCTTGGTGGCCAGGTTGTCCCAGGTCGCCTCCTGCAGCTGGACCTTGACGTTCGGGTACTTGGCCTCGAAGGCGGTGATGATGTCGCCCCAGTAGTTCTTGCTGTCGTCAGCGGTGCCGC
The DNA here is from genome assembly GCF_018274385.1 of Catenulispora pinistramenti. GTDB lineage: Bacteria > Actinomycetota > Actinomycetes > Streptomycetales > Catenulisporaceae > Catenulispora > Catenulispora pinistramenti. Next base: position 4,677 of record NZ_JAAFYZ010000027.1, on the reverse strand, counting down.
TGCCGTAGTTCGGGGCGAGCAGGGTGATGGTCACCGGCTTGGAGGAGTCCGAGGACGACGAGCCCCCCGAGGACTTGCTGGAGGAGCACGCCGAAAGGACGAGGGACGCGGCCAGACCGGTCGCGGCGAGGGTGGCGAGACGCTTCACCTGGGTTCCACCTTTGTCGGAGGGTGAGGGTTGGGGACAGCGGGTCGTGACGCTGGGACACGCTAATCAGGTTTCGGTCAGCGGTATAGACCAGATGGTCGTCAGGTATAGACCAGTTATCGAACCGTCATCTCGGAATCAGGACAGAACCGGATCAATCCGGGCGTAATCAAGGGGTTGAAAGCGTCTTCAGAATGAACCACTGTTGAGCCGCAGATGTTGGCCGGCGTGCGGACCGGCCGGCCGGCGACTTCCACCGCGATGACCGGATCGTTCCGCATCCGGGCCGGAACCGGCCTGCCGCCGACCACGGTCCGGCGACGATGCTCAGGACATGACACAGCGCGCTCTCATCGTCATCGACGTCCAGGAGTCCTTCCGCTCCCGGCCCCTCTGGCGACTGATCGACAACCCCGATATCGCCGACGACGTCAACCGCCTGGTGGACCACGCCCGCGACCGCGACGACCTGGTGGTCTGGGTCCTGCACCAGGAACCGGGCACCGGCGGCGCCTTCGACCCCGAGTCCGGCCACGTCCGCTACCTGGACGGCCTGCGCGCCCCGGCGGCCGGCGAGCCGCAGCTGCGCAAGACCTCGCACAACGCCTTCACCACCACCAACCTGCAGCAACTGCTCACCGAACACGGCATCGGCGAGCTGGCGATCTGCGGCATCCGCACCGAGCAGTGCTGCGAGACCACCGCGCGCCTGGGCTCCGACCTGGGCTACCAGGTGACCTTCGTGATCGACGCGACCGCCACCAACCCGATCGCGCACCCGGACGCGCCGGACGGCCTGACCCCGGAGCAGATCGCCGCCGACCCCCGCACGCTGCCGGCCTCGGCGGTCGTGGAGCGCACGGTCTTCGCGCTCAGCGGGCGCTTCGCGACCGTGGCGACCGTGGACCAGGTGGTCGGTTCGGGCGTTCCGGCGGCGATCGTCTAGGCTGACCGGATTGTGAAGGTCGTCTTCCTGCTCATCCCGCGGCTGCACCTGCTGGACCTGTCCGGTCCGGCCCAGGTGTTCTCCACCGCTGATGATCACGGGTATCCGTACACGCTGCGGTACGTCGCCGAGCAGGAAGACATCGTCACCGCGCAGGGCGTCCGGCTGCGCGCCGAGACCGAGTGGCCCGGCGCCGGACCGGCCGACCTCGTCCTGGTCCCGGGCTGGCGCTCCCCCATGCTCAAGGGCGGCCCGCGCCCGGGCCGGGAGCTGCTGGGCCGGCTGGTCGCGCACCACGCCGCCGGGGGCACCGTGGCCAGCGTCTGCTCCGGCGCCGACGTGCTCGGGCAGGCCGGACTGCTGGACGGCCGGCGCTGCACCACCCATCACGACCTCCAGGACGAACTGGCCGTGCGCTATCCGAAGGCCCGGGTCGAGCGCGACGTGGTCTACGTCGCCGACGACCGGGTGATCACCTCGGCGGGCATCGCCAGCGGCATCGACCTGGCGCTGCACCTGGTCGCCGAACAGCACGGCCCGGCCGCCGCCGCCCGCGTCGCCCGGGACATGGTGGTCTACGCGCGCCGCTCCGGCGAGGAGTCGCAAGACAGCGCGATGCTCCGGCACCGCTGGCATCTGCGCGACGCCGTGCACCGCGCGCAGGACCGGATCGACGCGGACTACGCCGAGCCGCTGCGGCTCGCGGAACTGGCGCGGGCCGGCGGCGTCAGCGAGCGGACGCTGACCCGGCAGTTCGTGGAGAGCACCGGTATGACCCCATTGCGTTACCAGCAGACCCTGCGCCTGGAACGGGCCCAGCACCTGATCGGCCACGGCGCGACGGTCGAGGCCGCGGCGCACGCGGTGGGCTTCGCCGACGCCCGCATGCTGCGCCGGCTCCGTTCGCGCGTGATGTAGCACACGTCACTTTCATCCCCTTGCTCCGCAACCGCCCCACCCCCCTTGGACGTCTGAGAACCGCAGGGGAAAACAGGCAAGCTGGCGGTACCCATCAATGAATGGCCATACTCTGAGGCTGGATCGGGGACCGGACTGAGAGGATCGTGGATGACACCGGCACCGACGGGAAGGACCGGCGACGGCTATCCGGGACGCGGGGTACCTCCGCGGCCGGACCGGCCGCAGGGACCGCCCCGCGGCCGTGAGGTACCGCGTCCCAGGCCCCCTCAGGACCCCCGTCAGGGGCCCGCCGTAGAGCCACGGACGCCGTGGGACGACTACTCCGCGCCGCAGGCCCCGCAGTACCCGCAGGGCCGCGACCCCCGCGCCCAGCAGCAGCGGGACCCCCGCCACCCGAGCCATCAGCCGAATCCGGGTTACCAGCAGCCTGAGTACCCCCAGCCCGACTATCAGCAGCCCGACTATCAGCAGCCCGGCCGGCAGCAGCAGCAGCCGGGCTACCAGGCCGGGCACGCGCAGCAGGCGCCGAGCTACCAGCAGAGTCCGAGCTTCCAGCCGCACCCGGGTCAGCAGCAGAATCCCAGTTATCAGCAGAACCCGAGTTACCAGCGGCTGGACGGCGCGGCCCAGGACATGCGGGCGCTGGACGAGACCCACGTCCCGCGCGGCACCCGTCGCCGGGTACCTCAAAACCCTGAGGATCTGCGCCCGGCCCCGGTGCCGGGCCAGCGGGCGCGGGGCGGCGAGTACGGCGGCGGCCCCGGCGACACCGAGTACTCGTCGAGCTTCCAGGACAGTCGCAGCGACGGCTACGGCGAGGACGAGAGCCCCGAGGGCGACGCCGTCGAAGCCGAGGAGCCCGGCCGGTCCCGCCGCCGCGCGAAGGCCCGCCGCCGGGACCGGCTCACCCCGGCCCAGCGCCGGCGCCGCAAGATCATCCGGCGTGGCGTCGCCGGCGTGCTGGCCGTGCTCGTCTTCCTGACCAGCTACTCGCTCTACGGCGCGCTGAGCGCCCCGGGCAACATGAGCAACCAGGCCCGGATCGCCGAGTGGGCCCGCGGGCACGACATGGGCTGGGCCGTCACCTGGCTGGAGAACCAGCAGTACCAGAGCAACAAGCCGAAGACCGGCGGCGGCCTGTCCCCCTCGCAGCTGGCCGACCTCGCACCGCCGTCGGCGACGCCGACCCTGGCCCAGGGCCAGCACGACCTGCCGCCGATGAAGCCGTTCGTGCCGAACCCGGCGCCGGGCGAGGGCGTCTGGCAGCCCACGGTCGTGGTGAACGGCGTGCCGGTGATCCAGACCGCGAAGCTGCGCTCGGACCCCCAGCACCTGGAGTACCTGTCGGCGGTGGCGTACATGGACCAGAAGCACGCCAGCTTCATCCTGCACCCCGGCTCCCAGCAGCCCGGCACCGCCGGCTACAACCAGACCGACCACCTGGCCGGCGACCAGTTCAAGAACCTGATCGCCACCTGGAACGGGGCCTTCCTCCTCAGCCCGAACGACGCGCACGGCGGCTTCTACCTCAACGGCAAGACCTACGGCACGCTGGTCCCGGGCCAGGCCTCGGAGGTGTTCTACAAGGACGGCACGGTCAACATCGGGTCCTGGAACTCCGGTGCCGGCTTCCAGCTGGACCCGAACGTGGTCGGCGTCCGGCAGAACCTCCAGCTACTGGTGGACAACGGCCAGGTCAACCCGAGCGTGGACAGCGAGGACAAGAAGCTGTGGGGCGTGACGGTCAAGAACGCCTACTACGTCTGGCGTTCCGGGATCGGCATAACGGCCGACGGCAACCTGGTCTACGCGATCGGCCCGGCGCTGTCCGTCCGGACCCTGGCCGAACTGCTCCAGCGGGCCGGCGCGGTGCGCGGCATGGAACTGGACATCAACCAGGAGTGGGTGTCCTACATGACCTACGACAGCAGCAAGGGCCAGAACCCGCCGGCCTCGACGAAGCTGTTGGACTTCGCCCGGACCGCCCAGCGTTATTACTCGACTGATGAACGCGACTTCGTAGCCGTATACAGTCGCTAGTGCCGTGGCGGGCAGCGTTGCCCTGCTTCTTGTGGCTGCGATGGTCGGTGCGGCCTTGGCGGCCTTGGCGGCCTCGGCTGCGAGGGGGGCGGGGTTCCGGGTGCCGGGTGCGGCAAGTCTTGACTGGGTGGTTCGGGGTTCGGGTCTTCTTGCGGAGGCTGGAGTTTGTGGGCTGGGTTGCGGTTGGGGTGTGGGTTTTAAATGCTTTTTACGGCCTTCGGTCATGGTTGTGCCGGTTCGGGGTTCGTGGTGGTAGGTGTGTTTGTCGGCTGCCGGTTTCCGCGTTCACAACCCCGCCCCACCTCAGGCCTCTTCAACTCCAGCAAGTCCGGGCAAGGGCACAGGCCAGATCAAGAACAAGATCAACAGCACAGTCAAGAACAAGATCAAGAACTGTGATGAAGAGCCGGGCCTCCGGCGGGCCTCGGCAACCTCAGGGAAACTAGCGCGGTTCCCTAGGGTGGCCGGGTGAGTCTCAGCGGCTGCGGTCCCTGAGGTGGTGCGGTCCGTTCCCCTCGGTCGCGTCGTCAGCCCGGGGGGTACAGCACCGGTGTCCGGGGGTAAAGTCCGCGCGCTTGCGGTCATGCGTGTGAGCTGCGGTTTGTGATAGCGCGAACTTGAC
>NZ_JAAFYZ010000269.1 GCF_018274385.1 Catenulispora pinistramenti | reverse complement strand
GGCGGGGTGTGAGACGGCGGCTTATGCGAGGGCGGTGGGTTGTGCGAGGGCGGCGGGGTGTTCGGCGGGCCGTCGTCCGGGGGCTGATGCGGGCCGGTGTCGGCCCGGTGGCGGTCGCTGTCGAGGCTGGTCTTCGCGGTGCTGTGCAGGTCGCGGTGGAGGTGGACCAGGGCGTCGATGACGGCGGGGCTGGTGTCGGCCCGGCCGCGCCAGTCTTGCAGGGTCTGGTCGATGTGTTCCTCGACGGCGCCCTGAACCCATCGCATGCGCGTGTCCTGGGAGGGCAGCGTGTGGTCCTGGTAGGCCATGCCCAGCGACAGCTTCTCTTGCCGGCCGCGGTATTCGCCGGTGATGTCATGGGTCAGTCGCTCGTGGACCAGTCGCAGCTGTTGCCGTTCCCAGGGGGCGAATCGCGGCTCGGTCCAGGTCTCCAGCCGTTCGCCGATCGTCGTGTCCAGCTTGCGCATCGTCTCGGAGCGGTGTTCCTCGACGGCCAGGTAGGTGTCGAGGTGGTCGGCCAGACGCTGGTAGCCGCGGTCCCATGTGAGTGTGCTGACTTCGCCGTGGCCGGTCTGCTCCGCACGGGACCGGGCTTTGGCGAACTCGCGGCGTACGGCGTCGTCGAAGGCTTTCTTCGCGGCCTCGATGTCCTCCTCGGAATGCCGGCGCTCGTCGGTGGCCCAGCGCCGTGCCGCGGCGGCCGTGTCGTGGGCGATCTGCTGCTGGACGTGGTCCAGGGTACGGACGGTACCGGGGCGTGGTTCCGGGGTCCGTTCAGCGGGTCCGCCGGGTTCGGGTTTGTAGTCGGTGCTGGTGCTGGTCTTGTCCAGTGCGGTGCGGAAGGTGTTGGAGTGCTTCTCCTCGTGGGTCAGCCACGCGGAGATGTCGTGTTTGTGGCTGCTGAAGATCTCGTGGAAGGTCCGGGCGGTGTCGGCTTTGAAGTCCTGGGCCAGGATGTCCTGCCGGTCTTCGGGCAGGGAGAACCCGGCCCGGATGGCGTTGAAGCGGGCCGCGCCGTCTCTGAGGGCGTCGATGGCGCCGGCTTCGACGCGGAAGCGGTCGGGCAGCCCGTCGGCCAGGTGCTGGCGGGCGATGTCCCATACCGTTTGTCCGCCGCCGTGGCCGTCCCAGGATCCCGCGGCGGCGCGGTGGATCTCGTCGAAGACGGCACGCAGGTCCTTCTCGTAGTCCGCGCGGACCCGGGCTATGGCCTCTGGTTCCAAGCCCAGGTCGGCGATGTCGAACTGGTCGGCGGTGGTGTCGAAGTGTCGGCGGGTCTCGTTCAGGGCCTGCTCGAACCGGGTCTCGTGGGCGATCTGGGTGTTCATGCCGGTGTCGAAGCGGGGGTTCCAGGATCGCCAGGTGCGTCCGTTGTCCACGTCGGAGGCGGCGAAGTGGTTCCGGAACGCGGTGGCGGCGTCGTGCACGGCCTGGTCCCGGGGCGTCGGCAGCCGGGAGGCCGGGGCGTCCTCGGACGCCAGTGCCGGATCGGAGCGGTACCGGTTCTGTTCCAGGCCGGCGGTCCCGGCGTCGAAGCGGGTACGGGTCTCGTAGGTGATCGCGGCGCGGGCGGCCGCCTGCCGGATGGTGCTCAGCCGGTCCAGCGAGGTCCGGTCCCACTCCCGGCGCACCGCCTCGTCGCGGAAGATGTCACGGCCCGGTCCTGGACCGGGGGGCCGTGGACCGTCGCCGCCGTTGTCGCCTATTGAGCCGGCAACGTCGCTACCGCCCGGCCGGGTGCTGTCGAACAGGGCGGTGTGGTCTTCGCCGCCGTGGACGAGTTGGCCGAAATCGGTGCGGAGCCGGGTTTCCAGCTCGGTGTGCATGCCGTGCCAGACCTGGTCGGGCAGCCCGGACAGGTCTGGGTGTCGGCGCAGGTCGCTCAGGAAGCCGGTTTGTTTCTGCAGTTCCTGCTGGAAGAAGCTGTCCCGCGAGATGTCGGAGTGGACGGTGTCCAACTGTTGCTGGATGCCGCGTTCCAGCCGGGTGGGCACCGGGACGGCGCTGTCTTTGCCGATGGTGGACTCGAAGCCGGTGCGCGCTTGCTTCTCGAAGTTCTGCCAGGCGATGTCGCGGGCGGCGACGTGGCCGGGTTCGCCGGCCGGGCCCAGTAGTTCGCGGCGCGCGGTGATGTCGGGGTGGTTGTCGTAGACCTGCTCGAACCGGTGCTGGATCTGCGGAAGCTGCGATTCCCACAGGGCCTCGTCGCTGATGCGGTCCGGGATGGCGGCGACGATTTTGTCCAGCGCGGGCTGGAACTGCTGCGCGTGGTCCTGCCCGGGTTGCCATTGGCTGCCTCCGGTGCCGAACCGGTTCTCGAAGGCGGTGTGGATCTGGTCGCGGACCGCCGTGTAGGTCTTGTCCTGGACGCCGGGGGAGACCGTTGAACCACTCCCGGAGCGGCTTTGGGCGACCTGGTGGTCGGCGATGGCCTCGGTGACGGCGAAGTCGCCGTGCCGTTGGGCATCGGCGAGTTTGGTCTCGTAGTCGAAGCGGTTGGCGTACTGCTGGGACATGTCCTGGCGCACGCTCTGCCACTGGGCGACCTGCTCCTGCGGGGACGGGCGGCCGACCCTGGACGGCTCCCGGTCCGGGGTGCGAACGTCGCCGCCGCCGGACGGTTCCTTGACGAGCGGGTCGCCGGTGCTGCCGGGCGGGTTCTTGCGGAGCCTGTTGGGCCCGCTGCTGCTGCCGCCGGTGCCGTCCGTGCGTACAGGCGGCTCGGAGTGGGTGCCGTTCGCCGGGTTGTCGCGCCACCAGTCCGGCAGCTGGCCGTGCTCGCCGGGGGTTGTGGTCGGGTCCTCGGTTTTGTCGGTGGGCGTGTTGCGTCCCGGGCCGAGGTCGAGGTCGGGGAGGGACTTGAGCCCGGACAGGTTGATGTCCGGGGCGGGGATGTCCTCGCCGCCGCGAGTGCGTGAGCCCATCAGTCCGCCGAACGCTCCGGCGGCGGTGGCCAGTCCGAGGTTCTGATCGGAGTTCAACGCCAGGTTGGTGACTTCCCCGCCGAGCAGTCCACCGGTGGCGCCGACGCCGATGTGCCCGATGGCGTTGTCGAACAGTTTCGGGAAGACGAGTTTGGCGCCGCCGTGGACGAGTCCCGCGGTGACTCCGAAGACGGCTCCGCCTTCGACGGCGCCCTTGGTCAGCCGGGTGTCCCAGTGGGTACGGTCGCCCTTGAGGAACTGGATGGCCTGCACCAGCACGTCCATCCCGGTGTTGATCACCGTTCCGGACACCACCGACACCAGCAGCTGCCGCAGGATCGCCCGGACCGCCATGGCCCCGGCCATCTCGATCTCCGGTACCACCACCGCGCCCCACAGGGTGGAGGCCCAGGTGGCGATCTGTTCCGCCATCCAGATCAGGGTGATGATGATCATGTACTTGGCGTACTCGATCTGTAGCGCCGTGTCGTGGGCGAACCCGCCCAGCTGGTCCGCCCCGGCGGCCAGTTCCGGGAACACCGTGCGCAACTCCGAGGCGTACTGCGCGAACTGTTCCGCCGGCGGTCCGGACAGGCCCTCGAACACCTTGCTCTCGACGTCGTCGAGCTGGGTGCCCATGTCCGCCAGCTGCTTGGCCGTCGAGTTCCAGACATCGCCCATGGCGAACATCTGCGTCTCGTTCCCCTTCGGGAACGGCTGGCCGGTCAGGTACGCGACCCAACTCAACTCGGGAGGAAGTTCGATGGCCATGCTTCCTCCCGGCGTCTATAAAGCGAAGGCGGCGAGCGACATCTGCTCGCGAAACTGAAACTACGAGTTCTGACAGGCGGTCGTTCACAGCCGAACCTGCCTGCTGCCCGGGTGAACATCACGCAGTACCCGATCGAACGGCCCTGGGTACCGATGTGCGTCCAGCCGGGCGCCGCCACTACCCGAGCGAATCCCAGCCGCCGTCCCGCGTCCCCCAAGCGTCCCCGCCCTGGGTCAGCAGGTCTGCGATGCCCACCGGCTCGGGTTCCTCGTCCTGTTCGTCGTCCTCGTAACCGTCGGCGGGCAGACCCTCCGGTGGCGGCCATGAGCCGTTCGTGGGCGGGGGGCCGGCGCGCAGGATCCCGGGTTCGCGGGGCAGACCGTTGCTACCTGCGACACCTGCGCTACCCGCGACACCTGCGTTGCCTGAGCCACCGGATCCGGACGGGGCTCGGCGCCAGACCGCGAGACCGGGGTCCTCGTCGGTGCCGGGGGCACCGGGCTGGTCTTCGTCGTCCAGCCAGGCGTCGCGTTCCACGCTGACGGTTCGGGGGTCGATCTCGCCCTCGGGGGCGGGTCGTCGGCGGCGGGCGGTGGCCCACAGGGCCAGCACCTCTGCGCCGACGCCGATCTCCTCCCAGGCGGAGGGGTTGTCGGAGCCGGCGTCCGGTGGCGGCTCCTCGGCGCGGGATTCGGGCTCCGGCTTGGGATCAGAACTCTGCGAAGCCTGACGACGCTCCTCGTTTCTATCGCCATCGCCATCGCCATCGCCATCGCCATCGCCGTCTCCGCCGATGCCCGAGGGCACCGGCGCCATCGGCGGCCACAGCAGCCCCTCGATCCCGGACGCCGTCCCGTCCGCCGGTGCCGGCTCGTCGTCCGGCACTGTCTCGTCGACCCACGGCAGCACCGACGAGCCCAGCAGGCCGGACGCGTCCGACGGCTCCTCGTCGGACCGCGGCGGCGCCTGGCCGCCGGCTCCCATCGGCAGGAACGGCATCCCGGCGCCGGTCAGGCCCGGGCCGCCTTCGACCGTCCCGTTCGGCGCCATGATCTCGCCGTCGTGCGGGGTCTGGCTCAGCCACGGGTCGGCGCTCGGATCCAGCAGGCCGGAGGCGTCCGAGCGTTCCTGCGGGGTCCCGTTCTGCGGTGTGGAGTTGCCCATTCCGGGCAGGAACGGCATCCCGTTGCCGTTCAGGCCGAGGCCGCCCTCGGGGGTGCCGTCCGGGGTTCCGATGTCGCCGTTCGGGAACGCCTCACTGAGCCACGGCTTCGCGCTCGGGTCCAGCAGGCCCGAGGCGTCCGACCGCTCCAGCGGCGTGCCGGCCGGCGGCGAGGAGCCGCCGCCCATCGGCGGCAGGAACGGCATGCCGCCGCCCTGCAGTCCCAGGCCGCCCTCGGGCGTTCCCAGCGGCGACCCGATCTGCCCGTCCGGCAGCGCGCCGTCCAGCCACGGCTTCGCGCTCGGGTCCAGCAGGCCCGAGGCGTCCGACCGCTCCAGCGGTGTGCCGGCCGGACCCTGGTTTCCCAGGCCGCCGCCGGGCATCAGCGGCATCCCGCCGAGGCCGCCGGGTGAGGACTCCAGCGACGAAGGCGACGTCGTCTCGAACGGCGCGGGCGCCTGGTCGGACAGCGGCGACCCAAGGTTGTCCGACAGAGGCGATGGCAGGCTGTCCGACAGCGGCGACCCGAGGCTGTCCGACAGCGGCGTCGTGGCCGGCCCGTCGCCGAAGGTCCCCGGCGCCGAAGTCAGGTTCTGCCCGCTCAGCGTCGGGTCCTGCGAGCCGCTCGGATTGCCGAGTCCGTTCCCGGACCCCGGCAGCCCCAGCGGGGTCCCGCCGAGTTCGAACGGCGACGGTGTGCCACTGTCGGTGGCCAGGGTGTTCGGCATGCTCCCGGTGGACGTCGGGAAGTTCGCCAAGGGCGACGTCCCCGGCGGCGGCGACGTGCTGAAGTCGGCCGGTGTTCCGCCGCCCCCGGTGTCGCCGGGGGCCGAGGCAAGGTCCGTGGCGGGATCTGTGGCGGGACCTGTGGCGGGATCCGACAGCGGACTCCCACTGCCGGGGTCGCCCAGGCTCGGCGGCGCCGGGGTGCTGAAGTCCGCGGGCGGCCCGCCGCCCGGGCCATCCGTGGCCAGGTCGCTCAGCGGCCCGCCGCCGCCTGGGCCTGCGCCACCGGGGTCGCCGAGGTCGCCGTTCGGCGGCGCCGACCCGCTGAAGTCCGGCGGCGGGGCGCCACCGTCCCCGCCGCTCCCGGTCGGCGGCGGCGCGCCGAGGTCGCTGGTCGGCGGCGGGTCGCCGCCCGGGTCGCCGCCCGGGTCGCCGGTGGGCGGCGGCGGCCCGCCGGTGTCCGAGTTCGGCGGGGGCGGGAGGTCGGAATCGTTCTGGTCCGGCGGCGGCGGGGGCATGTTGCTCGTGTTGCTGTCGATCTTCGGGGTGTTGTCGATGGTGACCTGGTAGTCCCCGGCCAGGGTCGTCAGCACGTGCCGCATGTCCGAGGTGATCATCTGCACGATGACCGGCTTCTCGTGGATCTGCACCAGCCCGTCGACCACGCTGGCCGGCGGCCGCATGTTCAGCGCCGCCTGCGCGTAGTAGTGGTTGATCGCCTGGATCTGGACCTGGGCCCAGTTCAGGTAGTTCGCGTTGTCGACGAGCTGCCGGACGATGGAGTGCCCGCCGGGCTGGTCCCCGTAGGAGCCGCCGGTCAGCCGGGTGGCGTTGGCGCTGACCTCCTGCTGGAACTTGTCCATCATGGTCAGGAAGGCGTCGGCGGCCGGGCCCTTCCAGGGCTGGTCGTCGCCGGCCAGGGCGTGGGACTGGTCGTGCAGGACCTGCGCGACCATCTGCAGCGCCTGCTGCACCTGGAAGAAGGAGTTGGCGGCGGTGACCAGGGTCTGCGGGTTGGAGATCCCGCCGGCCCGGCTGACGTCGTCGGCGTTCTCCAGCGAGGTGCCGCCCATGATGGCGGCCTCGATCTGGTGCCAGTCCCAGCCGGCGTAGTCGCTGACGCTGCCCGGCGAGTTCGGATTGCCGTAGACGGAGTCGTCAGGGCCCTTGGTGAACCCGCCACCGCTGGTGTCGTCCGTCGATCCCACTGCTCCGCCTCCGGAGTCGGCCGTGGCCCCCGGCGCCGCTCGGCGCCCCGGGGTCCGGGTTCTGTCAGTTCACTGTGTTTGTCCGCGCCTGCCGTCGCCGGCGGCACGGGCTGCGCGACGGTGTCGTTTCTCGACGCTCGCGGGCCGGGTCCGGAGCGCGTCACCGCCCCGGACCCCGGGTGCTGCTACTGCCCTGAGTTCCCGCCCCCGCCGCCCCCGCCGGTGTCGGTCATGATGTTGTCGAAGTACTGCGTCGCGTCGTTGAACCGGTTGGCCAGGTCGTCGGCCGTCGCGGTGTTCAGGTCGTCGAAGCTCTGGTACTTCTGGCTCAGCTGCATGACGTCGTCGTGCAGGTTCTGCAGGCCGTTGATCAGGTCGTTCAAGGCCAGCTCCAGCTGGTTCTTCAGGCCGGCGTCGCCGTTCACCCCGTTGATGTTGGTGCGGATCTGGTCGGCGTGGTAGAACGCGCCGGGCTGGACGTTGACGTCGTCCAGGGCCACCAGCGCCTGCCGCACCGTGGGGATCAGCGAGGCGATGTTCTGCGCGAACAGCTCCAGCGACGGGGTGTTGACCCGGACGTCCCCGGTGGGCCCGCCGTCGCTGCCGGGGACCGCCGGCGGCGTCGGTCCGGCACCGGTCGGGTAGTCCGTCGGCGGGGGCCGGTGGACGCTGTTCGGGTCCCACTCGCCGGGGTTGTTGTTGTAGTTGTTGTTCGTATTGTTGTTGCGGTTGTTCGGATTGCTGGTGTTGTTCGGGTTCGTCTCCAGGACCTTGGGAGCCGGCATGTCACCGGCTCCACAGGCCCAGGCCCTGGTACTCGGCGTTGGCGTAGGTGTCGTTGATCTGGCTCAGCGAGTTCTGCGCGGCCACGGCCTGGACCGCCATGTCCTGGGCCTTCTGGTCCCAGATCGCCTTCGCGACGGCGTACGCCTGCTGCGCGTCCGAGGTCCACTCCGCCAGGTTCTGCTTGGTGCCGTCGTCCAGCTCCGTCAGCAGGTTCTGGATGTACTTGGAGATCGCCCCCATCTGAGTCGCGATCTCCTGGACGTTGCTCATGTTGACTGTGTAAGTAGCCATCAGGGTTCTCCTTCCCTACAGGTTGTTCAGGCCGGGCAGGCCCTTGGCGAAGCTGGACGCGGTCTGCGTCTGCATGTCGTTGGTGCGGTTGTAGATGCCGGTGTTGGTCTCCAGCTGGGTCAGGACGTTGTTGAGCTGTGTCCGGACCGCGTTCAGGTCGTCCAGCCAGGTGCCCAGGGCCTGTCCGAACAGTGATGAGGACTCGCCGGTCCAGTTGGCGGCCAGCGTCGAGCGCTGCTCGTCCATCTGGTTGTAGGACGTGTTCATCTGGTCGAGCGCGTTGCTGAAGTTGCCCTGCGCGGCCTGCATCCCGGTGACTGTCACAGAAGTCGTGGGTGCCATGATGCCTCCTCGCTTTTTGTCGGCTTGTGCCGTGAGATCCCGTGCGGGTCTCCGCTCCGGGGCGAGCCGTTCCTAGCGGCTCACTTCATGGTGCTCGCCGCTCCCGGTCTGGTCAGCGGCCTGACGCGGACCATGCCCTTCGTGACATCGACCGCTGCCCGAGGCCACACCGGAACCACCGGGTCCATCAGGACCACCGGGACCACCGCGGCGATCATGCTCGGCTCACACCAGGGCCGGTTCGGGATCGGCCGGGTCCGGGGCCCGATCGGGCAGGTCGGCGGCCCCGATGGCGCCGCTGCCCGAGGCGGCGGCCAGCTGCCGGGCGAACCGGTGCGCGGCCAGCGCGCCGGTCCGGGCCGGGGCGGAGTCGAAGTACGCCGCGATGGCCGCCGCGCCGTCCTCGGCCACCGGGCAGCCGCGCGCCGCCAGCTCGCGCAGCGCCAGGTCGGCGAGCTGCCGCCCGGTGTAGTCGGCGAACATCAGGTACTCCGCGAACCCCGCGGCCAGCGGTGTCCGGTCCCGCAGCAGCGGGCCGATCCGGTGCCGTTCCCCGGCCAGCAGGGTCACCGCCTGCGGTACCCGGGCCGCGGCCGCCGGGACGGCCTGCAGCACGGCCTGGCGCTGCGCGGCCGGCCGGGCGGCGAACGCCTCGTCGTACACCAGCAGCAGCGTCCCGCCGTCGCAGCGGTCGTACACCGTGTCGGCGAACGCCTCGGCCTGGCCGGGCCGGCCGGCGGGGAAGTCGGACAGCTCCACGGCGGTCAGGGCGCCGTGCGCGCTCACCCCGATCTCGGCGAGCGCGCGGGCGTACAGCGCCGCCACGGCCCGCCGGCCGCTGCCGGCCCAGCCCTCGAACACCAGGTTCGCCAGGCCGGCGGTGGGTCGGCCCGCGCGGCGCAGGTTGCCCAGGCCGGTGAGCCGGGCCTGGAGGGCCTCCCGGACCGTGTCCAGGCCCACCAGGGCGCTGAGCCGGCGCTGCGCGGCGCCCTGGGCCGGGCCCGCGGCGCCGGGCGCCCCGGCCGCCGCGCCGCCGGCCGGGGTCTCGACGTCGGCGGCGGTCAGCCGGGTCAGCTCGGCGTCGGCGGCGTGCGGGCTGGTGGCCAGCCGGGAGGCCTGGTTGGAGATCATGGCCTCGAAGATCTTGCGGCCCACCCGGCCGTTGCCGAACGTCGGGCCCTTGGGGACGGCTTCGAAATAGCGCGTCAGGGCGGCCAGGGCGGCGTCTTCGAGCTCGTAGTGGTGGGTGTCGCACATCCCGCGCACGATCGTGACGAGCTCCTCGACGCTGTAGTTCGGGAACTCGATCGTGCGGGTGAAGCGGGAGGCCATGCCGGGGTTGGACGACAGGAACTGCTCCATCAGGTCCGAGTACCCGGCCACGATGACCACCAGTTCGTCGCGGTGGTCCTCCATCAGCTTCATCAGCGTCTCCACGGCCTCCCGGCCGAAGTCCGGACCGCTGCCCTTGGCCTGGTTGGTCAGGGTGTAGGCCTCGTCGATGAACAGCACGCCGCCCAGCGCCCGGGTGACCACCTCGGTGGTCTTGATCGCGGTGGCGCCGATGTACTGGGCGACGAGGTCGGCCCGGGAGACCTCGACCATGTGGCCCTGGGTGAGCACGCCGAGCTCGGCCAGCACCGCTCCGTACAGCCGGGCCACGGTGGTCTTGCCGGTGCCCGGCGGGCCGGCGAACACCAGGTGCCGGCTCAGCGGCGGGATCGGCAGGCCGAGCTCTTCCCGGCGCGCGGCGATGGTGTTGAGGTTGATCAGGGCCGTGACCTCGGCCTTGACGCTGGCCAGGCCGACCAGGCCGGCGAGTTCGGACAGCGGGCCGGTGCCGGCCTGGCCCGCGTCCCCGGCGCCTTCGCGCGGCGCCGGCCGGTCGTCGGTGCCCGGGTCGTCGGCGGCGTCCGGGCCGTTGCCGTCGGCGCTCGCCGGCCAGGCGCTCGCCGGCCGGGCGGTCGCGGGCCGGGCGCCTGTCCCGGCGTCGGCGTCGGTGGCGACGGGTCCCGGCGGCGGGGACTTCCGCTTCGCGGTCCCGGCGGCCCGCCGCGTCGGCGTCCCGCCGTTGTCGTGGACGTCGCAGTCCACGAGGTCGACCAGCGCGTCGTCGGCCGCGTGCACGCCGTCGCCGCCGTTGTCGAACACCCGGCAGACGGTCAGCACCGCGCGGCCGTCGGAGTCCACCGCGACCCCGTGCCCCTTCGCGCCGTGGAACCGCGACTCGCCGGCCGAGAACGCGCCCCCGGCCAGCACCCGCACCAGATCGGCCGGTGCCCGGTCGAACTCCGAGGACTGCGCGGTGGCCACGGCGTCGGCGCCGACCAGCAGCCCGGACCCGCGCAGCACGCAGGCCTCCAACGCCGCCCGGCCGCCGTCGTCGAGCCTGAGCCCGAACTCCGCGGTGCTGTCGATCTCCACCCGGCCCAGCCGCGCCTGTCCGTGCTCGGCCACGGTCACGGCCGGGGCCGTCCCGCTGGCCAGCCGCGCCCCGCGCAGCATCACCCGGGCGCCGCCGAGCACCGACACCGAGGTGCCGGTCCCGGCGGTCACGAGCTGTTCGAACTCCGGGACCGACTCGCCGGTGACCAGTACGGCGACCTGGTCGGCGTCCCGGACGGTCAGCTCACTGAGGGTCGGCGTGCTGCCGCCCTCGACCACGACGCCGAACGGCGTGCCGGTGACGGTGCAGGCCTTCAGCTGCGGCCTGGACGCGCCGGTGATGTGCACGCCGTGCCCCGCGGCGCCGGCGATCGCGCAGCCGACCAGCCGGGCCTGCGACTCGCCGGTGATGTGCACACCCTGCCCGCCGGAGCCGGTGAACGCGCTGTCCAGCAAGGTGACCTCGCCGCGGGTGGTGAGGTAGACGTCGAGCTGGCTGCTGCCGGTGATCCGCAGGCCCTTGGCTTCCAGGGCGGCGTTCTGTTCCACGGCCAGCGCGGGTTTGGAGCTGCCCTCGATCTCGGTGTCCTGGATCTCGGTGCGGCTGTGCCCGTTGACGCAGACCCCGTTGCCGCCGGTCCGGCGGATGCGACACCCGCGCACGGTCAGCCGACCGCGCTCGGAGACCACCAGAGCGGAGGAGGCGACGTCCTCGATGTCGGTGTTCTCCACGACGTTCGCTCCGGGCGAGGTGACGACCACGCCGGCGCCGGCCGGGTTGGCGATGCGGCAGTCGCGCAGCGCCAGCGTGCCCGCGCCGTGCGCCAGCAGCGAGGTCCAGGCCGGCCCGGTGACGCGGCAGTCGTCCAGCACCGCCTCCCCGCGCCGGACCTCCACGATCGGCGCCTGGTCGTCGGTCCCGACCAGGGTGAGGTTGGTGAGCTGGACCGCGTCGGCGTCCACGATCAGCGCCGGACCGGACCCGCCGTGGATCTCGACGTCGCCCCCCGCGCCTTCCGGGGCCAGGGTGACGACCTTGTCGATGAGTAAGGACTCCTCATAGCGCCCGGCCGAGACCGAGATCAGGGCGCCGTCGGTGGCCTGGCGCAGCGCGTCGCCGATGGTGCGGCAGGCGCCCGCGCGGTCGCGGGAGACCAGCAGGATGTGGCGTGTCATGAGACCTCGTCCCCGTCGTCGGGCGGTGTTCGGTCGTGCGGCGTTCGGCTGTGCGGCGTTCGGTCGTGCGGCGTTCGGTCGTGCGGCGCCGCGGGATCGCCCGGGCGGGAGGACCAGGTGGTCCGGCGGGCCGGGCCGCTGTCGCGGGTGCCGATCAGCCCCGGCGGGCTGGAGAAACGGTCGAGCAGGTTGCCCGGTGGCGCGGCCGTGCCGAGCCCGGCGTCGTGCCAGGACCGCGCGGCCTGCTCCAGTCCCTGCCGGGCGAGGTCGTCCAGCTGCTCCGAGGCGGTACCGAGCCGACCTTCGGAAGCGACTTCGGAACCGCCTTCGGAAGCTGACACCTCGCGCAGGAGCAGCCGGCCCGCGCCGGCGTCCAGGACCCGGAACCGCGTGCCCGGCAGGAAGACCACCTGGCCCTCGACGGCCGGATCGATCAGCGCGGTCCGCCGGCCGGTCACCGACCAGAGGTGGATCTCGGTCTGGCCGGGCAGGGCGAGCCCGGCGGTGCTGAGCGCGGGCGCGAAGGCCCACTCGGTGAGCAGGTCCCGGTCGCGGTACCAGGCGAGTTGCGGCGGCGTGAGGTCGGCCGCCATCCGGACCGCACCGCGGTGCGAGGGCAGGTGCCGCAACCCGGCCGCGACGCACCGGGCGAGCGGGACGTGCGCTCCGACGGTCGCCCCGCGGACCATGTCGTCCAGGCCGCGGGTATCGCCGCCGAGGTAGAGGCGCACGGCGACCAGGTCGCTGATCAGCTCCTCGGGGCTGACCGAGCCGGCGCCGCGCAGACCGGGGACCTCGGAGACGACGCGGGCGACGGAGTTCACGGCGGCGTCGAACTGGCGCGTCAGGGAGCGGCGGAGCCAGATGCGCTCCTTGGCTATGTCGCGGGCCGAGGGAACCGCGGAGGCGGCGGGTTCGGGGACCGGCTGAATCCGGACGCCCTCGCTGGGCGCCTCCTGGACCGGCGGCGGGGCGGCGGCGACGATCTCGACCCAGGGCGCGGCCGATCCGCGAGCCGATGCCGGGGCCGATGCCGATGCCGATGCCGACGCCGGGAGGGCCGGGGCCGGGACGTCGGCTGTAGTGATGTCGGGGGCTGATTCGAGGCGGACCCGCGGGGTG
>NZ_JAAFYZ010000268.1 GCF_018274385.1 Catenulispora pinistramenti | reverse complement strand
GACCCGCCCTGCCCTGAGCCCGCGCTACCTCTCAGTCCTCGACCACAGCCGTCCAAGCCTGTGCGTCCCCCGGCGCCCCGCTGAAGTCATACCGCACCCCGCCCTCGCGCAGCCCCACCAGCGTCACCGACGTCGTTCCCCAGGTCCGCTCGCCGAACTCGCGCCGCACCAGCAGCGCCCGGTCGTCGACCGGGTCGAGCCCGGCACCCTCCAGCAGCGGCAGCCACGGCCCCCACGCCTTGTCGGTCGCGACACCCGGCGCAGGCTGCGGTCGCGCCGCATCGGCCAGTCGCGGCCGGAAGAACCCGAGCCGCGCCGCCATCTCCTCGGTCCCGGGACCCTCGGTCGGGTCCGTGCCCTCCAGGCCGCTGTTCACCACCACGTGCAGGCCCGGGCCGAGCTGCCGCCGCTCGTGGCGCGCGCCGTTCCAGCTCAGCAGGAACACCTCCCGCAGCGTCGCGCACACCAAGTGGAACGGGTCATAGCGGGGAAAGTCCACGTCGTCGATGCTGCCGGTGGCGGCGAACGCCAGCGGCAGCTCGCCGCGCGAGCGGCGCCCGGGCTCCGGGGCCAGGGGGCCGCGGCCGTTCAGGACGCAGGCCGCGCGCGGCACGTCCGGATCCACCGCCAGCCACGTGCCGCCGGCCAGCAGATCCTGGCCGCCGATCAGGCGCGGCCGGTCCGGCCAGTGCCGGCCCGGGCCGGTCCAGGGCCGGTCGTGGAACTCATCGCGCACACCGGCCAGCAGGACCGGATAGGCGGAGGCGGGATCGACGCTCACGATCGCGGTACACACCCCCTCATCACAGCAGCCTGCGCCGTCCGGGTCGAACGCGGGTTGCGCCCGGGCGTGTCGAGCAGCGCCGATCACGCTGTGCCACCAGGATGGAAACCGTGTGTGGCGGTGTGCCGCAGCGGGTATCGCCGCTGCACAAGACGTCCGCGAACGCCCGGTGAACAACCGCCGGAGCTACGGGCGCGGAACAGGAAGCGGGTGACGCGATGGCGCAGGAATCCGTGCCGATGGGCCGCCGGGCCGACACCGCCGCCGACTCCAAAGCCGTACTCCTGACGCCGACCGCGCCGGACCCGCTCCGCCTCACCCACCCCACCTCCACCATGATCACCTGGGGTGCGGTCGGCCTGGGCTACTCCCTGATCGGCGGCAGCTTCCGCCGCCTGACCGTCCCCGCCGAGATCGCCACGCTGCTGCCCGGTGCCGCCATCGTCTGGTACGCGCTGCGCCCTGACACGAACCGCTTCCCGGCCCCGGACGCCGCCATCAACCGCCGCACGACCCTGCCCTGGGCGGTACTGGCCGTGGCGTTCGGCATCTGGGAGCTGTACGCGGCCGCCCGCGGCTCCACCCACGCCCACCCGACCCTGTCGATCCTGCTGGGCCCGCTGATCGACCCGCCGCCGGCGCGCGCCGCCGGCTATGTTGCCTGGCTGCTGGCCGGGGTGTGGGTGGTGCGCCGATGAGCCCGCGCGCCATCACCGTCACCGGCTACGTCGTCATCGGCGCCGCGGCACTGCTGGTGGAGCTGGTCGCCCGCCGTCCCGGCAGCCGCGTCCCGACGTTCTCGCAGCTGTTGAGCCACGTCATGCACGAGAAGTGGGGCCGGGTCGGGATGCTGCTGGCGTGGTGGTGGCTGGGCTTCCATTTCCTGTCCCGGTCCTGATCGGCGTGTCCCGGTCCTGATCGACGGTACGGCGGGATCCCGGAGGTAAAAAGCCGGAGGCAAAACCCGGAGGCGAAAAGCCGGGCGGGCCGTGACCCTGGTCCGAAGGTCGCGGCCCGCCCGAGTGTCGGTGTCGCTGGGGGAGCTTGTCCAACACGGTCCGGCTCGGTGAGCCGGCACGTCCATCAGACCGCGCCGGGCACCCCCGGTGCCAGTGGCAAGCCGGAGGATCAGCCTTCGGGGTGCAAGGAAGTCCTCTCCAGTTCCGCCGCATGCCTGCCCGAAGTCCGCTCGTCAGGACGTCGGCACGGCCGGCCGACAAGTGCCGCGGGCCCCGGTCGGCCGTTACCGCGGTAACCGGGGCGAGCGGGGCTCGGACCGTCTCACGCCGCCAGCGGCGCGCCGCGGGCCAGCAGGTCCCTGATCCCGGCGGCCGGCAGGGCCCGGGAGAACAGCCAGCCCTGTCCGGTGTCCACGCCGAGCCGCCGCACCGTCTCCAGCTGTCCGGCGGTCTCCACGCCCTCGGCCGTCACGGTCAGGCCGAGTGCGTGGCCGAGCGCGGTGACGGTGGCGATGATCTGCTCGTCCGCGCCGACGTCCCCCGGCCCGGTACCGGAACCACCGGCCGCACCGGACCCGTCGGCCGACCCCGCCACGCCCGCCGACGCCGACGCCAGCCCGGCCACGAACGTCCCGTCGATCTTCAGGATGTGCACCGGCAGCCGCCGCAGATGCGACAGGTTCGAATACCCGGTCCCGAAGTCGTCGACGGCGATCGCCACGCCCTTGTCGGCCAGTGCCCGCAGCGTCGCCTGCGCCGCGTCGTCCCCGGGCAGCAGCGCCGACTCGGTGATCTCCAGCCGCAGCCGCTGCGGCGCCAGCCCGGACTCGGCCAGCGCCGAGAGCACGTGCCCCATCAGCCGCGGGTCCCGGCACTGGCGCACCGCCACGTTCACCGACACCGGCGGCGCCGGCTGCCCCGGCGCGTCCGGCCACGTCGCCGCCGCCTGGCACGCCTCGGACAGGATCCGCCGCCCCAGCTCCACGATCAGCCCGGATTCCTCGGCCAGCGCGATGAACCGGTCCGGCGGCACGATCCCGAACCGCGGATGCCGCCACCGCACCAGCGCCTCCACACCGGAGACGGCGCCGTCGGCCAGCGACACGATCGGCTGGTACTCGCAGTAGAACTGCCCGGACTCCACGGCCGCCGGCAGATCCGCCGCCAGCCGGTACCGGGCCACGTCCGCCCCGGCCCGTTCGGCGTCGAACAGCGTCCACCGGTCCCGGCCCTCGCCCTTGGCCCAGTACAGCGCCAGATCCGCGGCCCGCAGCAGGTCCTCCGGCGCCGAGGCCGCGGCCAGGGCCTCCACCGCGCCGATCGACGCGGTCACCGTCAGGTCCCGGCCGTCCACCCGCAGCGGGTCCCGCAGGGCCGCCAGCACCCGCTCGGCGACCCGTTCCACCACCGGCCGGCCGCCCGGCGCGCGCCGGGGCTGCGATGCCTCAGCGCCCTGCGGCGCCCCTGACTCAGCGCTCTGCGCCGCGCCCGTGGCGGAAGCGGAAGACGCCGCAGTCTCCGCAGCCGCCGCAGTTCCGAAAGCTCCCGCGGCTCCGGCGGCGCCGGCCGGGTCCGTGACGGCGACCGGATGGTCCTTGTGGTCCTTGTACTTGTGGTCCTTGTAGTCGACCAGCACCGCGAACTCGTCCCCGCCGGTGCGCGCCAGCAGATGCCCGCCCGGCTCCAGCACCGTACGCAGCCGCGCCGCCACCGCGGCCAGGAACCGGTCCCCGGCGCCGAACCCCAGCAGGGCGTTGATCTGCCGGAACCCGTCCAGGTCCAGGCTGCACAGCCCGATCCGCTGCCCGGGCCGGGCCCGCGTCCCGGTACGCGCCTCCAGCCACCGGCCCAGCATCGCCCGGTTCGGCAGGCCCGTGAGCTCGTCCGCGAACGGCGTCGACGACCGGGACGCGGCCGCCTCGGCGTGCGCCATGGAAAGATTCTGACCGGACACCGCGACCACCTCCATCACGGGCCAGGACACCTGGTTGGCCCGACCCGCACCGCCGACTGCACGGCTTCCGAACGACTACCGAGCGCGATCATAAGACCATCCGGGGGCGCTGTGACGGCGCACACACTCCCAGATCACCTGATCGTGGCCGTACTGTCACACTCATCCCGCACAGTTCACGCCGACACCCCCGCCGGAAGGCGGGCTTCGGCGCGCGCTGCCGGCCCCGGGCCGTGACCCTCCCGGTACCGGACCCGCGGCGGGCCACCGGCGGCGGACCTCGGGCAGAATCAAACGCTGTGCAGATCACCATTCGCGAAGCCCTTCCGGCCGAGTTGGCGCCCGCCGGCCAGCTGACCGCCGCTGTTTACCAAGATGAATCCTTGGCCGAGGAGACATATCTGCCTCGTCTGCGGGACGCCGCCGCCCGGCACGCCGCCGAGGGGGCGTGGCAGCTGATAGCCGTCACCTCCGCCGACGGCACGGCCGGCCGGCTGGTCGGCGCCGCGGTGTACACCGTCGCCGGCAGCGAGTTCGCCGACATCGCCGCCGAGGGGGAGGCGGAGATCAGGATGCTGGCCACCGCCGGCGACGTCCGCGGCCAAGGCATCGGGGAAGCCCTGGTACTGGACTGTGTCCGGCGGGCCCGGGAGCAGGGCCGTCCGGCGCTGGTGCTGTCGACGAAACCCGAGATGCGCGCGGCGCACCGGCTCTACGAGCGCCTGGGTTTCACCCGCACCCCGGAGCGGGACTGGGAGTACGCACCCGGCAAGGGCCTGCTCACCTACCGTCTGCGCCTTGATTGAGCCCGGCATGTCCGCCCTGATATCCTGAGTGCGTGAAGAGCTTCGTGTGTGCCAGCTGGCGGCCGTCTTAGGACGGCCTCCCAGCCACACACGCCGACAGGCCGTCCGACGATCCGGACGGCCTTCGTTGTTCTCAGCCCCGCGCAGGGGGCGGGCGGTCCGGACGCCGGTCGCGTCAGACCCCCGACTCTGTGAGATCCCCGCGAGGAGAACGACGATGGACATCACTGTTGAGGTACCCACCAACACCGCAGACCAGCCGCGTGTTTTCCCTCCAGGTGTGGCTGACGGCGCACATCCGGCGCCCGGCGGGGAAAGCGCCGCCCACCTGACCGAGGCAGAACTGGCCGGGCAGCTGATCGGCGACGCCCGGCAAATCAGGGTCCTGACCGGAGACCGGCCGACCGGAGCCCTGCACCTGGGCCACTACCTGGGTTCGCTGCGCAACCGGGTCCGGCTGGCCGACGCCGGCGCCGAACTCTTCGTCCTGGTCGCCGACTACCAGGTGATCACCGACCGGGACGCCTCGGCCTCGATCGCCGACCACGCCGGGGGCCTGGTCGCCGATTACCTGGCCATCGGCCTGGACCCGGCCCGCAGCACCATTTTCGCGCACTCCGCGGTCCCGGCGCTGAACCAGCTGCTGCTGCCGCTGATGTCCCTGATCTCGGTGCCGGAGCTGGAGCGCAACCCCACCACCAAGGCCGAGGCCGCCGCCTCCGGCCGCCCGGCACTGTCCGCACTGATGCTCACCTACCCGGTGCACCAGGCCGCCGACATCCTGTTCTGCCGCGCCGACCTGGTCCCGGTCGGCAAAGACCAGCTGCCGCACCTGGAAGTGACCCGCACCGTCGCGCGCCGCTTCAACACCCGCTACACACCGGTGTTCACCGAACCCAAAGCCCTGATCTCCGACGCGCCGTCGGTGCTGGGCAGCGACGGGCACAAGATGAGCAAGAGCCACGGCAACACCATCGCGCTGCAGGCCGGCGCCGACGAGACCGCCGCGATCATCAAGGGCTTCAAGACCGACACCGACCGGCACATCACCTACGACCCCGAACACCGGCCCGAGGTGTCGAACCTGGTACTGATCACGGCACTGTGCCGCGGCGAGGATCCCAGGGCGGTGGCCGAGCGGATCGGCTCGGGCGGCGCGGCGGCGTTGAAGCAGGCGGCGACCGAGGCCGTGAACGAGCACCTGCGGCCGATCCGGGCCCGGCGGGCCGAGCTGGCCGGGGATCGCGGGTACCTGTCGGCGATCCTGCGGCGCGGCGCTGAGCGGGCCACCGGTGAGGCCGAGGCGACGCTGGCGCGGGTGCGGGAGGCGATGGGGATGGCTTACTGAGGGGGGAGAGTCGGCCGGGCCAGGCTGCCAGGCTGCCGGGTCCGGCCAGGCCGGGCGGCGAGCGAGTTGGCCCGGCCTGGCCGGACCCGGTCGAGTCGCGGCGGAACTCGCCCGGTCCGATTCGCGGCGAGGGTGGGCCCGGGTTTGTCGGGCTCGCGAGGCTGGCCCGGGCCGGGCGCGCGAGGCTGGCCCGGGCCGGGCGCGCGCCGGTTGGCCGGGGCCGGGCCATGTGCTGCCTCGTGTCGTACCGCCACCCGGCCCAGCCCCACGAGCGAACAAACGTTCCACCGTTTGCCGTCCTGCCTGCGGCGCGCGCCGCCGGTGCCCCACGACCGGCCCATCCGGCGCGCGCCCCACGGCTCCCGGTGCCAGCATCGGTCCCATGAGGCTAGGGCGCGCATCCCACGACACCGCCGAGCCCGGCACCGCCGCCGCCCCCACCGGTGGCGGCCGCCGCGACTTCAAACGCCGGGCGATCGCGATCGTGCTGGTCATCGTCGCCCTGGTGCTGCTCTACTTCGCCGGCGCCGCGTACATCCCGCGCTGGTGGTCGCACCGCATCGGCAGTGCCTGCAACGGCGCGTTCTCGACCGGGATGCTGCTGGGCATCTGCTTCGGCATCGTGTTCACGATCCTGCCGCTGGGCCTGCTGTGGTTCACGATGCGCCGCCCGATGCGCTGGAAGACCAGGATCGTGTGGCTGATCCTCGCGGTGATCCTGGCCGCCCCGAACCTGATGACGCTCGGCGTCGCGGTCGGCACCGGCGGCGGCGCCCACGCCGGGCAGCGCACCATGGACGTGCAGGCGCCGGGGTTCCGGGGCGCCACCGCCGTCGGCTGCCTGATCGCGGCGCTGATCTTCGTGGTGCTGGTGATCGCGTTCCGGCGCAAGGGGCGGCCGCCCAAGGTGCCGAAGCGGCCGAAGACGCCCGCACCGGAGCCTGTCGACGTCTGAGCGCGCCGGGTCGGGTCGTCAGGGCTGACTGACGGGCGGCTGGCTGGTCTGGGACGCGGCGGATTCCTCGCGTACGTCAGGACCGGGCCATCAGCGGGCTGTAGAACAGCTCCAGCTGGATCCCGTCCGGGTCCTCGAAGCTCACGAACGGCCCGAGCTTGGTCTCCCGCACCGGCGAGTGCGCCACCCCCAGCTCCTCGAACCGCTCGACCCACCCGGCCAACTCCTCGGCCGAGCCCACCCCGAACCCGAAGTGGTCCAGCCCCGTGGCCGCGTAGTCGAACGCCTCACCGGAATTGCCGGTGTGCTGCTGGAACGCCACACACATCCCGGTCGGATGCACCATGATCGTCTGCAACCAGTCGGGCCGGTCTGTCACCGCCAGGGTCTTGAACCCCAGCACGTCGGTGTAGAAGGCGACGCTGGCGTCGCGGTCCCGGACCGAGAACGACACGTGCGACCAGCCGGACAACTCGGGCATGCAGCGCTCCTCAGGGTTTTGAGCCGACGCCGCGCACGCTACCGCACCGCGGTGTACGAAGCGCCGGCCCCTGCGCTCCCGCAGCTACCAGCTACCAGCTACCAGCTACCGACTACCAGGCCTGGCCCGCGACCTGCCGCGTGGTGTGGTTCAGCCGGTTGAACAGGTTCGTCAACGCCACCATCAGCACGATCGCCGCCAGCTGCTTCTCGTCGAAGAACTGCGCCGCACCGTCCCACACCGAGTCACTGACGCCCTCGGGGTTGTCGGCCATCCGCGTCGCCGCCTCGGCCAGCGCCAACGCCGCCTTCTCCTCGTCGGTGTAGAACGGCGCGTCGTGCCACGCGGCCACCAGCCCGATGCGCTCCTCGGACTCCTTCATCCGGCGCATGTTCCCCATCCCGGAGAACACACACGGCGCGCAACCGTTGATCTGGCTGGCCCGCAGGTGCACCAGCTCCAGGATCGCCGGCTCCACCCCGCCGGTGTTCACCGCCTTGTACAGCTCCTGGATGGGGCCGGAGGCGTCCAGGATCACGGCCGGGTTCTTGATGCGGGCTTCCATGTCGATGCTCCCTGTATCAGTCAGAAGATGCTGCTTCGCAGTGGTTGGACCTCTTGGTCCGCCGCATCTCTGACTCCCGGGCCGCAGCGAATGTGACAGCGCCGGATGTGACCTGGGCCACATCCGGCGCTGAGACGCTCCTCAACTGATCAGCTGCTCTGCCACACCGTCACGTCCACCACCGCGTACGGATTGGCGTCGGTGCTGGAGGGCAGCCGCCGCACCGTCACCAACACCAGGTGCCCGGTCCCGGTGGTGATGCAGAAGCTGCTGCCCGCCGCTACCTGCGACAGCAGCACGTCGTGCTGGTAGCGCGTGTCGTTCAGGCACGAGGTGTACGAGCCGGTGTCGGTCGTGTCGAGCACGGCCACCCGGTCCGCGTAGAACCGCCCGTCGACGAAACTGCCGGCGAAGAACCCCATCGTGTCCGGCCCGTTCGACGTACCGGCCGCCGGATGGTACGGGTCGGTCAGGAAGTTGATGCTGTACCCGGACGCCAACTGGATCCCGACATACGACCCCAGCACCGACCCCGCCGGGACCGTGGACGTGGTCGAGGAGGTGCCGGTCGGAGTGGTCGCGGTCGGATTCACGCTCGTGGTCGGCGTCGACGCCAGACTGGGGGAAGACGTACCGGCGCTGGACGCCGACGTATGTGTCGAACTCGACGCGTGCGAAACCGGCGGAACCGACGCGGAGGTGTCGGCGGAGGACTGCTTCGAGTTCAGTGCGTGATCGCCGAACGCCCCCACGCCCACGCCTATCGCGAACAGCAGGATCGGGACCCCGACGCGCGCCAGCAGGCTCTTCTTCGCTTGCGTCTTCGTCTTCGGCACCTCGGCACGAATGGCGGCCTGGGCTCCGGTCCCCGGCTTGTCCGGCGCGTTGCTCGTGCTTTCGACGCGGGGACGTGGCTGCTGCCCCGGCACGCGCACACCGGCGCGCGCCTGCTCTGCTGCCGCAGCTGTGTCAGCCTCGCCGCTGCTTTCGCTGTCGGCAGGCGTTTCCGCTGCTCCGCCCGTACCTTCTGCGCGCTCTGACTGCTTTGCCTGCTCTTCCGCTCCAGCCTCGCTTGCGTCTTCACCGGCGCTTGTGGCCTCCGCAAGCGTTGTGCGGCGCGCGCCCTCGGCACCTACCACCCCCGCAGCTTCAGCCTCGCTCGTCTGGCTCATCGCCTGACTCGCCTGCCCGGCGCGCGCCGAACTGTCTGCGTCCTCGTCTCCAGCATCGGCCCCACCACGCGCCGACTCCTCCGCCGCAGCCTTAGCCTCCGACTGCGCCTTAGCCGCCTGCGCGTTGGCCTCAAGCTGGGCCCGAGCCGCTGACCTGGCTCTGACCGCCGCAGCTTCCGCCTCGGCCTGCGCGTTTTCAGCGTTTTCTGGGCTCTCTGGGCTCCCCGCGCCCTTGCTCTCAGCCTCGTCCTCAACCGCCTCCGGCCCGTCGGCCTCACCGCCCGGCTCCACCTCCGGAATCGGCACGATGATCGAAGGCTCCGGCGGCGCAGGCGTCGCGGCCTTCTCCGTCGGCCCGGCGCCGTCCCCGGCCGCCCCGCCCTCGTCCTGCTCAGCGAGTTCCGAGATCTGCGCCCAGTACTCGCGCCAGGCCTCGACGTCCCCTTCCCACGCCTCGACCAGCGCCAGCGTCACCTCGCGCGTCGGTAGCCGCTCGCCGGCGAGCGCCGCCTCGATCTGTTGGCCTGTGAGCCCGGTGCGCTCGGCCAGTTCCTCCCCATCCGGTCCCTCCGCGAAGTCCCGAAGCTCTCGCAGCCCCTGCGCCAGCACCGAAACCGCCGACGTCGACGACACCCTGTTCCACTCCCCTGCTCGTCCGATCGGTCGGTGCCCAACAGTAGTGCCGCGCGCACTCCGCCTGAACCCCGCGTCAAGGGCTGGATGCTGTTGATCGGATCTGTTCGTATCATCCGGAACCTTGACACTTATGAGCATCCGCAGTGTGCTGATGCACGGCGTGCGCCCCGCAGATCTTTCAAGATTCAGCAAGGAGGCACCGTGTCATCTCCCCGTCCCGGCCCTCGGCGATTCGCTGTCGCCGCCCTGTCCTGTGCCCTGGCTGTTCTGCCCCTGACAGTCGGCACCGCTCATGCGTCGACCGCACCGCCGTCCGCGACTACGAGTACCCGCGCCCCGGCCACCGTCCCCACTCCCACCATCCCCACCGCGCCCACCACGACGAAGCCCGCCGCCACCTTGGCCGCCACGCCCCCGATGGGCTGGAACGACTGGGCGCACTACCAGTGCTCCGTCGACGAGTCCACCGTCGTCGCCAACGCCGACGCCCTGGTCAGCACCGGCCTGGCCGCCAAGGGCTACACCACCGTCACCGTCGACGACTGCTGGATGGCCTCCGCCCGCGACGCCGACGGCGACCTCGTCGCCGACCCCACCAAGTTCCCGCACGGCATGGCCTGGCTCGGCAGCTACCTGCACAGCAAAGGCCTGAACTTCGGGATCTACGAAGACGCCGGCTCCGCCACGTGCGGCGGCTACCCCGGCAGCGGCCAGCCGCAAGGCGGCGGCGCGGACCACTTCGCGCAGGACGCCGCCACGTTCGCCTCCTGGGGCGTGGACTACCTCAAGCTCGACGGCTGCAACGTCTACATCCCGTCCGGCGAATCCACCGAGCAGGCCTACCACAACGCCTACAGCGCCGAGTCCAGCGCCCTGGCCGCCGCCGGCCGCCCCATCACCTTCTCCGAGTCCGCCCCCGCCTACTTCCAGACCGCGGAGTGGGGCAACCCGACCTGGTTCGACGTCCTGGGCTGGGTCGGGCAACTCGGGCAGCTGTGGCGTGAGGGCTGGGACATCGCCACCTACGACAGCGGCAACCCGACCGCCAGCCGCTGGTCCTCGGTGCTGTCCAACTACGGCTACAACCGCTGGATCTCCCGCTACGCCCACCCCGGCAACTGGAACGACCCCGACTTCCTCATCGCCGGCGACCCCGGCCTGACCGCCGACGAGTCCCGAAGCCAGGTCGCACTGTGGGCGATGATGAACGCCCCGATGATCCTGTCCTCCGACGTCGCCAACCTCAGCCCCGACGCTCTCGCGGCACTGGGCAACACCGACCTCATCGCGCTGGACCAGGACCCCGCGGGCCGACAGGCCGGTGTCGTCTCCACCAACGGCACCACCGACGTGCTGGCCAAGCCACTCGCGAACGGCGACCGCGCGGTCGCCGTCCTGAACCGTGGCTCCGGCGCCGCGACAGTGTCCACCGCACTGTCCTCGGTCGGCCTGCCGAACTGCACTGCCACGGCCAAGGACCTGTGGACCGGTGCCACCTCCACGGTCAGCAACGCCCTGACCGCCACGATCCCTGCTCACGGCACTGCCATCTGGCGGCTGACACCCTCTGCCGGCTGCGCTGCCGCGGTCCCCACCGGTGAGATCGTCGGCAACGGCGCCAAGTGCATGGACCTGACCGGGAGCAACACCGCCGATGGCACGGCCGCGATCCTCTACACGTGCTCTGGCGGGTCGAATCAGGCCTGGAGCCGGCCCGGCGATGGCAGTGTGCAGACGCTGGGGAAGTGCCTGACCGCTAGCGGAACTACTGCCGGCAGCACTGTGGTGATCTCCAGCTGTAGCGGCAGTAGCGCACAGCAGTGGACGGCGCAGGCTGACGGGACTGTCACCAACAACGCCTCCGGGCTGTGTCTGGACGTCTACGGCGGCGGTAGCGCGGATGGCACGAAGCTGGACACGTGGACTTGTGGCAGTCACCAGGCCAATCAGACCTGGGCGCTGCCTGACTAGCGCCTGGAGCGGCGAGCGGCGAGCGGCTGGCGGCTGGCCGCTCAAGGCACTAGCGGCTCGCCACTAACGACGACCGAACAGCGAGCGGCGCGGCAGGGGATTCACCACCCTCGCCGCGCCGCTTTTCTTACCGCGTCTTACCTCGTCTTACCGCGTCTTACCTCGTCCTGCCTTGTCCTGCCGTGCTCTGCCGTGCTCTGCCGTGCCCTGCGGTGCCCTACCGTCCGCTTTTGTCCCCGCTCTCCGTGTCGGTCTTTTGCCGCTGCCCGCCCGGCACCCGTGCAGCCTCGCTTCCTCCCGCACCCACGCCTCTACCCGCCCACGTCCCCGTCCCCGCATCCGCGTCCCGTTCCCGCGCGGCCGCCGCCAACTCCCCGCGCAGCGACGCCGCCAACACCTCCGCCTCGCGCCGTGCCTCCCGCTCCGCAGCCAGCGCCGCCACGTCCTGCTGCCACCTCGCCGTCACCTGCTCCACCTGCGCCGCCGCACCCTCCGCAGCGGCTTCGGCGCGCGCCGCCCGCTCCGCCTCGGCCTGCCTGCCCGCTGCTTCCCGGTCCGCACGTTCGCCCTCTGCTGCGCGGGCGGTGCGCGCGGCTTCCGCGTCGGTCTTGGCCGCCTGCACCTGCGCGGTGAGCCCGACCCGTAGCGCCTCCAGCTCCGACGCCGCGCGCTGTGCCACCGCCTGGGTCTCGATGGCAGCGGCCGCGGCCTTGCCCTCGGCCACGGCGATCTGGGCGTCAGCGGCCTGCCGTACCAGCTCGGCCTGCTCCCGCGCCGCCTGCAGCTGCAACGCCGCCTCGGCGCGCGTCCGGTCGGCCTGCTCCGCGGCCTCGGCCGCATCCCGCCGCGCGGCCTCCACCTCCCTGCGCGCCTGTTCCCGCATCGCTGCCAGCGCGGTCTCACCCTGCTCCCGCACCAGCGCAAGCTCCTCGGCCGCCTCCTGCCGCAGCAACTGCTCGACGTCGGCGTGCGCGATGACAGCGGCCTCCAACGCCTCCCGCGCCACCTCGGCATCGGCCCCGGCCTGCTCCGCCCGCGCCCCAGCCGCCTGCCCCGCGACCTCCGCCTCCGCGCGCCGCGCAGCCTCCGCCGCAGCCACCTGCTCCGCCGCCGTCACCCGCGCCGCGGCATCCAGCTCCACCGAGCGCACCTGCCGCTCGACGTTCTCCGGATCAGTGATCGCCTCCGCCCGCTCCAGCCACAAGTCGACCTGCGCCCCCAGCTGCCGCAACGTGGCCGCCACCGACACCCCGGACGCCTCGAACCCGGCGCGCGCCGCCGTCACCGGCATCCCACCCACGCCACCCC
>NZ_JAAFYZ010000267.1 GCF_018274385.1 Catenulispora pinistramenti | reverse complement strand
GCACGTTGTTCACGCCGAAGGCGGCGCGGAGTCGGCGCGGGGTGCTGATCATCGGGCTGGTGGTCGTGGTGGTGCTGGGTGGGAGCGGGCTCACGTGGGCCTTGTGGCCGAGCAAGAGCAAGGCGCCGGTCGTCTCCAGTCCGGAGCATGTGGTGCCCGGGACGTTGCAGGCCAGCATCCTGACACCGGATGACGTCAGCAAGGCTGTCGGGACGACCGTCATCGCCGGGTCCGCGGTGAACCAGCCGCCGGCGGCGCTGACCGCGGATCCGGCCTCCTGCGCGATGGCGGTGGGGCCGGCCACGGTCTCCGGCTACACCAAGGGGTGGACGGTCTTCTACTCCACGACGTATCAGGACTCTGGTGGTACCGGCGACTACACGGTGACCCAGACGATCGGTGACTACGGCGACCCCGGGCAGGCCGGTGCGGTGTTCCAGGCTCTGGGTCAGGGGGTCGCGGCCTGTCCCTCGGCGACGCGTACCGACCAGAACAAGAACACTGTGAAGTGGAACTACAGCGTCGAGGCCAACACGCCGAACCAGTTGGCCTGGACCGCGGCGCAGGATGCCGGGGGCGGGTGGGCGTGCTACCGGCAGGCGAGGTTGAAGGGTGCGGCGGTGTTGCAGGTCGCGATCTGTGAGGGTGGCGATGGCAAGACCGCGGCGGCGAAGGTCGCCGATGCCTTCGAGGCGAAGGTGAGCGGGTAGCCGTGGGCGGCATGTCGAGACGGCGGGGGCTGCGTACGCGGCGCCTCGCCGCAGCTCTTGCTGCCACCGCTTTGACCGCGGGCGTCTCTGTTCCGGCCGCGCACGCCGCGCCGCGCAGAGGCGCTCCCGCATCGGCCAGCGCCGCGGCCGGCACGGTCTACAACTGGCACCTGGCGCAGCTCGATGACCCCACGGCGCCGCCGGACGTGCCGGATCCCATCGGCAACGCGTCCGCCCAGATCCAGTCCGAGGTCGACGACTACAACTCCAAGGCCCAGGCCCTGCAGACGCAGTCGGCGAACCTGGCGAATGACGAGAACTCGCTCCAGCAGCGTGAGACCGATCTGGAGAACCAGGCCAATCAGGTCACCAGCCAGGAGTCCGACCTGGAGGGCCAGGTCACCTCGATCGAGAGTCAGATCACTGATCTCAACAACCAGATCAGTGCGCACAACGCCGAGCCGCACGAGTTCGAACTGCCAGAACAACAAGCCGCGTACGACGCCTACAACGCCGAGGCCGACGCACTGAACAGCCGCAGGTCGGCGCTCCAGTCCCAGGCGGCGTCGATCCAGTCCAACGTGACGAACCTGCAGAACGCTGAGACGTCGATCCAGACGAAGCAGACGCAGCTCCAGACCGATGTGCAGACGCACAACGACGCGGTCGAGGCGTTGCAGGGGCAGGCCGCTGATCTGGACGGCGAGCGGCAGAAGATCCTCGGCGACGTCGCGGAGCTGGAACAGGAAGCGCTGGAGCCGCAGACCCCCGCCTACGACGACACGCCGGGCGGCGATGCGACCGACCCCGCCGCCGACTCCGACCAGGGCCCGCCGGACACCGTGCAGTCGGAGCCGGCCGTCAGCGGCGGCGACTCGGCCGAGCCCGGTGGCACGACGTATGAACCGGCCCCCGGCGAGGGCGGTTCGCAAGCGGCGCCGTCGCAGGAGGTGACCGAGGCCCCGGTCCGCGCGACCCTTTCGCCGGACGCGGTGCGCTCGCTACCCGCCGACGAGGCCGCACACCTGGACCCGACCACGACCTACGAGGGGTTGATCCCGGAAGCCGACGGAGACTACGCGCTGGCGGAGACCGAACCGCCCGCCGGAGAGTCGCTGCCGCCGGGGCAGAAGGCGTTCGACGACGCCATCGGCAAGGGCGGTGAAGCCACCGCGGACCTCGACGGTGACCAGATCACCATCGACCACGTGGATCCGGTGGAGGAAGCCCCCTCGAAGGATGTCGGCGGGGACACACCACGGCCTGCCCCGCGCGCCGCGGGCGTCCCGGAAGCGGAGGGACCCGGGCCCGCGGTCAGCCTCAGCCGGCTCCAATCCCTGCTGGACGACGAGGGCTTGGGCGGCGACGCGTCCGAGTTCGACCTCGAATACTCGCCGTCCATCACCGATGAGGAGGGGGAGCCGGCCTTCGGCGACGTGCCGACAGACGCCGAGGGCAATCCCGAGCTGGGCGCGGACGGGAAGCCGATTCTGCGCTTCTCCGACCTCGGGCTGCAGAACGAGGAGCAGGCCACCGAGACGTTCGGCAGCGAGGAACGCGAATACCTCGAGGATGAGGACGAGGCCTCCTCCTGCCTGAGCCACAGCTTCATCGGCAGCACGCGGGTTCTGATGGCCGACGGCACCGCCGAGCCGATCACCGACGTCCGGGTCGGCGACCTGATCGCCGACGCCCAGCCGGGAGCCGGCGGCACCGAGGTCCACCGCGTGGACCAGGTACACGTCACGACCACCGACTCGGCATTCGTCGACGTCGAGATCGGCACCCCGGACGGCCCCGCGACGATCACCGGCACCCGGAACCACCCCTACTACGACGCCAGCGTCGGCACGTTCGTCGACGCCGGTGCGCTCACCCCCGGCGATCGCCTGCAAAGCCCGATGACCGCGGACGTGACCGTCCGCGGGGTGCGTCCGCACCTGGGTCCGACGGTCACGTACGACCTCACCATCGACGGGCTGCACACGTACTACGTGGTCGCGGGCAGCACCCCGGTACTCGTCCACAACGATTCGTGTGGCGCGAAGAGCGGGAGGATGCCCAAGACGAACAAGCCGATCTACGGCCAGTATCCGGACGTCGGTCAGACATCGCTCTATGAGATCAACGATCCGATCACCGGCAAGATCCTGAAGTGGGGAATCACCAACAACCCAGCGGGCCGCTACACCTACGGGGACTACACCGATTGGGCCCGGAGGTACGGCGGCGCCTATCAGATGAACATCCTCAGGAACTTCGACACGCAGTACGATGCCGCAGCGGTGGAACGCTACATGACGCAGCGAATCGGTGGTCCCGAGAACTTCGAGAAGTGGAAGAACTCGGTGCCCAACACCCTTCCGTGGGACCAAGTGCTCAAGAACGGGATCACAGCGTTGCAGTCCGGCGCTCTGGATCCGTAGAGCCGGGCTCAGTGATCCTTTGACATGGCCCAATCAGCACGCTGATTGGAGGCGAAGTACCGCGCGGCGGGGGTCCCCACGCCGGTGGTGTCGCGGCGCCGAGGGGCGCGGCGGTGACGTCGTGGCCCGAGCGGCCGACGCCGCGACCACCACCGGCTCGGTATGAGCGAGCACCTTCTGGACACTTTCGGATGCTACGGTGCCGAATCACAGATGGAATTCATGGAAATGGAAGGGGAAGCCATGGTTAACAAGGCGGACCTGGCTGCCGAAGTGGCGGAGCGCCTGAGCGGCGCCGACCCCGACGCCCGGCAGTATGTGGATGCGGTGTTCGACGTCATCATGGGGCACGTCGCCGCCGGGGAGCGGGTGCAGATCATCGGCTTCGGCACCTTCGACCGCGCCGAGCGCGCCGCCCGCGTCGGCCGCAATCCGCAGACCGGCGCGGCGATCCAGGTCCCGGCCGGAGTCTCACCGCGGTTCCACGCGGGGCAGACGTTTCGGAGCCAGGTGACGGACGGCTCCTCGGCGGCGGCTCCGGCGCCGGCTGCCGCGGCGGAGGTGAAGCAGGACACTGCGAGGCCCGCCAAGGCGAAGAAGGCCAAGGCCGCGGACAAGAAGCCGATCAAGGCGGTCGCGGGGAAGACGGCGAAAGCGGCGGCCGACAAGCCGGCCAAGGTGGCGGTCGCCGAGCCGGTGAATGCGGTCGCGGAGAAGCCGGCTGAGGCAGCGGTCGACAAGCCGGCGAAGGCAGCAAAGGCGACGGCGACGGTTAAGACGGACAAGAAGGCGGCCAAGGCGGCGGCCGAGAAGCCGGCGAAGACGACGGCCAAGCCGGCCAAGAAGGCCGCGAAGGCCGCAGCCGAGAAGCCGGCGAAGGCCGCAGCCGAGAAGCCGGCGAAGACGGTGGCGGAGAAGCCAGCGAAGGTGGTGGCGGAGAAGCCGGCCAAGTCCGAGAAGAAGGCCGCGAAGGCCACGGACAAGAAGGCCGCCAAGCCAGCCGACGGCAAGCCGCTCAAGTCCCTGAAGACGGTGAAGACGGTGAAGAAGCCCGCCAAGGCCGGCAAGAAGTAGAACCCGCTCGTGATGACCGCGGGCTCCGGGTCCCGCCCGGAGCCCGTTCACGGCACAGCGGCCTGGCTTCCAAGCCCAACGCCACGTCATCGGGCCCCGCGGCAAAAGCTACGCTCGAGCAGCTCGCTGACCGGAGGCTGATTCCCGTCCGCGGGGTAAGGGCCTGCCGGTGGTCACCACGTCTCTCCGGCCGGTAGCTCCAGGCCGAAGGGAATCCCATGTCGAAAATCATCGTCGCGGCACCGCCGGTATCCGGCGAGTCGGCCCCCGTAACGGCTGACCATCGGCTGACACTGACACTAACGCCAGGTCAGGCGATGCCGGACCCGCGCCGGATCTGTAGCGCGAGCCCTCACCCCTGCCGGGTAGGGGCTCGTGGCTTGTTACTCGTGGACCCCGGCGCCGCCGTCAGGCCGGCTTCGCTGTCAGGGCAGCTTCGCCGCGAGGTCCGCCACGATGTCGCCGAACCGCTCGACCATCAGCGACAGATGCCCCTCGCCCGGCTGCAGATGCACCGTCGCGCCGGACACGTTGCCCGCCAGCCAGCGGCCGTGGGCGAACGGGACCATGCGGTCCTGGTCGCCCTGCCAGATCGAGACGGACGTCTTGACGTCGTCCAGGGCGAAGCCCCAGTCGTCGATGAACGCCAAGTCGTCGTCGCGCCAGCCCTCGACGCCCGCGGACAGCGCCTTGCGGAACAACGTCGCGCCGTACTCGGCGAACGAACCGTTCAAGGCCCGGCGGTCGGCCTCGGCGATCAGGTCGCCCAACGCGGCCGCGACCTGCTCGGCCTGCACCTGCGCGTAGATCGCCGCCTGCGGACTCAGGTAGGCGGTCAGCTGTTCCACCCCGGCTGTGGCCGCGTCGAACTCCTCGATGTTCTCCGCACCCATGCCGTCCAGCCAGTCCAGGCCTTCGGCGGCATACGGGGCGACGCCGGCGATGGTCGCGGCGGCGGCGCACCGGCCCTCCAGCAGCGCGGCGCAGGCCAACGCGTGCGGGCCGCCGCCGGACCAGCCGGCGGTCACGAACCGGTCGGCACCCAGCTCGGCCAGCAGGGCACTGACATCGTCGGCCGCCGACGCGATCGTCCGGCCGGGCCGCGGCGACGACTCGGCGTATCCGGGACGGCTGTAGACCACCGTGCGCAGACCGTGGTGCGCAGCGGCCTCGATCATCGGATCGAACAGGACCGCGGCGCACGGCGTGCCGTGGTGGAAGATGAGCGGCGTTCCGTCCGCGGGCCCGGCCACCAGGTATTCCAGAACCCGGCCGTCTGGAAGGCGAAGACTGGTCATGATGAGGAAACTACCCTGGAACCGCGGTCGTGAAATCCCCGCCGAGATAGCGCACCTCGGGATCGTCAGGATCTCCCTGCCGGCCGAGGAACCGTTGGGCGAACACGGATGAATCGTCTTGAGGTTCGTACCCGAGCCGACGCCCGGGTTCCAGGTCGGCCCAAGCGGTCGGGTTCGCCGAGACGCCGTAGACGATCTCGTAGCCGAGGTCCGGCACGCTGGCCAGCGCGTGGAACAGGCGGACGGCGTCGGCGGGGCTGAACCAGGTGTCGAGCATCCGTCGGGTACGGGGTTCGGGGAGGCAGGCGCCGATCCGCACACACGCCACCTCAAGGCCGTGCCGGTCGTGGTAGTAGGAACCGAGCGCTTCCCCGACCACCTTCGACACCCCGTAGAGCGTGTCCGGCCGGGTCCGTTCGTCGATTCCAAGGCGACGGTTGGTGAAAGTCGATCGTTCGTAGTACCCGACGACGTGGTTGGTGCTGGCATACAGCACGCGCGGCACCCCGGCCCGCACCGCCGCTTCGAAGACGTGCCGGGTGCCGTCGATGTTGGCGTGCAGGATCGCGGCGAAATGGTCCTCCACGGGGATCCCGGCCAGGTGGATCACGACATCGACGTCGGCCATGGCCGCCCCGACGGCCGAGGGATCCGTGACGTCGCCGACGACCCACTCGGCGTCGCCGGGATCGTCCGGAATCCGCAGATCCAGACAGCGGATAGTCCAGCCGAGCCCGGCCAAACCAGTGCGTAGGAACGTCCCCACTCCCCCGGCGCCGCCGGTGATCAGAATCCGCCGTCCGGCGGGCCCGCCCGAGTCCTCAGTCATCACCGGTGCCTCTCTGATCGCCATCGCCTCACTCAGTTTTCCCCGCTCCCCGGAAGGTCCCGCGGTAGGTCTGCGGCGACACGCCGATCGCGGCATGGAAATGGCCCCGCAGCGAAGCCGAACTACCGAAGCCGCCGTCGCCCACTGAGCGCGGATGAGCACGAATAGGCGGGGATGAGCGGGGATGAGCCCAGGTCAGCGCGGGTGAAGGCAAGTACGCGCGGCGTGGGCGAATGAGCGCGGACCCTCCGTGTTGACTCTCCCCTAACGGGAGCATCGAGAGTCGAGTCATCGGCGAACGAAGCCTGAAAGGAGAATCCGCGTGAGTGCGAGGAACAAGCCGGTCGGCCCGGATGCGGGAGGCCGATGATGGCCGCGATGCTGAGTATCGGGGAGTTCTCCCGGCTCACCCACGTCAGTGTCAAGGCACTGCGTCATTACCACGATGTGGATCTGCTGCCCCCGGCCCGGATCGACCCGGACAGCGGATACCGCTTCTACGCCACGGCACAGGCCCCCACGGCCCAGCTCATCCGGCGCTTCCGCGATCTGGGGATGCCGCTGGACCAGGTCAAGCTGGTGCTGGCGGCGACCGATCCGGCGGCCCGCGACGAGCTCATCGCCGACCACCTGCGCAGCATGGAACGCCAACTAGAGCAGACGCAGACCGCGGTGTCCTCGCTGCGCCGGCTGCTGGAGGGCGGTGGGCCGCCGGCACTGGACGTCACCTTCCACAGCCCGACGGCCACCCCGGCGCTGACGGTCACGGCGCGGCTGGCCTGGAACGACGTGTTCCGGTGGCTGCCCGACACGTTGACCGACCTGCGTCGGCGGCTCGGTGCCGATGCCGGGCTGCGCGGTGGTCCGGACGGCGCGTTCTACAGCGCCGAGCTCTTCGAGTCACACATCGGCGAGGTCACCGCGTTCATCCCGCTCACCGCCGACGCGGGTCTGACCGGCGCCGCCAGACGCACCGGCCCCACCGGCCCCGCCGGCGAAACGCTGCCAGAAGGCCCGATGGCGGTGGCGGTGCACAACGGCCCGCTGCGCGAGCTCGACCGCACCTACGCCGCGTTGGGCAGCTTCGTCGCCGAGCAGAGCCTGGGATCGCACACCCGCACGGCGATCCGGGAGAACTACCTGGTCGGCATGTTCGACACCAAAGACGAGCACAGCCTGGTCACCGAAGTGTGCTGGCCGGTGCTCTCCACCCGAGGAGAAAAGGAATCATCATGACGAACCGACTTCACGCCCTCACCTTCGACTGCACCGACGCCGCCGAGCTCGGCAGGTTCTGGGCCCGCGCGCTCGGCCGGGAGCTGGATCCCGGCGCGAACAAGCAGTTCGCGTCCATCGGTCTGCACGAGGCCGCCCCGACCGCGCCGGGCTGGTGCTTCGCCCAGGTCCCCGAGGACAAGGCGGGCAAGAACCGGATGCACCCGGACCTGCTCACCGAGGACCTGGAGGTCGAGGTCGAGCGGCTGATCGGGCTCGGCGCGCGGCACCACGCGGACGTCGAGATGGGCACCATGCGCTGGACCACGCTGCAGGACCCGGAAGGCAACGAATTCGACGTGATCGCCGCGTGACGGCCGTGCCGGCATGAGCGCACGCGAGCACGGCTATCGCGGATCCATCTATCGACCCTTCATCAGGAGACCCATCATGACTGACAGCAATCTGTTCTTCGCATCCGTCAACATCGGCTGCGCCGATCCCGGAGCCCAGGCGAACTTCTGGGGCAAGGTCCTGGGCCGCGAGGTCACCGCGGGCGTCACCGGCGGCACCATGACGGTCGGCGACACCGACCCCGGAGGCCGCCCCCAGATGGTCTTCTTCCCGGCCCCGGAGGCCGAGCGGATCGTCGGCGGATTCGTCCCCACCCTGCTCACCGAGCAGCACGACGAGGAGTCCGAGCGGCTGACCGGCCTGAACGCCAAGGTGCTCGACAAACTCACCCTGGGGCCGATCCGCCTCAGCGTGTTCGCCGACCCGGAAGGCAACCGGTTCCAGCTGGCGACCTTCGTGGGTGAGTAGCCGCCGGATCACCTGTAGCAAAGCCCTGACTCAGCCCACTGAGTCAGGGCTTCACCGCTGCGGTCAAGCGCCGCTCATCGGGCCTTCGCCTGCTGCGAGAGCTTGCCCTTGCGCAGGACGAGGATCCGGTCGGACTGCGCGGCGAGCTGCTGGGAGTGCGTGACGACCACCACGCACTTGCCTTGTTCGTGGGCAAGCTCGCGGAAGGTGTCGATGATGCCCTGGGCCGTGTCCTCGTCGAGGTTCCCGGTGGGTTCGTCGGCGAACAGGATGTCGACGTCGCAAGCCAGGGCCCGGGCGATGGCCACGCGCTGCTGCTGCCCGCCGGACAGTCGCAGGACATTGCGCGTCGCCGTCGCCTTGTCCAGCCCGATCCGTTCCAGCAGCTCCAGGGCGTGGGCCCGGCGGCTGCCGGACGCGGGCTTCACGCCGGTGATCTCCATGGCCGCGGTGACGTTTTGCAGCGCCGTCATGTAGGTGAGCAGGTTGTAGGACTGGAAGACCGTGGCGGCGTGCCGGTTGCGGTAGCGGCCCAGTCCCAGTTCCCTGAGATCGCGGCCCTCGAAGCTGATGGTGCCCTTGGTCGGGGTGTCCAGACCGCTGGCCAGGCTGAGCAGCGTCGTCTTGCCGCTGCCGGACGGGCCCAGGATCGTGTAGAACGTGCCGCGCTCGAAGGAGTAGGTGATGCCGTTCAGGACCGCGCTTCTGCGGCGCTGGCCCGAGTAGGTGTGGCTGACGCTCGTGAGGCGCAGCAGGGGCGTCGCGGTGCCGTCGGCTGCGGTCGCGGTGGCTGCGGTCGCGGTGGCTGAGGTGGCGTCCGCTGCGGTGGCGCCTGAGCCACGACTGTCATCGGATGCGGTGGCACCGGAGCCGCGACCGTCATCAGAAGTCGCGTCGGTGGCCGCGTCAGCAGTGGCGTCGGTAGTGGCGTCGTTCATCACGCTTCACTTGCCCTTCGTGAGGATCGTGCGGGGACTGAGGCGCAGCAACGCGGTCGCCGGGATCGCGGTGGCGAGCAGGCCGATGCCCAGCCCGACGCCGCCGACCGCGATCAGGTCCGTCGGGTCCAGGACCACCGAGATCTTGTCGACCGGATCGGCGTTCGGGACCGGCTGGTCGTTCGGGTCGATGCCCTGGCCCAGGCCGGTGCTGCCGGGCGGCGGCGGCTTCCACGCGGCGATCTTCTGCTTCGCGGCGGTGGCGTCCCGCCCGAGCAGCCACTGGCCGGCGCTCCTGGTCAGGCTCGGGGCGATCAGGGAACTGAGACCGACGGCCAGGATCGCGACCGCGGCGATCTCCAGGACCTGCTGCCCGATCAGCTTGCGCTTCTTCTCCCCCATCGCCAGCAGCACGCCGTACTCCTTGCGGCGCTGCTTGACCGCGAGGTTGGCCAGCAACGCCAGCACGGCCGCGCCGGCCAGGCCCATCAGCCACATGGCCAGGGTGGCCGTGCCCCGGATGCTGCCCAGCGGGCCGGTCATCTGCTGGATGGCCTTGGTGTTGACGTCCAGCGTGAAGGGGTCGAGCGCGGAGCCGGCGA
The DNA here is from genome assembly GCF_018274385.1 of Catenulispora pinistramenti. Taxonomy (GTDB): domain Bacteria; phylum Actinomycetota; class Actinomycetes; order Streptomycetales; family Catenulisporaceae; genus Catenulispora; species Catenulispora pinistramenti. The sequence continues at coordinate 3,168 of NZ_JAAFYZ010000267.1, read as the reverse complement.
CCTGCTTGGCGCCGGCCTTGAAACCGTTCTGCCCGTCGGCGTCGCGCAAGATGAAGGTCGCGCTGCCCACCGAGAGCGGCCCGTCGCTCTCGGAGCCGAGCGCGGTCAGGCCGCCGAGCGTCGTGTAGAGCATGTTGGCCGGGCTGATCTCGTAGTCGGGGTCGGAGTCGCTGGTCGCGCGCGAGTCACGGAAGATCCCGCTCACGGTGAACACGGCCGTGGTCTTCTCGTCGTTGCCGATCAGCGTGAGCTTGTCGCCGACCCGCAGGTGGTTCTTCGCGGCGAGCCGTTCCTCGATCAGGACCTCGTGCTTGTCGTGGTCGGCGGGCCCGATCGGGGCACCGGAGACCAGGGTGAGCTGACCGCTGCGGAAGTTCGGCAGCACGGAGCTGTCCCGGACGGCCAGGTCCATGGTGCTGTTGTCGTTCGCCCCGCCCGGGCTCGGGGGCCCGCCGGCGACCAGGGTCGCGCCACCGCTGAGGAACGCGCGGTCGAACGTCGTATAGGTGTAGCTCTGCACCTGGGGCAGCGCGCCGATCTTGTCGACGGTCGCGGCCGCGATCGAGGGGGCCTGAAGGCCGCCGCCGGCGCCGCCGATCTTGCTGAGGTCCTGGTTGAGATCGACCTCGGCCCCGACGGACCGTTTCACGCTCTGCTCGGCCCGGGCCGTCCCGTGGTCGATCAGCACACCGGCCAGCACCATCACCGAGATGGCGAGGAAGGTGGCCAGCGTGATCAGAGTCCGGCTCTTGCGGGCCCACAGGCTCAGCGCGGCCCGTTTGACGAAGTTCATAGGACGTCGGTTCTCCCGGTTCGTTTATTCGGTGTCGCGGTTCGTTATTCGGTGTCGGTGAGGATGGAGCGGGGGTGCAGGCGGAGGATCCCGATGCCCGGGAGGACCGTGGAGACCAGGCAGATGCCGAGCCCGATGGCGGCGACTTCGGCGACGGCGGCCGGTTCGAGCCGGATCGCGGAGGCGCTGACCGCGGGGTGCGGGCCGAGCAGCGCGTGCCCCGCGGACGGCCCGGCCAGCGCCCCGATCAGCGTGGCCAGCGCGACGGCGGGCAGCGCCACGGCCGTCATCTCCAAGACGTGCTGGCCGATCAGCTTCCACTTCTTCTCGCCCATCGACAGCAGCACCCCGAGTTCGGTACGCCGCTCGCGGATCTGGAGCACGACGATGAGCCCGAGGACCAACGCCCCGGCCCCGGCGATCACCCAGACGATCAGAGCGGCGAAGGCGCCGACCCGCTGGATCGGGCGGACCTGGTCCCGATAGGCCTTGTCGTTGACCGCCACGCTGAACGTGCCCGTGCCGAGCAGCCGGTCGGCGGCGGCGGTCAGCTGGTCGGCCTGGTCCGGTGAGCCGACCCGGTAGACGGCCTCGGTCACGGCCAGCGGTCCGGTGCTCAGGGCGCGCGCGGTGGCCAGCGGCACGTAGACCGCGTTGCCCGGCAGTTCGTGCGGCGGCGTCCACATCGGCGGGTCCGGTGTCGGGTCCTGGAAGACGCCGACGACGGTGACCGGGACCGTGTGCTTGCCGTCGGTGGAACGGGCTTGGACGACGCTGCCGACCGTGAGGCGGTTCTTCGCCGCCAGCCGATCTTCGACCATTGCGACGTCGTGGCCGGCGTCCTCGGGGAGGATCCCCCGCCCTTGGAGGACCTTTGTCGATCCGTAGGAGAAGGGCAGCAGCAGCCCCGAATCCCGGACGCCGTTCACTTCCAGCGGGCCCAGATCCGGACCTGAATCCGGGCTTTGATTCCCTGCTCCTGCCCCGGTGCTGGCGCCGGCGCCAGGCTTCGGCATCGGGGAGACCAAAGGCGTGAGATCGCGTGCTCCGGCCTGTATTGCGACCTCCGGGTTGTACCTGTGCACGACGTTGGAGGCGCCGAGCCGGTCGGCCAGCTCCGGGGTGAAGCCCGCCGGTTTCCCGACCGTCACGTCGACTCCGATGTCGGTTTGGGCCGCGGCCTCCTGGCGCGCCGCCGCGCTGCGTAACAGGAATCCGCCGAGCAGCAGCGTGCAGATGACGGCGAAGATCGCCAGCAGGGCGACGGTCCGGGAGGCTCTGACGACCAGGCTCAGGCCGGCGCGCTTGACGAAGTTCATGGGCCCTGATGGAAGCAGCGCGCCGCGCTCGGCTGGATAAACCCGTTACAGCGGCATAAGGACCGCCGTGCACAACACCCCGACCAGCCGAAACGCGCGCCGCGATTCTTATCCGGCTGTAATCATGATCATGGTTTGATAAAGCCATGAGAGTCCTGGTGGCCGAGGACCACCGCGTGCTGGCGCGCACCGTCGCCACCGGGCTGCGCCGCGAGGCGATGGCCGTCGATCTGGCGTTCACCGGCGCCGAGGCCGAGCGGATGTGTCTGTTGACCGCCTACGACGTGCTGATCCTGGACCGCGACCTGCCGGTGCTCAGCGGTGACGAAGTGTGCCGACGGCTGCGCGAGCTGACCGACCCGCCGCAGATCCTGATGCTGACGGCGGCCGGGGCACTCGCCGACCGGGTCTACGGTCTGACCACGCTCGGCGCCGACGACTATCTGGGCAAGCCCTTCGATTTCGGCGAGTTGGTCGCTCGCGTGCGGGCGTTGAGCCGACGCGCGCACCGGCCGCCGGCGACTGTTTTGCGCTCCGGGAACATCGCCTTGGACGAGACGCGCCACGAAGCGTCGGTGGACGGCCGCCGGCTGGAGCTGACGCCGAAGGAGTTCGCCGTCCTGCGCCTGCTGCTGGCCGCGCGCGGGGCCGCCGTCCAGCACGACGAACTCGTCCGCAGTGTCTGGGACGAACACCAGGACCGGCGCACCGGCGCGGTCCGCGCCACGGTCAGCCGGCTGCGGGGCAAGCTCGGCGATCCGGGTGTGATCGTCGCCGACCGACAGGGCGGCTACCGGCTGTGCGACTGAGTCCCCGAGGTATGAGCCTCGATCCTCGAACCCTGACCAGCCGCCTGCCCTTCCGGGCCCGCCTGGCGACCTCCTTCGCCGGGCTCTTCCTGGTGGTCGGCGCCGCGTTGCTGGCCTTCGTGGTGGTGCTCGCCCGACACGGCACGGTGCAGCACGTCCAGTCGATGCAGGCCATGTACGTCGACACACCGGCGTTCGACCCGTCGCAGTTCTCTGCCACGGGTGCCACCGGCGCCGACCACCAGGA
>NZ_JAAFYZ010000266.1 GCF_018274385.1 Catenulispora pinistramenti | reverse complement strand
CATCGGGGGCGTCGGGGGCATCGGGGTAGACCGTCGCCGGGCGCGCGACGTCGCAGTACCAGCCCTTGAGCTCACCGGCCGCGGTGCGGACCTCCTTGATCGAGTACCAGCGGCCGCGCCAGTAGTGCTCGGTCCACACGTCGCCGGGCTCGAACCGGGCGAAGACCTCGCCGGCCAGCACCATGTCGCGGGGCTCGTCGCCGAACCACGGCGCGACGACCGCGAGGTGTTCGCCGTCGTCGGACCGGACCACGGCCGGATACTCCACATCGGGCCGCGGCGCCTTCAGCAGCCGGACCGTGACCTTGCTGCCGGGCTTCAGCGGAATGTTCATTACGCTCACGTTTCCCCTTTTAGCAGATACCGGATCCCCCGGGCCGAGGTGCGTCTCGAGCTCCGAGGAGTGGCGGTAACTTACGGTGAAGTAGGTTAGGGTCCTCCTGTGGCCGAACGCGAATACGTTTATCCCCCGGTGATCCGGGCCATGAAGGTTGCTTTCCGAGCGCTCGACCTGAAGGTCGAAGTCCGCGGAGCCGACCGGATCCCGCGCTCCGGCGGGGCGGTGTTGGCCAGCAACCACATCAGCTACCTGGACTTCATCTTCGCCGGGGCGGCCGCACTGCCGGCCCGCCGCCGAGTGCGGTTCATGGCCAAGAAGGAGGTCTTCGACAACCGGATCTCCGGCCCCCTGATGCGGGGCATGCGGCACATCCCGGTGGACCGCGAGGCCGGTCTGTCGTCGTATCGGCAGGCGCTGGAGTGCCTGAAGTCCGGCGAGATCGTCGGCGTGTTCGGCGAGGCCACGATCAGCCGCTCGTTCATGATCAAGGATCTGAAGAACGGCGCGGTGCGGATGGCCCAGGCCGCCGACGTGCCGCTGATCCCGGTGGTGCTGTGGGGCACGCAGCGGATGTGGACCAAGGGCCGGCCGAAGAAACTGTTGCAGCGGCACGTGCCGATCACCGTGCTGGTCGGCGAGCCGATGTATCCGAAGAAGGGCCAGAACTCCGCCGAGCTGAGCGCCGAGCTGCACAAGCGGCTGAGCGCGCTGCTCGACGAGGCGCAGTCCACCTACCCGGACAAGCCGGCCGGCCCGGCGGACTCCTGGTGGCTGCCCGCGCACCTCGGCGGCACCGCGCCGACGCTGGAGGAGGCGGCCGAGTTGGACGCCCGGGACAAGGCCGAGAAGGCTGAGAGCGCCGAAAAGGCCGAGAACGCCGCGAAGGCCGAGGACCCGTCGAAGTCTGAGGACGCCGCGAAGGCCGAGAACGCCGTGAAGGCCGAGAAGCCCCAGAAGGACAAGGACGCCAAGCCCGCGACGGCCGCCGCCTCGACCCCGGCCGCCCCCGCGACCACCGCGCCGGCGCCGGCCACGGCCACTCCGGCCGCTTCAGCCGCCCCGGCTACTACGGAGACCGGTGGCGACCAGGAGCCGGACGCGGAACCGGCCGACGCGCCCGACCCCGACAAGGCCCCGGCGACCGCGACCGCGGCTGCCACTGGGACCGCGGCCGAGGACTCGGCCGAGAACCCCGCCGAAAACGGCTGAAACCACCCCATCAGGTGCCGACGGAACCCGGCCGTTCCGGCTACCGTCGGCACCTGTCCAGTTACCCAGTAAAGTCCCCTTTGACGCGCCATGACCTGGCACTTTACCGTCAACGCATGGACTTCCCGCCGCATGACGACGCGCCCCCGCTGGCGTCCCCGCTGGCCGGTGTCGTGGCCGCGTTCATGCCGCGCCTGGCCGAGTTCGCCTTCGAGCCCGGCCTGCTCGCCGCGATCGACCAGCACGCCGCGGCCGTCTGCGACACCCTGAGCTCCGAACCGCTCGAAGCCTTCGAAGCGCTCGAAGCCCTCGCAGCCCTCGAAGCCCTCGAAGCCTTCGAAGCCTTCGAAGCGCCGATCCCAATGCAGCGCACCGTCGGCCGCGAGGAGCTGACCGACTACGTGCTGGGCTTCAACGACGTGCTGGCCGAGAAGGGCTGGGAGGAGCCGGTCGGCTACGACTTCGCGACCCTGCGCCTGACCGCCATCTGCTGGCTGGTGCGCGAGCAGGACCTGCTGGCGTTCTGAACCCCACGGCATGATCGGCGTGCCCAGCGTGCCCAGCGTGCCCGGGATGCCTGGCGCGCCCTCTAGCCGAGTGCCGAGCCGATCGGACAGGATCAAGCATGCGATCCCGACGTGCAGGAATGTGGTGGGGTACTGCGATCGAGGCCCCGGACCCGGCCGTCCTGGCCCGGTTCTACTCCGAGCTGCTGGACTGGCCGATCGGCCACGAGGAACCCGGCACGGCGATCGTCGCAGCCGCCCCCGAAGGCCCGTACTTCGTCTTCCAGCAGGCCGACGGCTTCCACCCGCCGACGTGGCCGCCGGTCGAGGGCGAACAGCGGCCGATGCTGCACCTCGACTTCCAGGTCGGGGACCTGGACGAAGCGGTCGCCGAGGCCGTCGCGCTGGGTGCCGTGCCCGCGGAGCACCAGCCGCGGGAGAACGTGCGGGTGCTCTTCGATCCGGCGGGCCATCCGTTCTGCCTCTGCTGCGACGACTGAGAACCGCGGCCCGGCAACCGGGCAACCGGGCAACCGGGCAACCAGGCAACCAGGCAACCGGCAGGCAAAAACAGCAAGAAGCGAAACGGAGGACGCGGGCCCCGGAACCGGAACCCGCGCCCTCCCGTCACGCTCACCTGCGCGCCGGCACCGGCCTCACGCCGACGTGCCGGCCCCGGCCTCGCCGCCGTAGGGCCCGGACCGCTGCGTGTCCGTGACCGGCTGCCCGGCCTGCGCGTCGGAGCGGCCCTTCTGGTAGGCCAGCGCGTTCTGCTGCACCGACCCCGAGACCCGCGTGGTCTCCTGCTCGGCCTTGGTCAGCATGCGCTCCCAGCGGGACCGCATCGGCTGGATCAGGCCGCCGCCGATGCCGACGATCGCGATGCCGGCCAGCGAGAACAGGACCGCGTTCAGGATCGGCCCCAGGACGAAGGTCGCGACGCCGATCTGGGCCAGCGCCGCGATGGCGCCGAAGAAGGCGATGAAGCCCCACGCCACCCAGCCCAGCGCCTTGCCGTAGGAGGCGGCGGACAGGATGTTGGAGACGAACTCCTTGGCGACGTTCGCCAGCCACATCGCGACGACGACGATCACCAGGGCGACGATCGCCTTCGGGATCCAGGCCACCACACTGTGGATCATGGTACTGATCGGATTGTCGCCGAAGACGCCCAACGCCAACTGCAGGAACACCAGCAGCAGACCGTAGTAGACGACCTTCACCAGGATCGCGGTGGTGTCCCACTTGGACCCGGACAGGAACCGGCCCGCGCCGGCCTTCTCGGCCATCCGCTCCACGCCGATCTTGCGGAGCACGGCGTCCAGCACCTTGGCGATCGCCTTGCAGATCAGCCAGCCGACGAACATGATCACGGCGAACGCGATCAGCTTCGGGATGATCCTGGTCACCGAGGTCCAGGCGTTTGTGATGCCCGAGCCCCAGTCGACCGATATTGCGAGTCTCGGTCCCATGTGGGTTCCTCCATCGATGCGGTGACGGGGCAGATCCCCACATCGTTGGTAACACCCGTATTCCGGCGTCGCACTTCAGGAGGCTGGTGCTGGTACTCCGGTCAGGTGGCGGGGACGCTGTGACGCGGGGTGGTCCTGCGGCGCCGGGTGTCGGGTGCCGAGCGTCAGGCGTCAGGCATCGATGCGAGTGTGTGTTCGAACTCGCCGAAGGCTTCAAGTCCGGCCCGGCCTGCGGCGCGCGACGCGCCGATCCCGTGCAGCAGGGTGTCGATGACCCGGGTGGCCAGGGCGTCGATCGCGGCGTCGCCTTCCGGGGCCTCGAGAGCGGCTTCGTGGATGAGGGCGTAGTAGACGCGGCGTACCCAGTCCAGGTCGGCGTTCGCCGGGATCTCACCGGCTTCTTGCAGGCGGACGAACAGACGCTCGCACCGGGCCCACACGTCGTCGTGCACGCGCGCGACCTCGGGGGCGTCATTGGGCAGGGCGCCCATGGCGAAGCCCCAGCCGATCTTCACGCGGAGCACGTTCACCGTGACCTGATAGAGGGCGACGGCCGGCGGCGCGGTGTCCGGCCGGGCTGCTTCCACGGCCTCGTGGAACCGCTGGGCCGCCCAGGCACCGAGCGCTGAGATCAGCGCCTCGCGGGAGGCGAAGCGGCGGTGGACGGTGGTTCGCGCGACCCCGGCAGCCTCGGCGATCTGCTCCATCGGCGCTGCCGGGTTCGCGGACAGGACCCGCTCGGCGGCTTCGAGGATCGCTCGCACTGTTCGCTCGGTGTCGGCGCGGAGCGGCTTTGGGTTCACCGCTCCATGGTACGCCAGTGCAGCATCTCGCTCATGACTTGCGACACTGATGACGCAAGTTGTAGCTTAGACGCATCAGAGAAGATGCGTCTAGCACCGGAGAACGCCATGGACCTGCACCTGAACGGCAAGACCGCCCTGGTCACCGGAGCGAGCCGGGGAATCGGACTGGCCATCGTCCGATCCCTGGCCGCCGAAGGAGTGCGCGTCGCGGCCGCCGCCCGCACCATCACCCCGGAACTGACAGCGACCGGCGCGACCCCGATCGCCGCGGACCTGTCCGATCCCGACGCCGCCGACCGGCTGGTCGCCGCGGCCGAGGCCGCACTCGGCGGCATCGACATACTGGTCAACAACGTCGGCGGCGGCGACGGCGGCCTGAACGGCGGCCTCCTCGACCTCACCGACGCGCAATGGGCCCAGGTCATAGACCTGAACTTCCTGGCCACGGTCCGCGTCACCCGCGCCGCGATGCCCGCGCTCGAAGCCGCCCGCGGCGCGATCGTCAACGTGTCATCGGTCAGCGCCCGCGTCCCGCACAGCGGCCCCATCCCCTACTCGGCGGCCAAGGCGGCACTCACCGCGTTCGGCAAGGCCCTGGCCGAGGAGTTCGGGGCGCGCGGGGTGCGGGTGAACACCGTCTCACCGGGCCCGGTGCGCACTGCGATGTGGGAGAGCCCGACTGGCTACGGCGCCGAGCTGGCCAAGACGATGGGCGTGCCGCACGCCGACTTGTTGGCGGGGCTGCCCGCCGCGACGGGGATGCTGATCGGGCGGCTGGTTGAGGCCGACGAGGTCGCGGGGGTTGTCAGCTATTTGGTGTCGCCGCTGGCCGGCGGGATCGTCGGGGCTGATTACTTGATCGACGGGGGTCAGGTTAAGGCTGCTTAGGGTGGCGGGACGGCTGCTCGGCGGGGAGCCTTCGAACCGGCGGATACCGCCTAATCGACAAGCGAGCTCCGCCGCTCCAGCAGCACCACATCCCGCCACACCCCGGCGGCGCTCTTGCCGATCCGCTGCTGGCGTCCGAGGACGCGGAAGCCGTGGCGTTCGTGGAGGGCCAGGCTGGCGGTGTTCTCCGGGAAGATCCCGGCGTTGATGGTCCACACCCCTGCTGCCTCGGTGGAGGCGATCAGGGTACTGAGTAGGTGGTTGCCGATGCCGCGGCCTCGCGCTTCGGGGGCGACGTAGACGGAGACGGAGACGACGCCGGTGTAGCAGGGGCGTTTTGAGACTGCGGAGACGACGATGAAGCCCAGGATCTTGGCGTCTGGTGCTGTTGCCGCGAAGCGGTGGTCGGGGAGCTTGTCGGCGTCGAAGGCGTCCCAGGTCGGGGCTGCCGTCTCGAAGGTGGCGTTGCCCTCGTCGATGCCCTGCTGGTAGATGCGCAGGACGTCCTCGGCGTGGGCGGCCGTCAGCGGGACGATGGCTGTCTCGGACATGATCGTCAGAGTAGGGGCGAGTGGTTTCCCCTGTGTTTCGGTGGGCGCGTCGGGGCCCCGTGGGGTGAATCAGTCGTCGAGGTGAATCAGTCGTCGAAGACGTTCCAGCAGATCGGGCTGCGCCGCCGCTGATCGTCCAGGACCAGCTCGCGGAGCTCGGCGGGGATCCGCTCCCGCTGCCAGTCGCGCTCTGCCGAGCGTGCCGACTCCGCATCGTCGGCGGCAGCCGCGGTGGCGGCAGCGACGGCGGCCCGGATCCCGTAGGCCGCGGCCCCGAGGTCGTGGGCCGCGACGTGCGCGACGGCCACCGCCTGCCCGGCTGCCAGGGCGGCGAACTTCGCCGGGTCCGGGCGGCCCTTGGCGGCGGCGTTGGCCACGAAGGCGGTGTTGTGCGCGTCGGTCATGCGCACCTCGCCGCGGATCCAGGCGCGGCCGACGGCGATGGCGTCCCGGGGGCGGGAGTCGTCCGGCTGGTCCTGTTCGAACAGGGGCAGCACGTGTTCGGCGCACTGCGCGGCCCACTCGGCGAGCAGGCGGTGGTGCTCGTCCGTCAACGTTCCGCCGCGCCGGATCGTGATCAGTCGGGGGTCGCGCTCGGGAGGCAGGATCATGGCTTCATCTTCGCGCTTCGGGGAAGCTCTGCGCGCCTGCCAACCGCCTAAAAACCGCCTCCGAACCGCCTAAGAACGCAGTGCCCGCTCCAAATCCGCGTACAGATCCTCCGGATCCTCCAGTCCCACCGAGATCCGGAGCACCGAGGCGTGCGGCTTGGCGGCGGCGGCGACCGGCCGGTGGGTCAGCGAGGCCGGGTGCTGGATCAGGGTGTCGACGCCGCCGAGCGAGACGGCGTGGGTGATCAGCCGGACCGAGTCCGCGACCCGGGCCGCCGCCTCGTAGCCGCCCCGCACCTCCATCGCGAAGACCGCGCCGGGGCCGGTCATCTGGCGGCCGACGAGGTGCTGCGGGTCGCACTCCGGCAGGCCCGGGTAGTAGACGCGCCCGACCGCCGGGTTGGCCAGCAGGCGGTCGACCAGCTTCTGCGCGTTCTGCGACTGGTGCCGGACGCGGAGCGGGAGCGTCTGGAGACCGCGGTGCAGCAGGTAGGAGGACAGCGGGTGCAGCACCGAGCCGGTGATGGCGCGGATCGGCCGCAGCCGGCCGGCCCACTCCTCGGTGGTGGCGACCGCGCCGGCCAGGACGTCGCCGTGACCGCCGAGGTACTTGGTGGCGCTGTGCACGACCAGGGTGGCGCCGAAGTCGGCCGGCCGTTGCAGGACCGGGGTGGCGAAGGTGTTGTCGACCAGCAGCGGGACCTCGCCGCACTGCTCGGCGACGCGCGCCAGGTCCAGCAGCTCCAGCGTCGGGTTCCCCGGCGTCTCCAGGATCACCAGGCCGGTGTCCGGGCGGCGGGCGGCGGCGATGCCGTCGGCGGCGGCCCAGGTCACCTCGGTGCCGAGCAGGCCGCTGGCCAGCAGGTGGTCGCTGCCGCCGTAGAGCGGGCGGACGGCGACGACGTGCCGCTTGCCCTCGGCGGCCACGGCCAGCAGGCAGGCGGTGATCGCGGCCATGCCGGAGGCGAACGCGACGGCGGCCTGCGTGTCCTCCATCCGCGCCAGCGCCTCTTCGAACCGCGCGGTCGTCGGGTTCCACAGCCGCTGGTAGACGTGACTGCCGCCGCTGATCGGGGTGCCGCCGGTAGCCAGCGCCTCGTAGCTGTCGCCGCCCAGACCCACGCTCGGCAGCGGGTTGGTGGTCGACAGGTCGATCGGCGGGACGTGGACGCCGAGGGCGGCCAGGTCGTCCCGGCCGGCGTGGACGGCGACGGTGTCGGGCAGTGCGGAAGCGGGCAGCATGCGGCCATTGTCGAAGATACATCGGTGGCGTGGAAAGTATTGAGAACAAGATTCTGAATCCGGCCTGAGACTCATTGAAATATTCAGAACGGCCGACGATACTGGCCGTCATGCCGAACGATGTGCGAGCTCCGCGAACGGTTCTGGACGACACCGACCGGGCGATCCTGGCCGTGCTCTCCGCCGACGCCCGCACGCCGAACAACGCGATCGCCGAAGCCGTGGGCATCGCGCCCTCGACGTGCCTGGCCCGGATCCGGACGCTGCGCGAGCGCGGCGTGATCCGCGGGTTCCACGCCGACATCGACCCGGCGGCGCTGGGACGCGGGCTGCAGGCGATGATCGCGGTGCGGCTGCGGGCACACACGCGGGAGCGGGTGAAGGAGTTCATCCGGGACGTGCCGGGGCTGCCGGACGTGGTCGGGGTGTGGCACGTCGCCGGGGCCGACGACTACCTGCTGCACATCGCCGTGGCCGACTCCGACGCGCTGCGGGACTTCGTCCTGGAGCACCTGACGACGCACCCGGCGGTCGGCCACACCGAGACCAGTCTGATCTTCGGGCATCTGCGCGGGGCGGTCGGCGCGGTCGCCCCGAACAGCCCGGCCACCTCAAGTGGCCCGGCGGGTTCGGCGAGTCCGAGCGCCCCGGCGGGTCCCGGAGCAGCGGTAACCGACTAAACCGCTACATGCCCACTACCGATCGGCGGCTAGAGTCGGAGGCGTGACGACTGAGAACCCGTTCTTCCGCGGCAGCACGCTGCCCTACGAATTGCCGCCGTTCGCCGATATCCGCCTGGAGCACTACAGCCCGGCGTTCGACGCCGGCTTCACCGAGCACCTGGCCGAGATCAAGGCGATCGCCGAGAGTCCGGAGCCGGCGACCTTCGAGAACACGATCGTCGCCATGGAACGGGCCGGCACGCTGCTGAACCGGGCCGCGCTGGTGTTCTTCGCGCAGACCTCCTCCGACACCTCCGACGCCCTGCAGGCGCTGGAGCAGGACGTCAACCCGCGCTGGGCCGCGCACATGGACGCGATCAACCTGGACGCGGCGCTGTTCGCGCGGATCGACGACCTGCACGAGCGGCGCGAACAGCTGGGGCTCAGCGAGGTCGAGCAGCGGCTGCTGGAGAAGCACCACCTGAACTTCGTGCGCGGCGGAGCGAAGCTCTCCCCGGCCGACAAGGACCGCTTCAAGCAGCTCAACGAGCAGCTGGCGGCGCTGTCCACGGACTTCGACCGCAACCTGCTGGCCGCGAACAAGGCCGGACAGCAGGTCTTCGACTCCGCCGAGCAGCTGGCCGGGATGTCGGCGGACGCGGTCGCGGCGGCGAAGGAGAACGGCGAGGCGGTCGGGCTGCCCGGCAAGTACGTCATCTCGCTGAAGAACTTCTCGAACCAGACCGAGCTGGCCGCGCTGGACGACCGCGAGGCCCGGCACCGGCTGCTGACCGCGTCGCTGGAGCGGGCCTGGGAGACCAACGGCCCGATCGCGGTGCGGATGGCCAAGCTCCGGGCCGAGCGCGCCGCGATGCTGGGCTTCGGCTCCTACTCCGAGTACGCGGTGCAGGACCGCACGGCCAAGACCACCGCGGCCGTCGAGGACCTGATGACCCGGCTGATCCCGGCGGCCGTGGCGAACGCCGCCAAGGAGGCCGAGGCGCTGCGGGCGCACCTGCCGGCCGGGCAGAGCCTTGAGGCGTGGGACTGGACGTACTACTCGGAGAAGGTGCGCCTGGCCGAGTACGACGTCGACTCCGAGGCCCTGCGGCCGTATCTGGAGCTGGACAGCGTGCTGGTCAACGGTGTCTTCCACGCCGCGGAACTGGTCTACGGCGTCACCTTCGAGGCCCGGCCGGACCTGGTCGCCTACCACCCGGACGTCCGCGTCTGGGAGGTGTTCGACGCCGACGGCGCCGGCATCGGCCTGTTCCTCGGCGACTTCTACGCCCGCGGCTCCAAGCGCGGCGGCGCCTGGATGACCAACTACGTGGACCAGTCCGGCCTGCTCGGCCAGGCCCCGGTGGTGGTCAACAACCTGAACGTGGCCAAGCCCCCGGCGGGCGAGCCGGCCCTGCTGACCTGGGACGAGGTCCGCACCCTGTTCCACGAGTTCGGCCACGCCCTGCACGGCCTGTTCTCCGACGTGCAGTACCCGACCTTCTCCGGCACCAACACCCCGCGCGACTTCGTCGAGTACCCCTCGCAGGTCAACGAGATGTGGGCGGAATGGCCGGACGTCCTGGCCACCTACGCCAAGCACTACCGCACCGGCGAGCCGGTCCCGGCCGACCTGCTGGAGCGGATGGCCGAAGCCGACAAGTTCGGCCAGGGTTTCGCCACCGTGGAGATCCTCTGTGCGGTGATGCTGGACTGGGCCTGGCACACCCTGCCGGCCGGCACCGACCCCGGCGACCCCAAGGAGTTCGAGGCCGCCGCCCTCAAGCGCTACGGCCTGCTGGTCCCGGAGATCCCCTCCCGCTACCGCAGCAGCTACTTCTCGCACATCTGGGGCAACGACTACTGCGCGGGCTACTACTCGTACTTGTGGAGCGAGGTCCTGGACAAGGACACGGTCGACTGGTTCAAGGAGGGCGTGGCACAGGGCCGGTCCATCCGCGAGAGCGGCGAGGCCTTCCGGCGCGCGGTGCTCTCGCGCGGCGGGAGCGTGGACCTGATGGCCGCGTTCGCCGAGTTCCGGGGGCGCGCGCCTGAGGTGGAGCCGATGCTGCGGGCTCGGGGGCTCGCCGACTGAGGACCGGTCCTCAGTACATGTAGTTACCCTCTGCCGCACGGCACGTTGTAGCGGCAGAGGGGGATCCCCGTGGAAGAACGCAAGATCTCGAAACCCGACCTGGTCATCGCGGCGATCGGCCTGCTGGCCTTGATCTCGATGTTCCTACCGTGGTGGCGGGCTGACTACACGACTATCTCCGGCGATGACAATGAGACGCGCTGGCATGAGACGGTCAACGGCTGGAATGAATCGTCGGTGAGCGGCCTGGACCACATGATCACCGGGCCGCTCGTCTGGATCCCGATGATGACGCTGCTGGCCCTCGGCATCTCCGCGCTGGGCCGCGTCCTCGCCCCGTCGGAACGACTGTCGGACAAGGGCTTCCACCTGGTGGTCGCAGTCCTCGGAATCCTGGCCACAGTGTTGTTGGTCGTGCGTTGGCACAGCTACTACCTGCCGTCGGGGCCCACCAACGGCGACACCGAGATTTTCGCGGGCCCGGACGACGGCACCTTCCTCGGCGTGCTCTGCTGCTTCGCAGTCGTGGTTGTCAGCCTCCTGGCACTCACCCCGATCGCGAATCTGACGCCGACTCAGCAGCCCTCGGAGGACTAGCCGGGCGCGAAACGCGTATCAGCCCAGCTTCAAGCATCAGCCCAGCTTCAGCTTGAACCCGACGTGCGTGGGTGCGAACCCCAGCCGCTCGTAGAACCGGTGCGCGTCGGGCCGCTCGACGTTCGACGTCAGCTGCACCTGGCGGCAGCCGGCCCGGCGCGCCTCCTCGATGGCCCAGCGCATCATCTGGGTGCCCAGGCCGCTGCCGCGTTCGGCGGCCTCGACGCGGACGGCCTCGATCATGGCGCGCTTCAGTCCCTGCTGGGCCACGCCCGGGATGATGCTCAGCTGGAAGGTGCCGACGGTCTCGCCGTCCCGCTCGGCGACGATCAGGCGCTGGTTCGGATCGGCCTCGACCTCGGCGAAGGCCGCCTGATAGGGCGCGAGGTCCGCGGCGTCCTCGCGGGTCGAGCCCAGCTTGTCGTCGGCGAGCAGGGCGACGATCGCGGGCAGGTCGGCGCCGGTGGCGTCGCGCATGATCAAGGAGTCGGTCATAGCTCGGCACTGTAGCTGGCAGACTGACATCGAAGGCCAGCGGGAGGGGATCACATTGTCGGCCACCGGTTCGATGTTCGGGCTCGCGTTCGGGGACTGCATCGGCAAGCCCACGGAGTTCCAGCGCTTCGACGAGATCGTGCAGCTGTACGGCCCGGCGGGGCCGTCGGACTTGTCGCCGGACGGCTATGTCACCGACGACACGCAGATGGCGCTGGCGGTCGCGGACGCGCTGCTGGAGCAGCCCGCCGACCTGCCGATCGGGCCCTTCACCGAGTCGGTGATCAAGCACTTCCTGGCCTGGGCGATCTCCCCGGACAACAACCGCGCGCCGGGCATGACCTGCCTGCGCGCCTGCGGCAACCTGGCCGACGGCCAGCCCTGGCCGCGGGCGACGCAGCGCGGCTCGAAGGGGTGCGGGGCGAACATGCGCGTCACCCCGATCGGCCTGGTCCCGCACCTGCCGGAGCCGACCGTCGCCGGGGCGTCGCAGCTCCAGGCGGCCCTGACCCACGGCCACGCGACCGCGCTCGCCGCCTCGGACCTGACCGCGTTCGCGACCCGCTGGCTGCTGCGGGGGATGGCGCCGGCGGACTTGATCCCGGCGCTGCGGCAACGCTGCCGAGAGCAGCGTCACGTCTACCACGGCGACTGGCTCGGCGACGACCTGTGGCGCATCCCGCACCGCGACTCCCCCGAGGAATTCATCGAGTACGGCTGGGACGAGTGCGCGGCGGTCCTGGACCGGCTCGCGGAGGCGGCGGAGCAGCCCGATCCGGCCGCGGACCCGTGCCTGGCCACCGGCGAGGGCTGGATCGCCGAGGAGGCGCTGGCGACCGCGCTTCTCTGCTTCCTGATGTACCCGGACGAGCCGGTCCGCGCCCTCGGCCGGGCGGCGGCGACCGGCGGCGACTCGGACTCGATCGCCGCACTGGCCGGGGCGTTCCTGGGGGCGCGGCACGGCATCGAGGCGTTCCCGGCCGACTGGCCGCAGCGCATCGAGTACCGCGACCGCCTGGCGCGCGCCGGCGCCGCCTGGGACGCCGGCCGATCGTGAACCGCACGGTGTTCGAGGTCTGGCGCCAGGACGACAACGGCAACCGCTATCTGTTGTCCGCCCACGCCGATCGCGCGGCGGCCGAGGCCGTGGTGGCCGAGATGGAGTCCGGCGTGCAGCACAAGCAGCTGTACTTCGTCGTGGCGCGGCCCGCGCCCGGTCAGCCCACGTAGACCTTGTTCGGCTCGATCACCAGCCCGGCCGTGAACAGCTCGCCGAAGTTCTCGGGCGTGTCGAACATGGCGCCCATCCGCTCCACGTACTTGGCGAGGAACGCGGGGTACTCGTGCGCCCGCGGCAGGCTGGGATCGTGCCGCGCCACGCCCTCCAGCCGCACGATGTTGCGGCCGATGTCGGTGACGTCGAGCCCGAGGCTCACCTTCGGATTGGCCGCGATGTTGGCCAGCTTGGCCTTGTTGGCCCGGCTGTAGACGACGATCGTGCCGTCCTCCCGGGCCAGGAACCACACCGGCACGGTGACCGGCTGACCGTCCGGCCGCACGGTGGTCAGCCAGACCATCAGGTTGCTGTTCAGTCGGGCCAGGACGCGCTGCCGGTCGGCTTCGGGGAGGTGATCCAGAAGTTCCATGGCGCAGTTCTATCGGGAAGACCGCCGACGCGCCTCACATTCGGGA
>NZ_JAAFYZ010000265.1 GCF_018274385.1 Catenulispora pinistramenti | reverse complement strand
CCGCCGCCAAACGCGGACACATCCACAAAACCGCACCCGGCACCTACACCGCCACACCACCTTGACACCCCCACCAAAACCTTAACTACGCGGCATTGTGCCGGTGGCCGGGGGTCAAGTTCGCGCTATCAAAAACCGCAGCTCACACGCCCGACCGCAAGCGCGCGGACTTTACCCCCGGACACCGGTGCTGTACCCCCCGGGCTGACGACGCGACCGAGGGGAACGGACCGCACCACCCCACAAACCGCAGCCGCTGAGACTCACCCGACCACCCGAGGGAACCGCGCTAGTTTCCCTGAGGTTGCCGAGGCCCGCCGGAGGCCCGGCCCTTCATCACAGCCCTTGACTTTGATCTTGCTTGTGGCTCTTGATCTTGCTCTTGATCTGGCCTGTGCCGTTGATCTGGCCTGTGCCGTTGATCTTGCCTGTGCCCTTGTTCTGACTTGCCGGTGTTGAAGAGGCCTGAGGTGCGGCGGGGTTGTGAACGCGCGAACCGGCAGCCGACAAACACACTCGCCTACTCGAACCCCGAACCGGCACAACTATGACCGAAGGCCGTAAAAAGCATTTAAAACCCACAGCCCAACCGCAACCCGTCCAGCAAACGCTGCCCGATAAGGCACCAGTCACCCGAGCTCGATCAACGACCAGTCGCCGATGCCCCGGTAGCCGAGGCGCTGGTAAAGGGCGTTGCTGGTGGGATTGGCCAGGTTGGTGAAGAGGATCACCTCGTAACCGGCGTCCAGTGCCCGCCGGCTGACGGCGGCGGTCACCGCCCCCGCGTAGCCCTTTCCCCGCAGCGTGGCGGGAGTGTAGACCGGCGCCACGCGCGCGACGCCGGCGACCGGTGTCGTGTTGCCGGCCAGGGAGACGGGAACGC
Source organism: Catenulispora pinistramenti (assembly GCF_018274385.1). Taxonomy (GTDB): domain Bacteria; phylum Actinomycetota; class Actinomycetes; order Streptomycetales; family Catenulisporaceae; genus Catenulispora; species Catenulispora pinistramenti. The sequence continues at coordinate 12,449 of NZ_JAAFYZ010000265.1, read as the reverse complement.
CGTCGGCCTCCCACAGCAACAGCTCGCCGTTCTTGAGGCGCCGGTCCACGGCGCGCGCGGCGTCGGGCATCGCCTCGCCGACGTCGCCCGCGAAGGCGGTGAACCACTCGGCGAGCAGGTCGCGGTCGGTGTCGCCTACCGGCCGGGCATCGCCGGGCGGCATCGGCTGCGGCGGAGCCAGCTCGGTCAGGCGGTAGAGACGGCGGGCGGCGGCCACCGTCGGCTGTCGGCCGGTCGCGGCATGCCAGGCCTGTGCGAACGCCGCGACGGTCTCGGCGGGACCGTTGAGACCCGGCACCTCGTCGAGGACCCCGACCAGCGATTCCATGGCGTCCGCCGGGGCATCGGTGACGATCGCCGGCATCGGAGGTGTCCGCAGGAAGGCGGCCCGAGTCTGCGAGTCGGTGTACCAGCCGAAATACGGCGGCACGTCGCTGTAGGCGCCGGCGCCGGATGCCCGCAGCGATGCCATGACGGTGAGCAGCACAGTGTTCCGCACCGGATCGGCGCGCAAGAACTCCCCGGCCGCGCGCTCGAACTCATCCAGATCTGAGGTCAGGTGCCAAGTCATGGTTCACGGTGGCACACGGCGCTCCCCACCTGCACGCGAGTATCACCGGCAGACACCAGCTGCCGGTGATACTCGCGAGACGCTCGCGACGAACCCGCACCCGCCTACAAACGTGGGTCCACCGGCTCGGACTCCAGAGCCAGCACCGCGAACGCCGCCTCGTGCACCCGCCACAGCGGCTCCCCGGCGACGAACCGCTCCACCGACTCCAGGCCCAGCGCGTACTCGCGGCTGGCCAGCGAGCGCTTGCGGCCCAGGCTGCGGCGGCGCAGTCGCTCCAGGTTCTCCGGCTCCAGGTATTCGGGGCCGTAGATGATGCGCAGGTACTCCGGGCCGCGGCACTTCACGCCGGGCTGCACCGGGCCGCGCGGACCGGCCGTGAAGCCGTGCAGCGGCTTGACCACCATGCCCTCGCCGCCGGTCGCGGTCATCGCCTGCCACCATGCCGTGGCCTCGGCGACCGATGCCTCATCGGCCAGGTCCACGATGCGCCGTTCGGTCCGGGTGAAGAACTCCGGGTCGGCGGCGACCAGGCGGTCGGCCAGCTCGATGTGCCAGTCGTTGCCCTTGGCCACGGCGTGGTTCGTGCCCTGCGACGCCAGCACCTGGAACGGCGCGAGGCGCAGTCCCTGCAGGCCGTCGACCGGCCAGCAGTAGCGGCCGTAGGCGGTGGTGAACGCGACCGCGTCCGTGAGCCGCCGCTCCTGGCGTGCCGCGAGCTCGGCGACGTCCAAGCCCCGAGCCGTGGCCGCGCCCAAAGCGGCCGTGGCCGCCGTCAGCGACGCCCGCGCCGCCGCGCCGACCGCCGCGTACTGGTCCCGCAGCAGCCCCATCGCCTTCGCCGACCACGGCAGCAGCTCGCAGTCCAGCAGCAGCCAGTCCGTGTCCAGCTCCGACCACACCCCGGCGGCGTCCACGGCCGCGCGCACCCGCGCCAGCACCGCCTCGATCTGCTCCGGCCGGTCGAAGAAGGGTCGGCCGGTGCGGGTGTAGACGGCGCCGGTGGTGCCGTCCTCAACGCCGAAGCGGTTGCGCGCGGCGTCGGCGTCCCGGGCGATGACCACCACCGCGCGCGAGCCCATGTGCTTCTCCTCGCACAGCAGCTCCCTGACACCCTCGTCCCGGTACGCCGCGAACGCCTCCGCCGGGTGCTCCAGGAACCCCGGCAGCACGGACGTGCCGCACGGCGCCATCGTCGGCGGCAGGTACACCAGCCAGCGCGGGTCCACCGCGAACCGGCTCATCACCTCCAGCGCGGCGGCGGCGTTCTCCTCCTGCACCGTGACCCGGCCCAGGTGGCGCGCTTCGACGATCCGGCGGCCCAGGACGTCGTCCAGGTCCAGCACGCCGGGGTCGCGGCGCACGACGCCGGAGGCGGCGGCGAAGGTGGTGGCCTCCAGCGGCCGCACCGGCTCGTACCAGACCTGCTCGGCCGGCACCGACACCGGTTCGCGCTCGGGGTAACGCAGGGCGCTGAGACGCCCGCCGAACACCGCGCCGGTGTCCAGGCACAGCGTGTTGTTGACCCACTCCAGGTTCAGCACCGGCGTGTGTCCGTAGAGCACCGTGGCCTTGCCCCGGTAGTCGTCGGCCCACGGGTAGCGCACCGGCAGCCCGAACTCGTCGGTCTCGCCGGTCGTCTCCCCGTACATCGCGAACGAGCGGACCCGCCCGGAGGCCCGGCCGTGGAACTCCTCCTTCAGGCCGGCGTGCGCCACCACCAGCTTGCCGTCGTCCAGGACGTAGTGGCTGATCAGGCCGTCGCAGAAGGCGCGGACCCGCTTGCGGAAGTCCTCGTCCTCGGCGCCGAGCTGGGCCAGCGACTCGGCCAGGCCGTGGGCGACCTTCACGTTCCGGCCGTCCAGGGCCCGCACCAGCTTGTTCTCGTGGTTCCCGGTGACGCACAGCGCGTTCCCGGCCTCGACCATGCCCATCGCCAGCCGCAGCACGCCGGGCGTGTCCGGGCCGCGGTCCACCAGGTCGCCGACGAACACCACGGTGCGGCCCTCGGGGTGCGCCGCGTCGACCGGGCGGCCTTGCGCGTCGCGGGTGAGGACGTAGCCGAGGGCGGTCAGCAGCGTCTCCAGCTCGGCGCGGCAGCCGTGGACGTCGCCGATGACGTCGAACGGGCCGGTCAGCTCCCGCTTGTCGTTGTAGGCCTTCTCGTAGGCGATGACCGCCGCGTCGACCTCTTCGACGCTCTTGAGGACGTGCACCTTGCGGAAGCCCTCGCGCGCCAGGTTCCGCAGGCCGTTGCGCAACTCGCGGCGCTGCCGGGAGATCACCCGGGCCGGGAGGTCGGCGCGGTCCGCGCGCTGGGCGTTGCGGTCGACGCAGACCCGCTCGGGGATGTCCAGGACGACCGCGATCGGCAGCACGTCGTGCTCGCGCGCCAGCTTCACCAGCGCCTCGCGCGCCTTGGCCTGCGCGTTCGTGGCGTCGACGACGGTCAGCAGACCGCGCCGCAGCCGCACCCCGGCGATGTGGTGCAGGAGCGCGAAGGCCTCGGGGGTGGCCGACTGGTCGTTCTCGTCGTCGGCGACGATGCCCCGGCAGGCGTCGGAGGAGACGATCGCGGTCGAGCGGAAGTGCTTGCGGGCGAAGGTGGATTTGCCGGAGCCGCTGGTGCCGATCAGGACGACCAGGGACAGCTCCGGAACGGCCAGCGGCAGGGCCGCGGGAGCAGTCGGGGGCAGCTCGGGGGCGGTCAGGTCAGACATCGGCCGGTTCCTCCTTCTTGTTCTTGTTCTTGTTCTCGGTCTCGGTCTCGGTCTCGGTTTTGGTCTTGGTAGCGGTGAAAAGCGCGAGCTGCGTGGCTGGCCCGAGCTCCGGATCGACCTCGCCGACCGGCTGGAAGCGCACGTCGTAGCCGTGCGCCGCGGCGACCCGTTCAGCCCAGCCGCGGAACTCCGCGCGCGTCCACTCGAAACGGTGGTCGCTGTGCCGGAAGCGGCCGGCGTCCAGCGTCTCGTAGCGGACGTTGTACTCGGCGTTCGGCGTGGTGACCACGACCGCGCGCGGGTGCGCGGCGCGGAACACGGCGTGCTCCAGGGCCGACAGGCGGTGCGGGTCGACGTGCTCGATGACCTCCATCAGGACCGCGGCGTCGTAGCCGGCCAGCTGCGCGTCGGTGTAGGTCAGCGCGCCCTGGCGCAGGGTCAGCCGGGCCTGGACGCGTTCGGGCAGGCGGTCGAGGCGGAGCTTGCGCGCGGCGATCTGGAGTGCGCGGGCCGAGACGTCGATGCCGACCACCTCGCTGAACGCCTTGTCCTTGAGGAGATCGCGCAGCAGCGCACCCTCGCCGCAGCCGAGGTCGAGGACGCGCGCCGCTTCGACCTCGTGCAGGGCCTCGACGACGGCTTCGCGGCGCGCGGTGGCCAGGGACTGCTTGCGTTCGCTCGCCTGGCCCAACTTCGGATCGGATTCGTTGACCTCGGTCGGCGTGGCGGCGGATGCTGGAGCGGGTTCACTTTGCCCGCCTACCTTTTCTTGGTGGGTAAGCCCCCTGGGCGGGTGGGGTGTGTCTTGCGTGGAGCAAGCGATGTCGGCGGCCGGCTCCTCCTCGAACCCCACCGCGTTGTCCAGCGTCTCCGGCTCGACCTCGTCCACCTCCGCCAGCCGGGCCAGCGCCTCGCGCACCAGCGGCTGGCGGCGGGCCAGGTAGCGGCGGGCGATCATGGCGCGCTGCGGGTGCGTGCCGAGCCAGCCCTCGCCGACCCGGACCAGCTTGTCGACCTCGTCGCTGGCCACCCAGTAGTGCTTGGCGCCGTCCAGCGCCGCGAGCAGCACGAACAGGTGCGACAGCGCGTCGGACAGGCGCAGGGTGCCGGTGAGCGTCAGCTTGGTGTAGCGGGAGGCGCCCCACTCCGGGAACGCCGGGTCCAGCGCCACCGGCTCGGCCGTGACCGTCCAGCCCAGCGGCTCGAAGAGCTCGGCGGCGAGTTCCGGCTCGCGGCAGATGAGCGTCGGCACCTCGATCCGCAGCGGCAGCGCGGTGGCGGCCAGTTCGGGACGCAGGTCGCAGCGTCCACGCAGCGCGGTGCGGAAGACGTGGCCGAGCGCCGAGGCCAGCAGCGAGGAGGCCGCGTAGGGGCGGTCGTTGACGTACTGCGACAGGGCGAAGTCCGGGCTGTTGCGGCCCCGGCCGCGCACCAGGGCGATCGGGTCCACCTCCAACAGCAACGCGGCCGTGCACTCCTGTTGGCTCGCCACCGGATAGAAGACATGGGCCTGGCCGAAGGTCTGGCTGAAGACCTGAACCCGGTCGGGGTTCTTGTGCAGCAGGAAGCCCAGGTCAGTGGCGGGCCAGTCGGCGCCGTCGGGCGGCGTCGCGGTAATCGTCAGGAGCATTGGACGATCGTGACGGAGCGCGGCCTTCGCGGCAAATCGTATTAGCGCCGAATCGTGACCTCACGCAGGTACTCCGCGGGCACGGCATCGGTCAGCCACACACCGTTACCGCTCACCGAGAACCGGAAGCCGTCGGTGTGCATGCGCGCTGCGGCGACGGCCAGCACCGCCGGCTTGCCGTGCCGGCTGCCGACCTTCACCGCGGTCCCGGTGTCCGGGGACAGGTGGACCGCGTGGCGGTTCATCGGCCGGAGGCCGTCGCGCCAGATCAGGGCCAGGGTGCTCTGCGCGGTGCCGTGGTAGAGCACGTCCGGGGGCTCAGCCTGCGCATATCCGAGGTCTACCGGCACCGAGTGGCCCTGGCGGGCCCGGATCAGAGTTCCGGTGTCGTCGAACTCGAAGCGGTGCTTGTTGTTCTCGGCGACGACCAGGTCCAGCTGTTGGCGGCTGAAGCCTTGTCCGCGTGCTGTGGCGTTGGCCAGGAGTTGATCGACGCTGACCCAGCCGGCCCCGTCCATCGTCAGGCCGATCGCGGCGGGGCTGTGGCGCAGCCAGTTCGACATCCGCTTCGACAAGCGGACTATGTCCTTCTCATTCATCTTGGCGACCAAGGTCCCGTAGCTCTGTAGAGAACCGCAACAGGGTTTGCGCGCGGAGTCCCCTATAGCGCAGCTCCCGTATATAAGCATTCAGCTCCGGATCCCGTCGGGAATGGGCGACGGGTTCCGGAGCCGAACACTGTACGAGATGCCACCTTCTCGCCGTTAATAGAGGCGTCGGGGCGCGCTCTGGTGTTACACCCCCTGCCGACCTGCGGAAACATCTACACAGGAGGCCTGGGCGGGCCGGGCTGGCGCCCCGGTCCGGGCGGCGGTGGCGGGGCGCCGGCGGGACGGACTCCGTGCCCCGGATACCCGTCGGGACCGGTCGGCTGCGCGCCGGGATACGGACCGCGGGGCGCGGGGACGTCACCGGGTCGCGGCCCCGAGGGCCGAGGGGGCCGCGCCCGGTCGGGGGCGGGGCTGAAGTGAGGGGGGATTCGCATTTCGCCGACCGCCGGATAGTTCGGGACTGGAAGTGGTTGTGCCCCGCCGCAGGGCCGCGGGGCACAACCTGGAGGACCGGCCGGCAGGGATGGGTACGGCCGGGCTCGCATGCCGCGATCCCTCTTGCCGGAATAGGCGTGCCCAACCCCTGCTGCCGTTACCGCAGCAGGTCGAACGCGGTGTCTCAGCGGACGAAGTGGGGCGGGCCCGGGGTGTGGCCGTGCCCGCTCCCGCCGCCGCCCCCGGTGCCGCCGGTGGCGGGGTTCCAGTCCGGGCGGCTGCTGGAACTCGGGGTGCTGGGACCTGAGGTGCTGGGACTGGTGTCGGGCTTGTGGCCGTGCGACGGATCCGGCGTCACCGAGGGCTTCGTGGAGCCGTCGGTGGGTTGCGGGATCACCGGTCCGCCGGTCGAGGCGGACGCCAGCACCCGCGCGCAGAAGGCGTCCATCCGATCGGCACCGCCGGCCAGCTGGGCCAGCCGGCGCCGGTCGTGCGCGTTGAGCCCGCCGTTGCCGTTCGCGTTCCCGTCGCCGTTCCCGTCGCCGTTCCCGTCGCCGTTCCCGTCGCCGTTGCCGGCGCCGTTGCCGGCGCCGTTGCCGGCGCCGTTTCCACCGTCGGCAGCGGCACCCTTATGGGCGATATAGGCCCGGCACAGCGCCACCACGTCGGCGGCGGACGGCGTCGAAGGGCTCTGTCCCGGCGGGCTGTCGGGGTCGGCCGTTCCGCTCGGGGTCCCCGGCAACACGCCGACGCCACCGTTGCCACCGCTGCCACCGTTGGCGCTGCTGCTGCCACTGCCACCGCTGCCGCCCCCGGAATGGCTGCCTGAGGCACGGTTCGAACCCGCCGAGTCCGGCGACGCCAGCTTCCCGGACGAGGAGTCCGGCGAGGACGCCATCGACTGCCCGGAACGCTCGGCGGGATCCGGCTCGGGCACGCCGACGCCGCCGAGCACCTGGTGCGCGGCCCGCTGGATCGGCGAGGGCAGCACGTCGGCCTCCGCCGCGACCGCGACCCCGGTGACGCTCAACGCCCCGGCCACCGCGGCCAGCTTCACGCCGAGCAACCGGCGCAGGGGGACGGCGTAGCTGTGCCGGACCGGGGTGGCACCGGTGCTCCCGGCCTTCCCGGCGTTGCCAACCTTCCCCGCGTTGCCAACCTTCCCGGCGTTCCCGGCGTTCTCAAAGGCGCGACGCGCCGATTCATAACCGCGGAGCTCATTCGGCCACGGCGGCGCGGCGGCGGCGGACAGCACTCTGGCCACCGCGCGCACGTCCGCCGAAGGCCCGAGGTCCGCGAGGAAGTCCACGCTGCTCACGGTCGTGCCACCTCCAACGTCCCCCGAGATTGCCGGTCCGCCCGGCCGCCCGGCCCCACTCGGGGCCGCCGCGCCGTCGGACCGCGTCCGATCACCGATCTGTGCCGTCTGTGCCGGCTCACCGGCCTGCACTGATTCAGCGGTCTGCACCGCTTCATCGGCTTGCACCGTTTCACCGGTCTGTGCCGACTCATGGTGCGCCGACTCAGGGTGTGCCGATCCATGGTGTGCCGGTCCGGGCGCTCCGCTAGTGGCATCGCCGGCGCCCTCCCAGCCGGCCGAGTATGCCACTCGGGAGGGTGATCCGGCGACGGCAGAATTTCCCGTACCGGGCAAAACCGCCGGACCGGGCGCCGGGTAGTGCTCCTGGCTTCCAACACCGGACTGTCGATCCGGAGTGGGAATTTGAGCTTTCCCCAGTCCCGCTCTGCCCAGACCGGCGGCCCGGAAAGCGTCCAGTAACCGCTCGGCTTGGTCGTCGCTCAGCCGGTCCCGGCTCTTCGTGCCGTCCCAGCCGTCCCGGCCGTCGCGGCCTTCCCGGCCCGCCCGGCCGTCGCCACGATCCCCGCTGTCGCCGCCTCGGCGCCGCCCCGTCCCGATGTCATCCATACTCCGCGCCCTTCACGGTCCGCGAACCCCGGCCGGTCATGCCGGACCCCGCGTCCCCGGTCCCCTCCATTCCCCCTGTGTCGTGTCCGTCACCGCCGGCCTCGCCCTCGGCCGACTGCTCCGCCAGGATCGCCGCCAGCCGCTTGAGCCCGCGCATGGCCGCGATCCGCACCGCGCCGTCGCGCTTGTCCAGCACCTTCGCGGTCTGCGCCACGTCCAGCCCGGCGACCACCCGCAACAGCACGGCCTCGGCTTGATCTTTGGGCAGCCGCGCTATCAGGCGCAGGGCACGCTCGGTGTCCTCGCGCTCGGCGGCGGCCTCTTCGGTGTCGTCGGCGGCCGGCCAGTCGGCGACGTATTCCGCGACGTCGCCGTTGTCCTCCTTGCGGCGGGAGGCCTTGCGCAACTCGTCCAGGGCGCGGTGGCGCGCCACCCGGAACAGCCAGACCCGGAACCCGGCCGCGTCGCCCCGGTACCCGCGCACGTCCTTGGCGGCCTGGAGCCAGGTCTCGCTGGCCACGTCCTCGGCGGCGTCGCCGACCACGGCGCGCAGATAGCGCAGCAGCGGCGGATGCAGAGCGTGCCAAAGCTCTGCGAATCCCGTCTCCTCGCCGCGGCGGGCCGCGGCCAGGGCGGAATCCAGATCGCCCCAGGCCAAGCCGTATCCCTCCTCGAACCGTGCGCACACGCGCGCCCCTGCTACAGCTTGTCGCGGCCCGAACATTACACGGATCGCACACAGCTACCCGACGGTTCGCGGACGTGACCGGACGACACGGGTCCGACGGGTATGGCGTTTCCTTGACGACAGTCATATCTTGGTGATGACCAGGCAACGCCGCACAGCCGAACCAGAGCACCGGGAGGACACCGATGAGCCCGTTCCGGGGTTCAGTGCCGTTCACTGACAAGTGGGACCACTTCCGCGTGGAGCACGCCGACGGGGTCGCGACCGTCACCCTGAACCGTCCTGACAAGATCAACGCCCTGACCTTCGAGGCCTACGCCGACCTGCGCGACCTGCTCGCCGAGCTGCCGCACCGCGGCGACACCCGGGTGCTGGTGCTGCGCGGCGAGGGCCCCGGGTTCTGCTCCGGCGGCGACGTCAACGAGATCATCGGCGAACTGCTCAAGATGCGTCCCGACGAGCACCTGTCGTTCACCCGCATGACCGGAGACGTCGTCCGCGCGCTCCGCGAGGTCCCGATCCCGGTGATCGCCTCGATCCACGGCATCGCCGCCGGCGCCGGTTCGGTCCTGGCCCTGGCCGCCGACTTCCGGATCGTGGCCCGCTCGGCCCGCTTCGCGTTCCTGTTCACGAAGGTCGGCCTGTCCGGCTCGGACATGGGGGCGGCCTATCTGCTGCCGCGCATCGTCGGGCTGGGCAACGCCACCAAGCTGCTGATGCTCGGCGACACGGTGAAGGCGCCGGAGGCCGACAAGTACGGTCTGGTCAGCGAGCTGGTCGAGGACGAGGAGTTGGAGGCGGCGACCGCGGCGCTGGCCCGGCGGCTGGCCGACGGCCCGGCGCTGGCCTACGCACAGACCAAGATGCTGCTGACCCGCGAGCTGGACATGGGGTTGTCGCCGTCGCTGGAGATGGACGCGGCCGTGCAGGCGCTGTTGATGAACACCCGCGACCACGCCGAGTTCCACCGCGCCTTCAACGCCAAGGAGACGCCGAAGTGGGAGGGCCGATGACCCCGCAGCCAGCATCCGCTCAGCCAAGCTCCGCGCAGCAGCCGGGCACCGCTCCGCAGCCAGGCGCCACTCAGCCGAGTCCGCAGCTCCAGCCCCAGCCCCAGCCCCAGTACCAGTCCCAGTCCCAGCCCCAGTCCCCGCACGAGCTGGTGAACCCGCCGGAGCTGGCCCCGGCAATCGGCTTCTCGCACGCGGTCGCCGCCGGCCCCGGCCGCACCGTCTACCTAGGCGGCCAGGCCGGGATCCACCCCGACGGCACCGTCGACCCGAAGGCCACCCTGGTCGAGCAGTTCGACCTGGCACTGGCCAACATGGTCACGACGCTGACCGCCGCCGGCGCGGCCCCGGAACACCTGGTCACCGTCACCGTGTTCGCCACCGACGCCGAGCAGTACCGCGAGAGCCTCAAGGAACTCGGCGCGGTGTGGCGCCGACACCTCGGCAAGCACTACCCGGCGATGGCCTTCTTCGAAGTCAAGGGCCTGTTCGATCCGGCGGCGCTGGTGGAACTCACCGGCGTCGCGGTGGTGCCGTGAGAATCGCCGTGGTCGGCGGCGGTCCCGGCGGCCTGTACTTCGCGGCGCTGGCCAAGCAGCTCGACCCGGGCGCGGTGGTCGACGTCTGGGAGCGCAACGCCGCCGACGACACCTTCGGCTTCGGCGTGGTGTTCTCCGACGAGACGCTGGGCGGCATCGAGCACGCCGACCCGGGGATCCACGAGGCGATGGCCGCCGAGTTCGCCCGCTGGGACGACATCGACGTGCACTACCGCGGCAAGGTGATCACCTCCGGCGGCCACGGCTTCGCGGCCCTGGCCCGGGTCCGGCTGCTGCAGATGCTCCAGCGCCGCTGCGCCGACCTCGGCATCGCCGTGCGCTACCTGACCACCGCCCCGCCGACCGAGCAACTCGCCGCCGAGTACGACCTCGTGGTCGCCGCCGACGGCGTCAACTCGGCGATCCGCACCGCGCACGCCGACGCCTTCCAGCCCTCGATCCGCACCCACGACTGCCGCTACATGTGGCTCGGCACCGACCTGGTCTTCGACGCCTTCCGCTTCCAGGTCCAGCCCACCCCGCACGGCGTCATGCAGGTCCACGGCTACCCCTACGACGCCCACGGCTCGACGTTCATCGTCGAGATGCACGAGCGGGTGTGGCGCGCGGCCGGCTTCGACCGCTTCGCCGACCGCGCCTTCCAGCCCGGCGAGAGCGACCACGAGAGCATCGAGCGGATCGGCGAGCTCTTCGCGGACATGCTCGGCGGGCACCGGCTGATCGCCAACAACTCGCGCTGGCTCAGCTTCGCGACCGTCACCACGGCCCACTGGTCGCACCGGAACATCGTGCTGCTCGGCGACGCCGCCCACACCGCACACTTCTCCATCGGGTCCGGGACCAAGCTGGCGATGGAGGACGCGCTGGCGCTGGCCGCGTGCCTGCACGAGAACCCCGACATCCGATCCGCACTGGCAGCCTACGAAGCGGAGCGGCGGCCGGTCGTCGCCTCCACGCAGCGCGCCGCGGCGGCCTCCCTGCGCTGGTTCGAGGACCTGGGCCGCTACACCGACCAGGAGCCACTGCAGTTCGCCTTCAACCTGCTCACCCGCTCCCGCCGGGTCACCTACGACAACCTCAAGCTGCGCGACCCGGAGTTCGTGGCGGAGGTCAACGGCGACACCACTCCCCCGATGTTCCGCCCGTTCCGGCTCCGCGGACTGACGCTGAAGAACCGCGTGATCGTCTCGCCGATGGACATGTACTCGGCGCAGGACGGCATGCCGAACGACTTCCACCTGGTGCACCTGGGCTCCAAGGCCCTCGGCGGCGCGGGCCTGGTGATGACGGAGATGGTCTGCGTCTCCCCCAACGGCCGCATCACCCCGGGCTGCACCGGGATGTACTCCGACGAGCAGGAGGCGCAGTGGCGGCGGATCGTGGACTTCGTCCACACGCAGTCCACGGCGGCGATCGGGCTCCAGCTCGGGCACTCGGGACGTAAGGGCTCGACGAGGCTGATGTGGGAGGGGATCGACGAGCCGCTGCCAGAAGGCAACTGGCCGGTAGTCGGGCCCTCACCACTGCCCTACAAGCCCGGCGTGAACCAGGTCCCGCACGAACTCACCGCCGCGGAGCTGGAGGCCCTGAAGCACGAGTTCGTCACCGCCGTCGAACGCGGAGCCCGCGCCGGCTTCGACCTGCTGGAGCTGCACTGCGCACACGGCTACCTCCTGTCCAGCTTCCTGTCGCCGCTGGCCAATCAGCGCACTGACGAATACGGCGGCTCCCTGGAGAACCGCCTGCGCTTCCCCCTGGAGGTGTTCGACGCGGTACGCGCAGCCTGGCCCCCCGAACGCCCCATCACGGTCCGCGTCTCCGCAACAGACTGGGCCCCCGGCGGCGTGGACGGCACCGAATCAGTCGACATCGCCCGCGCCTTCGCCACCCACGGCGCCGACGCCATCGACGTCTCCACCGGCCAAGTCACCGCCACCGAACAACCCGAATACGGACGCTCATACCAGACCCCCTACGCCGACCGCATCCGCCACGAAGCAGACATCGCCACAATCGCCGTAGGAGCCATCTCCTCCTACGACGACGTGAACTCAATCCTGCTAGCCGGCCGCGCCGACCTCTGCGCCCTCGGCCGCACGCACCTCTACGACCCGCAGTGGACCCTGCACGCGGCAGCCGAGCAGGACTACACCGGCCCCGGCGGCGAGTGGCCCGCCCCCTTCCGGGCCGGCGCACGCAAGCCGGCTTCGGGGCGGACGGACGGCCCGCGGCCTCGGCTGGAGCTGATTCGGGAGGGTGTGGAGGGGACGGCGCATGCTCGGTGGCGGCCTGGTGGG
>NZ_JAAFYZ010000264.1 GCF_018274385.1 Catenulispora pinistramenti | reverse complement strand
GCCCCAACCCCGCCCCTCGCAACGGATCCTCGACCGCCGCGATGTGCGAATGCAGGCCCGACCGGGACAGCAGCCCGACACAGACCCCGACCATCCGGCCGCCGCGAAAAGCCCCCGCCACATAGCCGCCGGTGCCGGACAGCACCTTGAGAAGGGCCCCCGGCATCATCGCCGCCCCGTTACCCGGCCGCCAGACCCGGTCCATGAGGGCCGAGGCCCGGCTCATCTCAGCCATCGTGGACAGCTCGGCGATGGTGAGTTCCGCGGCGCGTGCCGAGGCGGCGGCATCGGCCTCCGCCTCGGCACGGAGCAGCTGGTCGCTCACGCTCATTCCTCGCCCAACAGCTCCGCGACCAGCGCCGTCACCAAAGCCGTGCGCCGCGGGATCTCGCCGACCAGCACGTGCTCGTCGTCGGCGTGTGCGCCGCCGCCCGCGGCACCGAGGCCGTCCAGGGTGGGGGTGCCGACGCCGGCGGTCAGGTTGCCGTCTGAGCCGCCGCCGACCGCGACGGCGCCCAGCTCGCCATGGCCCAGCTCCGCCCACAGCCGGCGCGCGCGGGCCAGCAGTGCCGCCGAGGCGGACTCCGGTAGCGGTGGGCGGCGCGGGCCGTCCTTCACCCGCACCGAGGCCTGCGGCAGCACCGGTGTCAGGGCACGTAGTCCGGCGTCCACGCGCTCCTGCTCCGCGGCTGTGGCCACCCGCACGTCCACCAGCAGCCGCGCGGCGTCGGGCACCGTGTTGCGCGTGGTGCCGGAGGCGGCGACCGTCGGCGTCACGGTCGTGCCCGCCGACGCGTCCGCGACCGCGGCGATCGCCAGCACCTGGTGCGCGAGTTCGATCGTCGTGTTCACGCCGAGGTGCGGCTGCAGCCCGGCGTGCGAGGCCCGGCCGCCGATCTCGACGTCGTAGGTCGCCACGCCCTTGCGCGCCGACTTCAGCGCCCCGCCTTCGGACGCCTCCAGCACCAGGGCCGCCCGCACCCGGCGCGCCTCGGCCTCGATCAGCGCCTGCGAGCCCGCCGAGCCGGTCTCCTCGTCGCCGGTGACCAGGATGGTCAGGCCGTCGAGCCGGTCCTGCGCGGCCGCGGCGTGGAACAGCTGCACCAGGCCGGTCTTCATGTCGAAGCAGCCCGGCCCGGTCAGTACCCCGTCGCCGGTCCCGGTCACCGCGAACGGATGCGTGGCCAGCGAGCCGATCGGCCACACGGTGTCGTAGTGCCCGAGAATCAATACCCTGTCACCGGCGCCGAACCGCCAGCGCAGGTGCACCCGCCCGGCGGCGTCGGCGATCCGCTCGGCCTTCTGCCCGAGCAGCCGTGCCCCGAGCGCGTCCACCAGCTCGGCACAGCGCAGCCCGGCCGCGATGTCAGAGGTCGGCGATTCGCACGTCACCAGCTCCTCGATGTCGGCCAGCAGCTCCGGCAACCGCGCCGACCAGTCGATGGTGTGCTCCGTCATGCTCACGCCACCTTCGGCGTGGCCCGCGCACCGAAGTGCAGGTATTCGCCGCCGCCGGGGATCTCGTAGAACACGACGGGCATCCAGGCGTCGAGATCGGGCCGCCGTGTCAGGAACACCTTCGGCAGGAAGGTCCGCAACGGCAGCTCCAGCGGCTCGGGCTGGACCAGGTGCGCCAGCTCGCCGGTCATCGTGTGGATCAGCACCAGCCCGCCGTCGCGCTCGACGACCTCCAGCCGCTCCGAGGCCCGCTCGTAGACACCCACGTAGTCGGCCGGGACGAACTCCAGCGGCGGATCGGCCGGATCGACCTGCTGCCGCATCTTGACGCCGCCGAACTCACGCGCGATCTCCTGGAACACCGCGTGGTACAGATGCAGCGTGTCGCCGCCGTTGGTCAGCAGGCAGACCGCCAGCTCCTGGTCGGGCAGCACCCGCAGGAACGCCGATTGCCCGATGGTGTTGCCGTCGTGCCCGTAGACCCGCTCGCCGTCCCACTCGTCCAGGAACCAGCTCAGGCCCACCTGCGCGGCCAGCAGCCACTTGTCCGGCACCTCCACCTGCGGGATCTGCATCGCCGACGTGGCCTGCTCGGACAGCAGCCGGGTGCCGTCGGGCGCGAGGCCGCCGTCGAGGTGGAACTGGGCGAACGTCAGGACCTCGCGCGGCGTGGAGTGGATCAGCCCGGCCGGGCCGGCGTTGCGCATCAGGCCCCACTCCGGCACCGGCGCGAGCGGGTTGCCCAGGTGTCCCAGGGCCGCCCGGTGCAGTAGCGCTTCTTCCGGCAGCGTGCCGGTGTGCGTCAGTCCCAGCGGACGGAACAACCGCTGCCGCATCAGCTCGTCCCACTGGATCCCGCTGACGTGCTCGATGACCCGGCCCAGCAGTATGAACGCAGAGTTCGAATACGACATCGTGACGCCGAGCGGGTGGTTCAGCGCGACGTCGGCGAGCACCGCCGCGTACTTCTCCAGGTTGTCATCGCCCCGGCCGGTGTCGATGAAGGCGTCGCCGTCGATGCCGCTGGAGTGGGTCATCAGATGTCTGACGGTCACGTTCCGCGTCAGGTCCTCATCGATCAGCTTCAGTCCCGGCAGCACCTCGGCCACCGGCTGGTCCAGGTTCAGCAGTCCGTCCTCGGCCAGCATCTGCGCCACCGTCGCGGTCCACACCTTCGTGATCGAGCCGACCTGGAACACGGTTTGCGGCGTGGCCTCGATCTTCGCACCCTTATGCGCCCAGCCGGACGCCACCTCTAGAACCAGCCTGCCGTGGTGCAGGACGCCCAGCGAAGCGCCGACGCCGTGCTCGGCGACCAGTTCGTCCAGCCGGGCCTGCCAGCGGGCGGTCAGTGCCGGGTCCTGGCCGTCGTCGGCCGCGTCCCGGATGTCCTGCTCGGCGGCGGGTGTCTCAGTGGTCTCAGTCATCGGTGGGCTCCGATCGGGGGTTGCCGGTGTGGGCTGTCACCCAGTCCACGAGTCGGCGGGAGTAGTCGACGCGGTGCGAAGGGGCGGCCGTTGAGGATGAACAAGTGGGAAGCTTCCGGGTACAGGACCATCCGCACCACGGCGCCGCGGGACTTCAGCGCTTGGAACCACTGCTCGGCCTGGCCGGGCGGGCAGCGCTCGTCAGCGGCGCCGTGCAGGATCAGCGTAGGCGCGCGAACGGCGTCGACATAGGCCAGCGGCGACGACCGGGCGATCCGGTCGCCCCCGCCCACCTCGAACTCGGCGATCGCGCGGCCCTCGTCGGAGGTGCCGGCCATGCTCGGCAGATCGGTGACCACTCCCCCGGCCACCACCGCCGCGAACAGCTCGCTGCGCGCCGACAGCCAGCAGCTCAGGAAACCGCCGTAGCTGTAGCCGGTCAGGGCGACGCGCACCGGATCCACCAGGCCCTCGTCAACCAGGGCCGCGACGGGTTCCAGCACGTCGCGCTCGTCGGCCTTGCCCCACGCCCCGAGCGCCGCCAGGTAGTGGGACTCGCCGTAGCCGTCGCTCCCCCTGATGTTGAGGAGCAGGATGGTCCAGCCACGCGCGACCAGTTCGTGGTGGTAGAGGTGGATCGCGTCGGCCTGCGGGCTCCAGGCGTTGTGCGGGCCGCCGTGCACGTCTACGAGCAGCGGTCCGCCGGCCGGGGCCGCCGGATCGCGGAGTACGAAGCCCGGCACCGTGGTGCCGTCCGAGACGGTGAAGTTCCGGTCCTGATAGACCAGAGGTTTGATATCGGCGGTCGCCGTGTGTTCGGTGAGGCGGGTGAACTTTCCCGAGCCCAGGTCCATGACGCCGACCTCGCCGAACGTGGTCTCGTCGGAATATACGAACACGACGACGTCGGCAGCCGCGGCCACCTTCGCGCCGCTGACACCCAGTCGCGACGGGAGGTCGAGGTAGTGGGCGGTGTCCGAACCGGCCGGGAGGCGGCACAGGCGTGAGGTGCCGTGGTCGCGGACCGCGTAGATGATGTCCTCACCGTGGAACTGCGCGAGCGCGCCAGGGTAGCCGGGGGCGCCGGGCATCACATTGCGGTCCTGGTCGGCGCCCAGCAGCTCGGGCGGCGCCGCCGGTTCGGCAACGGACTGACGCAGGAGATTGAGATGTCCGACGCTCAGCGAGGTGCGGCCGGTGACCAGCAGCGCCGAGGCGTCGGGATACCAGCAGAGCGCTCCGGCGAGCAGCGTGCCGGTGCCGATTCGTTGCGGGGTAAGGGGAATTCGGCCTGGTTCTAGCTCCAGCCGAAGATCCAGGACATACGGGGCCGAGACACCCAGGTACTCCAGCCCGGGGCCGCTGCGTCCGACGAACGCCAGCCGGGTCCCGTCCGGCGACCAGTCCGGCGCGGTGCAGTCGTCGGTCCCATCGGTCAGTTGCTCGACGCGGCCGTCGGCGACATCGACCACGAAGATCTGGTTCCGCGCCGCCCCGACAAGGCCGACGCCGTCGGCCTTCCAGTACGCCTCGTCCACGACCACCGGAGCGGCCGGGTCGCGCACCCTGTCGACCGCGCTGAACGCGATGCGGGTACCGTCCGGGGACCAGGCCGCGACGCCTGCGCCGCCGGGTCGGGTCTGCCCGGTGGTCAGCGGACGGGCTTCGCCCCCGTCGGCGGCGATCAGGTGCAGCTGCCCGGCGCGGAGGAAGGCCAGTGTGGCGCCGTCCGGCGACCAGCGAGGCGCGGTGTCGGCCGGGCCGTTGGTGAGGCGGCGGGGTCGGCCACCGGCGGTCGCGACCACGTGGATCGCGTGGGCGGCGCTGTCGAGGACGTTGTCCTGGCTGGTCAGGACGTAGGCGACGCGCGAGCCGTCCGGGGAGATGTCGGGGTCGCCGGGGAGTTGGAGGCGGTAGATGTCGTCGAGGGTCAGCGGGGTCATCGTGCCTCGGCCCTGCCCTTCTGTCGCGCCTGTGAGTTGCTGGGACTCTAGGCAGCCGAGGGCGCCGCGTGGTCGTCGCGGTGGACAAAAAACGACGCCGCCGGTGGTGCGACTGCACCATGACGACACGGACAGGGCAGGTCAAGCAGCAGGCAGCAGGCAGCAGGCAGGCAACGCAAGCAGCAGGTCCCGAAAACGCCGAACGGCCGGTCCGAAGACCGGCCGTCCACACTTCCCGAAGCGCCTAGCGATCCACCCATCCGTGGGACTGCGCGAGGGCGACCACGCGCTTCCTGACGTTGAGGATCTGCGAACCCGGCAGCGGCGGATCGACGTGCAGCAGCATCTCGGTGAGCTCGTGCTCCAGATCCGGCACCGTCAGCACGTCGCACAGGTCGTCGCCGAAGTCCGCCGCTCCGGCCGAGCCCGCCGCGGAGTGACCGTGCGCCGGCTCCGTCAGCACCACGGTGACGTTGGACGCCTTCGGCCCGCGGTCGCCCTGGTCGACACTGAACTGCACGACCCGCCCCGGAACCATCAGGCTCTTATCGTCCAGCAAGTCGTTGACGTGCACGAAGACATCCTCGCCACCGGAATCCGGGGCCACGAACCCGTACCCCTTGACGCGGTCGAAAGAGACGATCGAACCTCTCACCACAATCACCCCACATCCCAGACAGCCACAACAGCCACAGTTTTCCGGTGCTTTCCCAGAACCCACGTTACCGGAGCCGCCCAGGATCTCAAGTCGCCCGCAAGGGGGACGGACCCTGCCGGCAAAAGTCGGGCGTCACCCCGCACTGCCCGCAGTCTTCCGGTCGAACAACGACCCCTTATTTCTGGAAACCCGGCAGCCCCGTGTCGGGCAGCTTCCCCGCCGCGCGCAGCGCGTCCCGATGGACCCGCCACTCGTCGGCCAACTGCGGCAGCCGCTCGGACAGGAAGTCGGCCAACTGCGCGAGCTCCTGCAACACGGCCCGGCGGACCGACGCGTCGTCGGGCAGCAGGGTCAGGCCCTCCCGCATCAGCGCCGCCTGCTCCTGGTAGATCGTGGCGTCGAAACCCTTGGGCTCGATCCGCGCCGGATCGATGTTGTAGTGGTCGACCCGCTCGCCGACGCCGCGCGAGCGCTTGACCAACTGGTAGGCCTCCAGCAGCTTCAATGCGCCGGTTATGGCGCTGCGGCTGGCCATCAGCACCTCGGCCAGCTCCGCGATCGTCTGCTGCGGCGGATCGCAGACGATCAGGTAGCCGAGCAGTCGGCCCGCCATCGGCGGGAAGCCGTACTGCCGTGCGTAAAAGCGGCCCGCGTGGTCGGCAAATATGAGTTCTGCGTCGTCTGGCACGCGTCAGAAGCCACAGTGATAACTGAGATGACACAACTTTCTGTCATAACCGTCGCGGACGCCAGGTGCCTCCGGCGCGGGCGATCAGTACGATCGGACTCGGAGGTTTGAGGTCAGGCCTCTGCGAAGGGGGTGGGCTCGGTGGCGGAGACGGACCAGGCGGCGCAGATGGATCAGGCGGCGGGGACGGCGCGGGTGTGGGCGGTGAGCGACCTGCATGTGGCGCACCCCGACAACCGCGAGATCGTGGACCGGCTGCGGCCCGGACACGAGGACGACTGGCTGATCGTGGCCGGGGATGTCGGCGAGCTGTTCCAGGACGTCATCGCGGCGCTGGAGTTGCTGGCGGGCCGGTTCGCCAAGGTGTTGTGGACGCCGGGCAACCACGAGCTGTGGACCCACCCGCACGACCCGGTCACCCTGCGCGGCGAACACCGCTACCTCGGCCTGGTCGAACGCTGCCGCGCTTTGGGCATCGTGACGCCGGAGGACGGGTACCCGGTCTGGACCGGTCCCGGCGGCCCGGTCGTGATCGCCCCGCTGTTCCTGCTCTACGACTACAGCTTCATGCCGGCCGGTGCGCAGAACATCGCCGAGGGTCTGGCCATCGCCGAGAAGGCGGGCATCGTCTGCACCGACGAGTTCCTGCTGCACCCGGATCCGTACCCGAGCCGCGAGGCCTGGTGCCGGGCCCGGGTCGCGGCCACCGAGGCCCGGCTCGCCGAGTTGGACCCGGACCTGCCGAGGGTCCTGTTCAACCACTATCCGCTGGTGCGGGAGCCGACCAGGATCCTGCGATACCCGGAGTTCGCGCAGTGGTGCGGCACGCAGGCCACCGCCGACTGGCACAAGCGCTTCGCGGCGATGGACGTGGTCTACGGGCACCTGCACATCCCGCGCCGCACGGTCTACGACAACGTGCGCTTCACCGAGGTCTCGCTCGGCTATCCGCGCGAATGGCGTCGCCGGCCGCCGGCGGACCCGCTGCGACAGATCGTGCCGACCCCCGCGACGACCCCCGCGGCAACCACCTCCGCGACCGCCAAGGGACAGCTGTGATCGAGAGCATCCTGCCGGCCTCGGTGACGTCCGTGGAGAGCTACACCGACGCCGACGACCTGTTCCCCGAGGAGGCCGCGCTGGTCGCCCGGGCCGTGGAGAAGCGGCGCCTGGAGTTCGCGACGGCCCGCTGGTGCGCCCACAAAGCCTTGGCGGACCTGGGCTACCCGGCCACCCCGATCCTGCACGGGCCGAAGAACGAGCCGCTGTGGCCGGACGGCGTGATCGGTGCCCTGACCCACTGCGACGGCTACCGGGCCGCGGCGGTGGCCCGGGCCGGCGAGCTCGCGGCGATCGGCATCGACGCCGAACCGCACCGCGAACTGCCGGCCGGGGTGCTGGAGACCGTGGCGCGACCGGAGGAGATCCCGGCGCTGGCCGCTCTGGCGTCGCAGCACCCGAAGACGCACTGGGACAAGCTGATGTTCAGCGCCAAGGAGTCGGTCTACAAGGCCTGGTTCCCCTTGGCGCGGCGGTGGCTGGACTTCCAGGACGCGACGCTGCGCTTCGACCCGGCGGATCGGACCTTCGTCGCCGAGCTGCATCAGGCCGGCCCGGTGGTCGGGGGCGCGCCGCTGACCCGGATGCGCGGGCGGTTCGTGGTCGAGGGTGAGTTGCTCGCCACATCGGTCGTGGTTCGGGATTGAGACGGCGGGGTGGTTTGGTACTAGTCGTGATGTGAGCGAGATTTCGATCGAAGAGTTCCTGCGTTCCCACGGCGCGGCGGACTTGCCGCATCCCGGCGGGACGTTGCTGGCGCACCTGATCCGCGTCCGCGGACGTCTCGTGGAGTGGGGCGCGTCGCCTGACGTCCAGATCGCCGGACTCTGCCACGCGACCTACGGCACCGACGGCTTCGCCGAGACCCTGCTGGACCTGACCGACCGCGCGGTATTGGCCGGCTTGATCGGCGAGCGGGCCGAGGCGCTGGTGTACTTCTACGCGAGCTGCGACCGAGGCGTCACCTATCCCCGGCTGCGCACCGATCAGCGGCCGCTGTTCCGAGACCGCTTCTCAGGGCTCGAGTTCGATCCGACCGACGCGGAGCTGCGCGCCTTCCTGGAGATCACCGCGGCCAACGAGCTTGACGTGTTCGAGCACAACGAGGAGCTCGCGTCCCGTTACGGCGCCGGCTTCTACCGCTTGCTGGAGCCCGTGCAGGCTCTGCTGTCCCCGCCGGCGTGGGAAGCGTTGAGGAATCTCGTTAAGCTTCTTGACTAGATCTGCGATCACTCCTAGATTCCTCGATGCCTGATTCCGGTGCGTGTCTGGAGGATTCTGGAGTGCGACGTCCCATAAAACGGCGGGTCTGCCTCGTGGCGGCCGCGACGCTGGTCGGCGGCGCGGTCTTCGCGTCGGCGCCGATCAACGCCGACGCGGCCCCGGTCGCGAAACCGTCAGCGGTGCCCTCAGCGGCCCCGCCCGCGACCCAATCCGCGGCTCCCGCCGCCGAACAGCTGTACTCGCTCCCGACCGGAGACCATGTGCGGGTCACCGGGTCCGGCCAGAGCGCACGGGCCGACTTCCTGCCCGCCCCAGGCCATTCCGCGGCCGCGGTGACGTCGAACGTGGACGGCCGGATCACCGTCGTCCCGGTGTCGCAGGTCGGGAAGATCTCCTCGCTCGAGGCGTTCCAGGTGGGTCCCGCGACGCCGCAGTCCCCGGCCGCCACCCCGTTCTTCCCGATGACCACGCTGCACATCACCGCGCTCGACCACTCCGGCAAGCCCGTCCCGGCCGCGGAGGTGATCGCGGTGAACACCGACGATCCGGCCCGCGCGAACTGGGACGGGATCATGACCGGCGGTGACTCGCGGATCGAGGTGCCGGCCGGGCACTACAGCGTCGCGGTGGCCGCGTTCGAGACCGATGCGGCCGGGAACGCCACCGAGACGGACCTGCTGTCGGTCACCGACGTGACCGTGCCCGCCGCCGGGACGACCGTCGCGGTGGACGGTCGTAGCGCGCAACAGGTCGCCTTCACCACACCGCAGCCGAGCACGTTCGCCGGCGCGGTCCTGGGATGGAACCGGGGCACGACGGGACATCTTGACGTCCTCGACATCGGCGCGCTCGCCGGGACGAAGTTCTACGTCGGCAGCGCCGCCAAGGCAAACTACGGCGTTCTCCAGTTCTCGATGTTCGGCCGCCAGAGCGCCGGGTCTTCGAGCTATCTGCTGGGCTTCCCGAGCTACGATCAGATCCCTGCTTCCCAGACGTATGCCGCCGGCGCGCTGGAGACCGTGGACTCGACGTACGCCACCGACGAGCCGAAGCAGGATATGACGCTGACAGACCTGTGGAACCGGGTCGGGTCGTCGGGGCTGCCTGCGTACCCTGACTTGCCTTCCGTGACGGTGCACGCGCCGGCGAAAGCCCGGCAGTACATAGCCGCGGTCGCCGGCGCTTCCTATGAAGGCCTGATGCTTCCGGCCAATCCCGACGGCTCCCTGGACGGCGAGCTCGAGCGGGACTTCGTGCCGGTCGCGGGTCAGCATGTGACCTTGCCCTGGCGCGGCACGGTCATCACGCCCGCGCCGTCCACCTACGACGGATCCTGCTTCCTGTGCCGCAGCGGCGACACCCTCAACGGCGTCGACGAGATGGACACGGACGGCGCCGGGGACGTCGGGCAGTGGAGCGACGGACCGACGACGATCGCCGAGGACGGCAAGCAGATCTACAGCGGCGGCACCGAGGGGCAGCTGTTCACGCTGGCCCTGCCCGCCGCGAAGCACCACTACGTCTACTCGCTGGACACCACCCACGACACCGTCAGCACGGCGCTGTCGACGCACACCCAGATCTCGTGGGGCTTCGACTCCGCCAAGACCACGGCCTCGACCCCGCTGCCGATCCTGTACACGCGGGCGCAGTTCGTCACCGACGGGCACGACTCGGTCGGGACCGGAACGGGGACCGTCAACCTGGCCTTCGAGCACCTGTCCGGCGCCACTGACAGCGCGGTGAAGAACGCGAGCGTGTCCGTCTCCTACGATGACGGCACCACCTGGCACGCGGCGACGGTCGCGCTCGGCAACGGGCATCAGATCTCTGCGACCTGGCCGGTCCCGGCGAACACCAAGGCCGGCTACCTGGCGCTGAAGATCAGCGCCACCGACGCCGGCGGGAGCACGCTGGCCGAGACGGTGCACCACGCCGCGCTGGTCAACGCGCCCGGCGGGATCGCGGTGACCGGTTCGGGCGGTTCGGGCACGTCCGGTGGTACGGCCGGGGTACACGCGGTGTGTCCGAGTGCTGATGCCGGGCACATGCGGTGCTTCGCGCTGACCTCCGGGGTAAAGCAGAGCCTTGCCAAGGGCGCGTTGCCCGACGGCCTGGCCCGCAACGACCTGCTGTCCGCTTACAAGCTCCCGGCCACCGGCGGCGCCGGCCGCACCGTGGCACTCGTCGACGCGCACGACGATCCGCAGGCCGAGTCCGACCTCGCCGTCTACCG
Source organism: Catenulispora pinistramenti (assembly GCF_018274385.1). GTDB lineage: Bacteria > Actinomycetota > Actinomycetes > Streptomycetales > Catenulisporaceae > Catenulispora > Catenulispora pinistramenti. The sequence continues at coordinate 2,761 of NZ_JAAFYZ010000264.1, read as the reverse complement.
CAGCACCTACGGCCTGCCGGCCTGCACCACGGCCGACGGCTGCTTCAAGAAGGTCAACGAGCACGGCCAGACCTCCCCGCTGCCCGCGCACGATCCCAATGACGACTGGAACCCCGAGGTCTCCCTCGACCTGGACATGGTGTCGGCCGTGTGCCCGGCCTGCCACATCCTGCTGGTCGAGTCGGACGGCACCGACTCGGCCTCGCTCGGGACCGCCGAGCAGGCCGCCACCGGCTCCGGCGCCGTCGCGGTGTCCAACAGCTGGGGCGGGGACGAGAGCGGCGAGAACCAGGCGTGGGACTCGGCGTTCCAGCACCCCGGCGTCGCGGTCACCGTCTCCAGCGGGGACAACGGCTTCATCGAGGGCGCCTGGCCCGCCTCGCTCAGCACCGTGATCGCCGTGGGCGGGACGAGCCTGACCAAGGACACGTCCGCGCGCGGGTGGAGCGAGAGCACCTGGAAGGGCGCAGGCTCCGGCTGCTCGGCCTACGTGCCGAAACCGGCCTGGCAGCACGACGCGCACTGCCCGAACCGGACGGTCGCCGACGTGGCGGCGGTCGCGGACCCGAAGACCGGCGTCGCGGTCTACGTCGAAGACGGCTGGAACGTGATCGGCGGCACCAGCGCGTCCTCGCCGATCATCGCCTCGATGATCGCCCTGGCCGGCAACTCGGCGGCGCTGCCCAGCGCAGAGTACATATATTCGCACGCTGCGAACTTCTTCGACGTCACGAGCGGGTCGAACGCCAACTGGGACTGCGGCGGGGACTACCTGTGCAACGCCGGACCCGGGTATGACGCGCCCACCGGGATCGGGACGCCGAACGGGTTGGGTGGTCTGTAGATCTGTGCGGTAGTCAGCCGACCGCCTGGCCCGGCCCTGGAGTTCTCAGGGTCGGGCCAGGCGGTCTTCGGCGTCGCGGCGCGGCATACCGGCTCGGCCTGCGCGGCCCGACCGGCGCGGCCCGACCGGCACGGAATCCAGTTGTCGCCACGAGCCCCGGCATGTTGTGCTCATCGGCAATGTCGCCGAGGCCGAAGGAGGGTGATGCGCCGACCACATGAGGCGGCTGCGGCCAGGCTCTGAGGCCAGGGGACGACGCCGACGCCAGTGAGAGCGGGACGACACCTACCGCTGGCGCCCGGGGATGCTTGGGCGACAGTGACCGGGACAATCACCCAAACCCGGTCGTGGTTCGGATCCGGTGGATGAGACATGCCCCGGTGATGCTGGAAGCGGAATTAATCGCCGACCCCTGACGAGGGGGATCAGGCGGTGAACCGGTCCCTCGCCCGCGCCGAGCCTGGGTGCCGCCGTCCGCACGACGCGGACCGGCGGCGAGAACAGAACGGAACCCTGCACTCCCGATTGAAGATCCCTTCTTCGATCCGGAGGCAGAGCCATCAGCAGAACCGCCCAGAACCAGGGTTTCACCTGTGAGAACTGCGGCGCGCTCGTCGCGCCGCTGAGCAACGGGAGCTACCGGAACCACTGCCCGGCGTGCTTGTACTCCAAGCACGTCGACATCGAGCCCGGCGATCGGGCCTCGTCCTGCCGGGGCGCGATGCGCCCGGAGCGCGTCGAGCACCGCGGCGGCAAAGGACTGGTGATCGTCCACCGCTGCGCCGTCTGCGGCTTCGTCCGGCCCAACCGGATCGCCGACGACCCGGCGCAGGGCGACGACATCGATGCCGTCGTCGCTCTGATGTCCAGGCGCGGGTAGCACGGGTAGCACCGACGGTGCCCACGAGGATGAACTCGTGGGCACCGCGCACTTCACCGGACTACTGCGCGCCCCCTACCGCCCCGGCGGCGTGGGCGGAGCCGACGGCATGAGCGGAGCTGGCCGCACCGCCGGCCGTGAACTGCTCGTTCATGATCAGGAAGGCACCGAGGCCGTGGAAGTCGTTGGTGGCCTGGGTCCGGCCGATGTAGTAGGCGTAGTCGCCGACGTTGGTGCCGATCGAGATGGTGCTGAGGTTGGTCAGGCCGTCCTTGCCGACCGAGAGGCGTTGCAGCACGCCCTGGTAGCCCTTTTGCGCCACGGCGGCGTAGTGGCCGTCGATGTAGCCCTGCTGGGCGGCCCGCGACAGGGTGTAGGCGAACATGCTGGAGCAGGAGGTCTCGGTCCAGTTCCCGGCCTGCGTGCCCTTGTCCACGACCTGGAACCAGCGCCCTGAGACCGGGTCCTGATAGCGGGTGATCCCGGCGGCGAACTTGTTCAGGCTGGTGAGCAGCTGTGCTCGGCCCGGCTGGTTGGCCGGGGTGTCGTCCAGGACGTCGACCATCGCCATGCCGTACCAGCCGTCGGCGCGGCACCAGACCTCTCCCCCGAGCCCGGTATCGTCAACGAGGTGATGAGCGAGCCGTTCTACCGCCGGGTCGGCGACACCGCGTTCGAGCCGACGCAGGCCACCGAGAGTCCCTGGGACCAGTCCCTCCAGCACGGCGGTCCGCCCTCCGCGCTCCTGCTCGGCGAGATCGAGAAGGTGACCGCCGGCCACGGACGCATCGCCTCGGCACAGATCGACTTCCTCGGCGTCATCCCCCGCAAGACCGGCACGGTCGAGGTACGCACCCTGCGCCCCGGCCGCCGAGTACGGCTGGACGCGGCCACCCTGACCATCGACGGCAAGGTCGCGGCCGAAGCCCGCTGCTGGACGATCGCCACCAACCCGGGCGCGGAAAAGCAGGTCGAACACCGAACCGTCGCCCTGCCCGCGATCCCCGACGCCGCCCCCGACCTGTCTCTTATACACA
>NZ_JAAFYZ010000263.1 GCF_018274385.1 Catenulispora pinistramenti | reverse complement strand
GCCGCTGAGCCCTGACCCAGCCACCCGAGGGAACCGCGCTAGTTTCCCTGAGGTTGCCGAGGCCCGCCGGAGGCCCGGCTCTTCACCATGGGTTTGACCTTGATCTTGCTGTTGATCTTGCCTGTGCCCTTCTCCCAACTTGCTGGAGTTGAAGAGGCCTGAGGTGGGGCGGGGTTGTGAACGCGGGAACCGGCAGCCGACAAACACACCCACCACCCCGAACCCCGAACCGGCACAACTATGACCGAAGGCCGTAAAAGGCATTTAAAACCCACAGCCCAACAGCAACCCGGCCCACAAACTCCAGCCCCCACAAAAGACGACCCGAACCCCGAACAACCGCTGACTAGCCCGCCGACGCACAGCAGCCACGAGTCAGCGCCTGTGGAGGGTCTGCAGCGCCTCGACAAGCACCTTGGGGTCATGCTGACCCTTGTAGACGGGCTTGGGTCCGGTGTCGAGCTTCAGCAGGGCGGCCACCGCGGTCTGAGCGGTGCGGACCGAGTACTCGACGGTGAACACGACGTCGTCGGGGACCTCGGCGTACTGGCCGATGAAGGCCAGGTTGGTGGAGCCGGACGGGACGACGTCGGGGCGGTCGCCGTGGGAGCGGACGAGGAACTGGCTGGTGATGTATGGCATGAGCGCCGGCCGGACGATCGAGTCGTCCAGGATCTGCTCGCGCTCGGCGAAGTCGAGGTGCCGCAGGACCTCGTCCAGGATCTCCCGGCCGCTACATGCCGACATGTGCTTGTTCACGAAGTCGCCGTTCTTGTCCGGGAACAGGGCGTAGCCCCACCATACGAAGGTGTCGGCGGGCTGCTCGCGGAAGTGGGGCTGGTGGTTCAGGACGATCGTCAGCAGCCAGTTCGAATCCTTGAACGTGATCAGGCCGCCCTTGCCGGCCTCGCTGCCGGAGAACTCCTCCATCAGCTTGAAGAACGTCGGATCCTTCGTCGTGACGGTGAACGACTCCCAGGTCGAGTCCGGGACGCTCGATGTGAACACGCTCGGGTCGCCCAGCCCGGGGCGCTTGGCGGCGAGGGTCTCCCACAGCGCCCATGAACCGCTGGAGCCCGTCGTGTCCGGGACGGCGGCGGTGTCGGTGGAGCCGAGGGTCGAGTTCGCGGTCATCGACCCGTTGGTCACCAGGACCAGGTCGTCGCCGGCCAGCGGGATCTGCTCGGTCTTCCCGTCGCGCTGCCAGGTGAGCGACTGGGCGGTCAGGGCCTTGCCGTCCGCCAGGCCGATGTCGGTGACGCGGGTGCCGAGTTGGACGGTGACGCCCTGGTCGGTGAGCCATTTCAGCAGCGGCCGGACGATCGAGTCGTACTGGTTGAACTTGGTGCGGTAGATCCCGGACATGGTGTCGAAGGTCTTGAACAGATGCACGAACCGGTTGAGGTAGCGGCGGAACTCGATCGCCGAGTGCCAGGGCTCGAAGGCGAAGGTGGTGCACCACATCGCCCAGAAGTTCGTGCTGAAGAACTCCTCGTGGAACAGGTCGGAGATGCGCTTGCCGTCCAGCATCCGCTCCGGCGTGGCCACGCACTTGACCAGCTCCAGGCGGTCGCGCTCGGTGAACGTCATCGAATGGGCGTCGATGACCTTTCCCTCGGCGTCGACGAGGCGGGCGTGGTCGTCCCAGGCGAAATCGTCGTGGAACTCGAACGTGTCCTCGGTGACCGACTTGGCCGGGTCGTCCAGCGACGGAATGGAGGCCAGCAGGTCGTAGGTGCACTGGAAATGCAGCTCGAACATCCGTCCGCCGCGCATCGTGTAGCCGGTCTCCGGCGACCCGGCGGCGTCCAGGCTGCCCCCGACGCGTTCCTGTTCGTCCAGGATCACGATGTCCGCCCCGGCGAACCCACCGTCACGGATGAGGAACGCCGCCGCGGACAGGGACGCGATTCCGCTGCCGACCAGATACGCCTTCGCCATAGCTGCGCCCCGCTCTCCTCGGTTCATGCCTCACCGGCACACGAGTCCGACGGTAGGTGCGTGCGCTCCCATGCGCACCAGGTCAACGCATTCGGGTTACCGGACAAGGCAAGCGGCACCCGGGCGCGGTCCACAACCCGGCCAAATAAATCAGTACTCAGATATAGCATCGCAGGGCACGAAGTCTGTGATAGTGAGACGTATGCACCACCCACATCTGAACAGAGCCCAGGGCTCCGGGAGGACCGGTGGCCGGCGCAAACTGCTCGCGCTGCTCACCGGCGTCCTGCTGACCGCCACCTTCCTCATCCTGTCCGGGCCCGCCACCAGCGCGGCCGCCGCGGACACCCACCGCCTGGCCACCTGGAACATGCAACGGGGAACCGACCGCTGGGCCGCCGCGCTGGCCCTGTCCAACAACGCCGATGTGGTCGCCCTCCAAGAGGCCCCGATCACACCGCCCACCGGCGCCCAGCCCCTGCGCCCCATCTACGGAGCCGGCATCGACGGCTACCGGATTCCCGGCGGGCGGCAAAGGGGGGTGCGCTACCTGTTCATCCTGCACCCGGCCGTCCACGCGAATCTGGGCGTGAACCCGGCCATGATCACCTCGTGGCTCCCCGACGAAGTGGTCTCGGTCGACGGCTACGTGCGTGACGCGCTCGTGGTGGTCCACCGCGACGACGACACCGCGTTCGCCTCCATCCACTCCAGCGCCACCGGCGGCGGCGACTCCGGCGTCCTGATCAGGGACGTCGTCGACGAGGCCCACAACCTGGGCGTGCCCAACTGGGTGGTCCTGGGCGACTTCAACCGCGACCCGCGCAACCTGCCCGCCCTGGGCCTGCCGGCCGGATCGCACATCTACAACAGCGGCATGGCCACCCAGCGCAGCGGTGGCGAGCTGGACTACATGGTCTCCAACGTGCTCACGCAGAACTGGCAGGCCACCAGGGGCGCCAACGAAGGCGGCAGCGACCACTGGCCGGTCACGTTCAGCTCCCTGCGCGCCGGTGCGAACCCGACCCGATTCACCATCAGCGACCAGGGCAACTCCAGCGTGCTGGACGTCGAGGAAGCGCAGAAGGCCAACGGGACGCACGTCATCCTCTACCACCCCGACAACGGCACCAACCAACTGTGGAAGCTCAAGGCCACCGGCTTCTACAACACCTACGACCGCATCATCAGCGTGAACAGCAACAAGTGCCTGGACGTGGACAACGGCGCGGCCAGCACGACCGGCTCCCAGATGAACGTGTGGCAATGCCACCCGGGCGGCAACGGAAACGACACCCAGAACTTCGCTCTGGAACACCCCGTGCCGCTGTTCCCGAACCTGACCACCATCAACGACACCACCACCGATCTGTACGTGAACGTCAGCGAGAACGCCAGCGCCGACGGCACCCCGGTGATCCAGTACCCCCTGCAGTACGGCCAACTTCCGTACCCCGCCAACAACGAGTCCTTCTACTTCCACCCCGCCGTGAGCTGATCGCATCGGAAGGAGTTCCCTGTGACCGCCTTGCCCGAAGTCCCCTTTCCAGCCGAATACGCGATAGGCCCAGCGGGCAAGGCCGACGGCCGTCGGATGACGCACGAAGAGAACGCCGCGGCGTTGCAGAGGGCTGATTATCTCGTCCGCAGGGGCTATCGCACGTGCACACGGAAGATCGCCGCATTCGACAGAGTCGGCCCCTTCCTCGTGGGCAAGGCCCAGGAGCGCCTGCGGCTCATCTCCTTGCCGGAATACGGCCAAGAGCCAGTCCACGTCGTGCAGGCTCAGCAAATCGAGGCCGAAATCGAACACTGGCTGTCGCCGGCGACCACGTTCGTCCCCTTACTCGCCGCCGTCTCGGTGACCATGAACGTCGCACTCACGAAGTTGATGGTTCGGACGATCAAGCAGATGCGGGCGCTGCCCATCCAGCGCACGGCCCTACCAGACACAGTAAGCATCGTTGCCGCATACGACCGACTTCGCGAGGCGTTCGAAAGCGGAGACGCGAACCTCCTGGACGCCGTCCTGGCACAGGAAGTCCCTGCCGCACTCGACAAACTCACCAAGAACAACGAGGATCTCGCCCGGGCGCAAGACCATCTTGACACGATGGCGCAATGCGGGCTCCTGGCCGGATTCCATGTCGCGGCAACCTTCCAGGCGATTGCCGGATATCTCGACAGTCGAAACGCGTACCTGGTGACCTATCTGGAAGCGACTGACTATTTCAAAGCGGTGGACGATGCCGGAGGTATCGTCCTGCGGGCCGGTGCCACTCAGTTCCTCTACGGCGCGATCACGACCGCCATCGGGCAATACGGGCCGCTGATCCTCCCGAAAGTACTCGCACGCACGCCGGTGATCGGAGGAGGATTCGCAATAGTCGACGTCGCCAGAACCGTGAATGAGAAGCGGAAGTTGGTGGAGGAGCGCAGGAGCCACCTGATGGAGCTCGCCGAAGCGCGTCAAGGACGAGGCGCCGTGAGCGAGATGGCCTGGCTCGACGGCAGACTCAAAGACGATCGCGACACCCTGGATGAGCTCGTTCGGGCGACCATTGAGATGTGCGACGGCCTCAAGACCTTGGCCGAGGCCCCTCAATCGGATTGACCGCGCATACGACTCAGGGTGATGAGACGAACACGGTGCGCTCTTGACGCGCCAGGCTTCGCACGGCGACGATCGCTTATGTCAGAGCTCTGAGTCGTGCGCCCGCACTCGCTGCCGCACCCGCTGCCACTCGCTGCCCCCGGAAGGACTCCCCGTGTCCGACACACTCGTCCAAATCCAGATCAACGGCGCGTCTGTCTGCATCATCAACCAGCAGGTCTACGCGACCCTGCTGCCAGGCAACCCCGGCACCGCCACCTGGGTGGTCACCGCGGGCCCGGACGGCTCGCTCGTCCTGACCGACCAGGCGAGCGGCCTGGTCCTCAGCGACGCCAGCACCACCGCCGGCTCCGGGCCCTCGCGGCCCTCGCCCGCGATCGTCGCCCCCGCGGGGTCCGGGCTCCCGGTCACCTCCTGGAACTTCGTCGGGTTCTCCGACGAGGACGGCGACGACGCCGCCGCGATCAAGGATCCGGGCCAGCTCACCAGCGGCTTCTACACGATCCAGGATCCGGGCTCGGGCAACTTCCTGTTCCGCAACATGATCGAGGACCGCAGCCTGCTGCCCAAGTACGTGGGGTTGCAGGACCCGTCGCAGGGCGGACCGTTCGAGCTCGTCGTCCAAGTCATCTCCGGCTGAGCCCCCCTGCGCGCACGCCGGTGTCCGGCCCGATCGACAACCGGGCCGGACACCTGGACCAGGGTCCTTACTCGCGCAGCCCGAGGAGGCGGCGCGCGTTGTCGGTGGTGAGGTGCCGCCAGGAGTGCCCGGCCAGGGCCTGGACGTCGTCCAGTGCCGCCGTCGCGCGCAGCGCCTGCTCGTAGCGGGTCCAGGCGTAGTCGCTGCCATAGAGCAGGCGGTCCGGGCTGACGATGCTGGTCAGCGCCTTCATCTGGCGGTCGGTGGGAGTGCCGGCGAGGTCGTAGTAGAGGCCTGCGAGCGTCTCGCCGACCGTGGGGCCGACTGTGTCGCCGTCGGTGTCGCCGTCGGTGTCGCCGTCGGTGTCGCCGTTGATGGAGCGGAACAGTTCGAGGCGGTCGGCGAGCAGCGGCAGCACTCCGCCCGCGTGCGGCACGATGAACCGGATACCGGGGTAGCGTTGCGCGGTGCCGGTGAGGATGAGGTCGACGACGGTCCGGGCGGTGTCGAAGAGGAACTCGATCATCGGGCGCGGATACCCGAGGGCGAGCGCCTCGTGGCCGGCGCAGCTGGTGGGGTGCAGAAAGGCGACGGCGCCTCGGCGGTCGAGTTCGGCGAGCACCGGGCGCAGCCGTTCGTCGCCGAGGTAGAGTCCGGCGCTGTTGGTCATCAGGACGACGCCGTCGGCGTGGAGTTCGTCAAAGGCGTGCGGGATCTCCTCCAGCGCGCCGCCGATGTCCGGCAGGGGCAGGGATGCGAACTGGCCGAAGCGGCCGGGGTGCTCCCGCTTGATCCGGGCGCCGACCTCGTTGACCTCGCGGGCGAGCGCCCTGGCCGCCGCGTCGTCGCCGAAGTGCGTGCCGGGCGAGGACAGGGAGAGCACCGCCATGGCGATGCCCGCCTCGTCCATCAGCTTCAGGTGGGTCCGCACATCCCACCGCGGCCAGTAGGCCTCCGGCATCCCGTCCGGTTCCCGGCTCCCGTTCTCCTTCGCGATGCTGATGTAGTCCTCGGTGGTGAAGTGGGCGTGGACGTCGATCAATCCGTGCTCGGTCATCTCCTCGCCCCGATTCAGGCGGTCGCGGTGACCGGGTCGACGGCGAGGCGGACGCCCTGGCGCCAGACGGCACGCACCGAGAGCGTGTCGTCGATCCTCGTGGTCGGATCGCCGTCGACGAGTACCAGGTCGGCGCGCAGTCCGGGCTCGATGCGGCCGCGGTCGGCCAACTCGAAGCGCCGCGCGACCAGCGCCGTCGCGGCGTTGAGCGCCTGAACGGGGGTGAACCCGGCGCGCACGAGCAGGCCGAGCTCGCCGTGCAAGCTGGCGCCGTGCGTCGTGCCGGGGGCGCCGAGATGCGCCGCGTCCGTACCGGCCAGCACGTCGACCCCCGCGGCACGCAGCGCCGCGACGGTCTCCAGCGCGAACGCGAAGTTCGGCGCCGGCGCCGTGTGCCAGGTCTCGGCGAGGCTCTCCAGCCATACCGAGGGGACCTTGGGCCGCACGCGGGAGTCCGCGGCCAACTCGGCTCCGGTGCTCTGCCCCGTGATCGACGCGAGCGTGCTCAGCGTCGGGATGACGAAGACGCCGGCCTCGGCGATCCGCGAAACGATCCCCGGAGTGTGCGGCACGTCCACGAACAGGTGGGTGAGCGCGTCCACGCCGGCGTCGACGGCGCGTTGCGTCGCCTCGAGCGTGAGGGCGTGGGCCAGGACCTTCAGCCCGTTCGCGTGCGCCTCCCGAACCGCCGCTTCCAGCACATCCTGCGACAGGACCGGCACCGGGCCGCCCAGGAGCCGGCCGTCCTCGATCAGGACCTTCAGATAGTCGGCTCCTTCGGCGATGCGGTCCGCCACGAACCCGGGGACCTCCTGGACGGACGCGGCGGTCGGCCAGGCCGGGTCGCCCTGCCCCTTGCGCAGCTGGTGCGGGTGCCCGTCGGCCGGGGTGAGCCCGACCGAGGCACTGCGTACGTCGGCCAGGTCGAAGGACCGGGCCACCGTGCGACGCAGCGGACCCATCTGCCCGGCCATCGAGAGCAGGTCGAGCTCGGTGGTGATGCCGAAGGTCAGGGCCTGGCGCAACGCGGCCTCATCGGTGTGGGTGTGCGCGTCGATCAGGCCGGGCAGCAGCGTCGCCCCCGCGCCGTCGATCACCTGGTCGCCCGGATCGCGCGGGCCGCCGACCGCCGCGATCACCCCGCGCACGACCCGCACGTCCAGTCGGCCGCGGCTCTTCTCGCCGTCGAAGACCCGCGCCCCGCTGATGACGAAGCTCTCGTCCATGACCAGCCCCTATCCATTAGATCGTATATACCAGTTAGGATATACGAGTTAGGGGACATTGGGTAGGCTCGACGGCGTGGACGACGACGAGATGATCGAGATCGCGGTGCTGTTGCGGCGCGCCCAGTTGCGCAAGCAGACCGCCTGCGAGGCGGCGCTGGCCTCGTTCGAGATGACCCTGCCGCAGTGGGGCATGCTCAACGCGGCGGCCACCCACCCCGACTCCTCCACGCACGCGCTCGCGCAACTGACGGGACAGTCCGACCAGGCCGCCGGGGCGGTCGTCACCCGCTTGGAACAGCGGGGGCTGGTCGAGCGGCGCAACGTCCGGGGAAAGGCCATCCTGCATCAGGCCACGGTGAAAGGAGTCGAGGTACTGAGACAGTGCGACCGTCTAGTGGCACAGAGCATGCGCACGGCGCTGTCCGGCTTCACGGACGACGAGGTCCACGTGCTGCGCGACCTGCTTGAGCGACTGGGCTGACGATCCGCCCGTCGAGCTCCCCCACGACCGGCGGCACCGTAGTCGGCATCCCAGGAACGCGTTAGCGACGTTCAGTCCTGTTCTTGACCGCCGCTGCCGTCGCGCTGTTCTCGACGCTGTCGGCGGACCCATTCGCCGCCGTCCCGGTTGTACTGGATCAGGTAGCGCGCGAACTGGAGCCGGTCGGCCCGGTCCCAGGTCTCGGTGATCTCCTCGAAGGCGCGGCGCTGCCCGGCGGCCAGGCGGCGGCGTTCGGCCTCGCCCTCCTCGGTGAGCACGAGCAGGCTTTGCCGGCCGTCCGCCTGCGAGGCCGTGCGGCGCACCAGGCCGCCCTCGACGCAGGCCGCGATGGTGCGGCTCGCGACGGGCTGGAAGACGCCCATCGCCTCGGCGACGCCGCCGACGGTGATCTCGCCCGGCGCCTCGGCGATCACGTTCAACACCTGGTTGCGCAGCACCCGCCGGGTGTCCGTCGCGCTGGCGCGCATCGCCGCCAGCGCGGGGCCGACCCCGTCGAGAAGGGCCTCGTCATCGGCTCCAGGGGACGGCGAACGGCTCATGACTTCATTCTATCCTCGCCACATACTCATGCAGACCACAAGTACATAGCTTATGCTATACAGATAGTCGTAGGCGGATGGACGGATGCGAGGGAAGCGCAGATGATCATCAAGAACGTGACCGTCATCGACGGCACCGGCACCACCCCACGGCCCGGGATGGACGTCCTCATCGACGCGGGACGGTTCGCCGACATCCGTCCCACTGGCACCGGCTCCTCGGGGGCGTCCGGTGGTTCAGGCGACGAGCCGGTCCTCGACGGCCGCGACGGCTACCTGCTGCCCGGCCTCTGGGAAACCCACACCCACCTGACCGTGCTGGGCATGCCGGTGACCGAGATACCGGCCTCCATGCGCGAGACGCTGGCGGGGTACCTCCAGATGGGCATCACATCAGTATGCGATCTCGGTGGCCTCTACTTGCTGCCGCGCAGTGAACGCGAGACCGGCCGGGCCAACGGCACAGCGCCGGCGGTGTTCTGCGCCCGGGCGGCCTTCACCGGCGTGAACGGCTGGCCCGCCAACAGCCGGGACAGCGGCGATATCCAGGACAGTCGGGACAGCTTCCCCGAGCCCGTGAAGGTGGCGGGCCTGGAGAACGGAGGGCTGTTCCAGATCGACGATGCCGACACCGCGCGGCGGCACGTCCAGGAACTGCTCGACAAGGTCGACTACATCAAGTGCATGTTCGACGGCGCCACCGGGGGCACCGGCCGGCGGCTCCCCCGGGCCGCGCTCGACGCGATCATCGACGCCACCCACGAGGCGGGGAAGAAAGTGCTCGTCCACATCGCGACCGGCGCGGACCTCGTGGAGGCCGTGCAGGCCGGCGCCGATTGCATCGAGCACTCCCCGATCCCGAGGGATCCGGCCGATCTGAGCGAGGCCGAGCAACTCGCCGAAGTCCTGGCCGAGGCGGGAACCCACTATTGCCCGACGATCGTCACGTGGGAACAGCTGGGCCGCGGTGGCGACCCCGAGTACCTGGACGAGCTCATCGCGGACGGCATGCTCCAGCCCGACGGCGTAGCGGAGATCACCGCGCGCCCCGGCTACGGCAAGCCGTTCCCGCACCACCCGGCCGACAAGATGAAGGTCCGGTTCGACTACGCGATGCATTCCCTGCACCTGTTCCACGAGGCCGGCGTCAAACTGGTCGCCGGCAGCGACATCGCACCGGTCCTCCCCACCCCTGCCCACGCGCTCCTGCGCGAGCTGCAACTGTTCGCCAAGGCCGGACTGCCCTGCGGCGAGATCATCGCCACCGCCACCAGCCGAGCGGCGGAGAAGATCGGCAAGCGCGGCAGCATGGGGACCATCACCGTCGGCGCGGACGCCGACGCGATCCTCCTCGATGCCGATCCGCTCACCGACATCGCCCACCTGATCGACCCGCGCCACCACCGCGCCGTCATCAGCGCCGGCCACCTCGTCCACCGCTGAACGCAGCCTCCTTATACGAAACACAACCTCCTTATACGAAACGCAGCCTCCTTACCCGACTAGCACGCTGTCGACGTTGACGCTCCCGGAGTCGTTGGGGCCGACGAGGAGTTGGATCACGTCGTCGCCTGCCGGCAGGCTGACATTGGCGGTGACCGTCGACCACGTGTCCCAACTACCCGTCACGGGCAGCGAGAGCTGCTGGGTCGAGCCCCCGGCGGCCAGGCTGACCGTCCGGGTCGTGGTGAGGTAGGGCGGGTTCTGGCCGCCGGTCCAGTTGGCGTACCGGACGGTGACCTGGTGCTGGCCGGCGTTCGGCACGGAGACGACGGCCGTGACCGCCGCGCCGGAGTACAGGCCGCCGACGAACCCGGTGCCGGTGTAGCCGGTGTGGTCGTTCGCGACGGACGCGCCGCCGCTCAGGATCGAGCTCTCGGCTTGGGCCGGGGTGCCGACCGGCACGGGCGCCGCCACGTACACGGCGGTGGTGGACGTGGTCGTGTCGACGGACTTCGTCCCCTGCCACGTGGTCGTCGCGGTGACCGGGACCCGGGCCGGGGCTTGGCCGGCCGGCGCGCTCACCGTCCACTTGTCGACGACGGTCGCGCCCTTGGGGACGGTCGTCGCGACCGATTCGGGGGTGACCGTCCAGCCGGTGGGCAGCGGGAACGCGGTCTTCACGTTCGTGGCGTCCGCTCCCCCCACCGACTTCACCGTCTGCGTGATCTCGGCCGACGAGCCGGGCGCCATGGCTTCAGGCGTGCTGAGCGCGGTCACCAGGTCGGGGGCCGCCGCGTTCGGCACGTTCAGTTCGGCGATGCTGGCCGGACTGCCGCCGGCGAAGGTGAGCTTGATGGCGCGGGCGGCCACCGGGGACCAAGTGGGGTCGAGGTCTCCGGCCGCCGGTACGGATCCGCTGGCGACCTGCTGCCAGTTCCCGGAAGGCGATTGCACGCGGACCGTATAGGTGGCGGGCCTTGTCGGCCCCCAGGAAACGTGGGCATGGCCCGTCTTGACCGGGTGCGCCAGCGTCACCGTGTAGGAGGAGTCGGTGTCGACGGCGGCCCAGGTGGTGACGCTGTTGCCGTCCACCGCCGCGGCTGGCTGATCAACGGTCTGCGACGACGACGCCGACGCGGTCTGGCACCGGGCGGCGTCGTCCGTGGGGCTCAGGTCCGGTCGGGCGGTCGCCAGCGCGACCGGGCGGCCCGGTGCGAGAGTCCGCGGGCCGGCGGGCGAGTCGACGGTGATCGGCGCGCCCGAGGTGAGCGTGACGAGTGTCTGGGTCGGCTTGATGCGCACGTCGACGCTGCGGCCCTGGTATTGCAGTCCGGCGATGGTGATCCCGGACGAGAGCTGCGGCGGAAGGGTCGGATCGAGCCAGAGCGCGTCGCTGTTCCACCGCAGTCCGGCGAACCCGTAGGAGAGGGTCTGCAGGAATCCGCCGGCCCCGGTCGCGAAGTCGAACGCGGGGTTGCTCTGGCCGCCGGACGGCGTCAGGTACTGGGTCTCGTTGAACTGGTCGAACCCGCCGCGTAGGAACGGCAGATAGGAGTCCTGGAACAGCGTGTAGTCCAGGCAGCCCGGCTGCTGGACCTGGGCCGCGATCACCGCCTCCGCCGACGCCGTCATCGCGGGGCCGCCCGGGTCGGTGACGGGCATGTACCGGTCGAGGTCGGCCGCGGCGGTCTTGGTGTCGGTGACGTAGCCGAAGGGGTAGGTCATCAGCACGGTGTCCGCCTGCTTGACCGTCTGGCTGGTGTATCCGGGGTACTCGGGGTGGGTGCCGTCGGCGTCGGTCGCGACATAGATGTTCGCTGCGATGGCCGACCAAGCCGGGTCCGGGGCCACACCGAGCGCCTGCGCCGCGGCCACGGCGTCGCGCAACGCGACGATCGCCCCGGCGTTCGTCGCCGATTCGTCGTTGACGCCCGCGGTGTACTCGTCGGGACCGGTGACGCCGTTGATGTGGTACTTGCCGTCAGGGCCCTTCTTCACGCGGCTGGCCCAGAACTCGGCGACGTCCTTGATGACCGGGTAGCCGTCGCTGCCGAGCCAGGCTTTGTCACCGGTGGCTTGGTAGTACTGCCACTGGGCAAGTGCGATGTCCGACTGGAGGTGGTCCTCATAGCCGCTGCACGGCGCCAGGCCGCCGCATGTCCCGCTGGGACCGTTGTCCCAGGCCCACGAGCCGCCCTGGTAGCCGGCCGATCGGGCGTTGGCCTCGGCGGCGGCGATGGTGTCGTGGCGGAACATCACGATGGACCTCGCCAGCTCCGGATGCAGCGCGAGCAGGGAGGGGAACATCCACGTGTCGGCGTCCCAGAAGATCTCCCCGCCGTAGTTGTCGCTGGAGAGCCCGGCGGGCGGGATGCTGTAGCTCACGCCGGCGCGCAGGCTTGAGTAGAGCAGGTAGTAGGAACTGTTCACCGCCGCCTGAACCGAAGGCTGGCCGTCGACCGTCACGTGCTGCTTCCACAGCGCGGCCCACTGCGCCGTGTGGGCGGCGAGCAGTCCCCGCCAGCCGGTCGCGACGGCCTGGGCGACGGTGTCACGCGCCACGCTCAGCGGGTCGCCGGGATCGTTGGGCGTCGAGATGCCGACGTACTTGGTGAACACGTAGCTCGAACCGGCCCGCACGGGCACCGCCCACTGCTCGCCCGCGGTGGCTGGGTCGCCAGCCGGCAGTACGGCAGTGCGCTGAGACACCTTCACCCCCGGGCCGGCCACCAGCCGGGCGGTTTCGGCGACGGCGGTGGCGCGGCCGGGCGTGGTCAGCTGGACGGTTGAGGTGTCGGCTGAGGTATCGGCAGAGGTATCGGCTGAGGTATCGGCAGAGGTGTCCACCGCACGGGCGGTCGGCGTGATCCGCTGCGCACCGGCGCCGTTGAGCAGGGAGGTGACCGACAGGCTCCCGCTCCACATCGGCGTGATACTCGCCCGAACCTGGCCGAGATGCATGCGGTCCCGGTTGGCCAGCACCTCGAACGTCACGGCCGCGGACCGGCCCGGCGCGGGCGTCCACACGAACGTGGTGGTGACCGTGCCCGACCGCATCGCGAGCGTCTGCCGGAACCGGCTGATCTGGCTCGCCGGGACCCGGGGATCCAGCACATGGCCGTCGACGCTGAAGGACAGGTCCGACCAGGTCGGCAACGTGGAGATGTAGTCGGTCGCGTCGCCGGCGTCCGTCTCATACACCCCGGCGACCAGAGCAGTGGTCGAACGAGGGTTGCCCAACGGCCAGTTGCCCGTGCCGAGATCACCGTCACCCTCAAACCCGGCGCCGATGGCCGGCACACGCTGGGAGAGGTAGCCGTTGCCCACGAACGGCTCCTGCGTGTAGTCACCCGGCGCATAGGAGGTGTTGCTCAACACCCACGGGTCCGCACCGGCCCCCTGCCCCTGCGCCGCCGCCGCGGGCAAAGCCTCAGCGCTGGGAGCCTCCGCCAGCGTGAAGGCCACGGCCAGCCCGACCACCGCCGCGGTGGCGACGTGGCACAGTCGCAGGACACGGGCATGCGGCCTTCTGCGCGGCGCGGATCTCATGCGGTCGACTCCTTCAACGGCGCCCAGAGGCTGGCGTACCCAGCCCATGAGAAACCAACAGGATGAGACAAGAATGACACGGGATGAAACAGGTATGAACTATGGTGACCGCCTACTGGCGTGTCAAGATCCCCATCGGGCGGGTCGGTGCGGCCTCGACAGCTGCGGGGTGCGGGG
>NZ_JAAFYZ010000262.1 GCF_018274385.1 Catenulispora pinistramenti | reverse complement strand
GCGCGGGCGCTGACCGGGCGGGTCGTATTCGTATACGTGGCCGCTCCCGCCCACCGAAAACGGCGGTCGGGAGCGGCCGGCGACGATGCGTCAGCTCACGGTGAGCGCGGTGTCGTCGATGACCCACGAGGTGGGGTCCTCGTAG
Organism: Catenulispora pinistramenti; assembly: GCF_018274385.1. Classification (GTDB taxonomy): domain Bacteria; phylum Actinomycetota; class Actinomycetes; order Streptomycetales; family Catenulisporaceae; genus Catenulispora; species Catenulispora pinistramenti. Next base: position 13,655 of record NZ_JAAFYZ010000262.1, on the reverse strand, counting down.
TCGTTCTTGCCGGTGAACTGCAGGGTGACGGTCTTGCCGGCGTACTGCGCCAGCGAGTACGTCTGCTGGGCGAAACCGGTGTTCGCGTTCAGGTTCGTGAACGAGTGGACGGTGCCCAGCGCGTTGCCCGAGCCGTCGAGGACCTGCACGGTCAGGGTGTCGTAGGCCTTGGTCGTGCTGGTCTCGGCGGTGTCGGTGTGCAGCCAGAAGCTGAACGTGTAGTTCGTGCAGCCGCTGGGGATGGTGACGGTCTGCGCCAGGGTGTCGGTGGTGTTGTCGTTGCCGCCGAGCCAGGCGTCCCATGAGCCGGTGTGGGCCGGTTCGTCGGTGGTGTCGTTGTTGATGATGTCGCTGTTGGAGGCGGTCCAGGCGGTGTCGCTGGTGCCGTTCTCGAAGCCGGGGTCGGCCAGGAGTTGGCCGCCGGCGCAGCTGCCGCCGGTGCCGGCGGCGTTGACGGTCCAGCTGAAGCTGGTGCTGCCGGTGGCGCCGGTGCCGTCGGTGGCGGTGACGGTCACCGAGTCGGTGCCGGCGGTGGTGGGGGTGCCCGAGATGGCGCCGGTGGCGCTGTTGACGGCCAGGCCGGCCGGCAGGCCGGTGGCCGAGTAGGTCAGGGTCTGGCCGGCGGCCGAGTCCGAGGCCGCGATCTGGACCGAGGCCGCGGTGCCGACGGTGCCCGTCTGGTTACCCGGGTTGCTGACCGCGATGGTGGAGGTGCCGCCGCCGCCGTTGCTGGGCGTCTGGTTGAAGTCGGCGGTGAAGGTGTTCTCGATGCCGGTCAGCACGCCGGCGTCGGAGATGATCAGGCCCAGCTCGCGGTTGTGGTTCAGCGAGTTGTCCGAGAAGTTCTCCGAGCCCTGGAACACCTTCGCGCTCGCGGTGCCGTAGTCGGCGACGATGGCCTTGGCGTGCACGTAGAAACCGGTCGACGACGTGTACTGCGTGACCTTGACGCCGGCCGCCTCGACCTGGCTGATCTCGCTGTTGTACGTGCCGGACTCGTTCTCCAGCACGCACCGCACCGTCACGCCGCGCTGTGCCGCCGCCACGATCGCGCTGACCAGCGCCGGGTCCTGGAACTCCTCTTCCTGCACGTCCAGGGTCTTGGTGGCGCCGTTGATCAGGGCCAGCAGGTGGGTCTGCGAGTCGGTCGGGGACCAGACCAGATTGTCGCCGTCGCCGGGCGTGATCGAGGTGTCGGTGAAGTCGGCGCCGAACACCTGCTCCACCGCGGACACGTCGTTCTGGTCGGTGTCGAACACCGAGTAGTCACGCGAGGTGGCGTAGTACTTGGTGTCCAGGTTGCCGGTGCTGATCCAGGACGTCGCGCCGTCGACGGTGATCGTCTTCTGGTGCGTGTAGGTGAACGCCGAGGAGCTGTAGATGACGGGCACGCCGCCGGCCTGCAGGGCGCTGTAGGCGGCGCTGTTCACCGTGGTCTGCTTGCCGTCCAGGATCACCCGGACCTTGACGCCCGCCTTCTCCTTGCTCACCAGCGCCGAGGTGACGGTGGTGTCGCGCAGCTCGTACATCGTGACGTCGATGGTCTTCGTCGCCGTGTTGATGAAGTTGTAGATCGCGTTCTCGCCCTGGTCGGGCAGGATCAGCAGGTTGTAGGTCCCGGCGGCGTGGGCCGCGGGGACCACCAGCAGCGCGCCGGACGCGGCGGTCGCGGTGGCGACCACGCCGAGCCCGACGCGGCGTATGGCGGATCTGAGCATTCCGGTTCTCCTGATTGTGGTCTTCGGAGAGGGCAGGGCGGTTGACCCACAAGGGAAAGTACAGATCAGCACTTAAGGTGCATAGAGTATTTGACAGAACTTTTAGATGAACAACGCTCGTCATATGCGCGCGCGGCGCGGAAAGCGCACGGGGCATCGGACGCCGGCGGTCCTGGCGGTGCCTGGCGAGCCTTCCAGGATGCCCGAGCTCCGATGATCGAATCAAGAGGCGAACACGAAGTCGTCCGCGGCCGGTAAAGCGGCTTTCGGTGATGAATCGCTGACATATCCGGAAAACAGGATTCTGATAGACAGCGCCGGTGTGTGCGGGCGGTAGGAGTCGAACCTACTCAGGCGCAAAGCCACCTGGGTTACAGCCAGGCCCGGTTCTCCGACTCCGGTGCGCCCGCACGAAGCCACGTGTCAGAGTCCTGACACGTGGCTCGTCGTGCGACTACGGTAAGCCGGATGACGGCGTCCGGCCCAATGGTTTTCCTCTGGTCCATCGCGGCTGAGCACCGCGCGGCTCACTTCATACCGGCGGGCGGGCCTTCCTGCTCCCCGAGAGCCGGGGCGAACAGCGCCGTGTAGCGCTCGAAGCGCGGCTGCCAGGCGTCCTTGTCGCGAGCGCCGCCGGCCAGCATCTCCAGGCACGAGTCCCAGCCCGCGGCGTTGCGCGCGGCGACGCCGGGCCGAAGCTCGTCGACCAGGACCAGCTTGGTGCCCTCGCCGTGCGGGGTCAGAGTGAAGCGCAGGGTCTCCTCGCCCCAGGTGAACGCCAGGGACTCCGGCTCCCGCGCCTCCAACACCTCGCCCTTGATGGTGAGAGCGTCCGGCTCCGGGCCGAAGGCGAAGGTGATGGCGGCCCCGGGCTCCCAACGGCCGTCGGCGACGATCACGTCGCAGGGGAACCAGGTCTTGAGCTGGTCGCGGTCGGTCAGGGCCTGCCAGACCACGCGGGGTGGGTCGGGGAGGACGCGCTCCAGACGGATCGCGGCTCCCTGCGTGCCGCCGGTCGTCAACGATGCTTCGTGTGCCTCGCTCATGGCTTCCTCCGGTCATCCAGATGTGCTTCCAGGCGGTCCAGGCTGCGGCTCCACAGCCGGCGGTACTGGGCCAGCCAGTCGTCGAGCTCGGCCAGCGGTTCGGGGCGTATCCGGTAGAAGCGGTGTTGGGCTTCCGGGCGGACCTCGACCAGGCCGGCCTCGCGCAGTGCGCGCAGGTGCTTGGAGACGGCCGGCTGGCTCGCGCCCAGCTGGTCGGACAGTTCGCCGACGGACTTCTCGCCTTCGCGGAGCAGTTCCAGGATGGCCAGCCGGCGCGGCTCGCCCAGCGCTTGGAAGGCCGCGGCTACTGTCATGACTTGAGTTTGCCTCATCAGTTATATATCCGTCAAGGCATATACGGCACACCAAGAGAGGCGGCCAGCGACCGGCCGCCTCGTTTCTAGCCCGCCTGCCCGGATTCCACGATGATCTCCCGGATCCGCCCGGCCGTCGCCGCATCCGCAGCCGCCACGAACGGCAGCGCGTTGCCGCCCGCCAGCCGCACCGGCGCGCCATCCAGCGCCGCGGCATGACCGCCGGCCTCGGCGACCAGCAACAGTCCGGCGGCGTGGTCCCAGCTGTGCTCCCAAGTGAGCACCATCGCAGAACGCGCCCCGATGGCCAGGTCGAGGTATTCGATGCCGCAGGCGTCGAAGTAGCGGACGTCCAACTCCGCGTCCCGCAGCGCGTCCACAGCCCGGCCGTAGGTGAGAGGCCACCACACCGGATGGCTGGTGGTGACCGGCAGCGAGGCACCGCCCGGTCCCGCCGCCACCCGGGCCGGAACGCCATCCACCTGGGCGCCGTGCCCCGCCAATGCCGTACCGATGCGGCCGATCACCGGCGCATACGTCCAGGAGGCCTGCAGCACACCGCCGACGGCCAGCGCCACCAGCGTGGAGAAGCGGCCGGAACCGGCGACGAAGTTGCGGGTGCCGTCGATGGGGTCCACGATCCACACCGGCGCGGCACCGGTGAGGGCGTCCAGGACCGACGGATCCTCGGACACCGCCTCCTCACCCACCACGACCGAGCCCGGCAGGAACGCCGTCAGGCGCTCGCGCAGCAGGTCCTCGGCCTCGCGGTCGGCGACCGTGACCGGATCCATCGGGCCCTTCATGGCGATGTCGGAGTCATTCAGACTCCGGAAGCGCGGCAGGACCGCTTTCTCGTTGACGGAACGGATGATGTCTTCTACTTCGGCCAGCTCCGCGAAGGAAATCACAGTCTCACTGTCGCAGACGACCGCAAGGCGTGGGCATCGGTTGTCCGGCCTGTGGACCGGCGGCTACTGGTTCGCCGCAGCGCCCCAACGCCCCCGATGCGTGATGTCCTCGACCCCCCGCCGCGTAATCGTCTTCCGCGACGTCTTCTGCCTAGCGTCCCGATCCTCATCCGGATGCCCGATCGCCACCGCCCCGATCGGCGTGAACTCGTCCGGGATCCCGAACTCCCCGCGCACGTTCCCGATCGACTCCGGCGGAATACCGAAGTACAGCGCCCCGAGCCCCTCCTCCACCACCGCCAGCAGCAACAGCATCGTCAGCATCCCGGTGTCGATGTGCCAGAACGGCACCGGCCAGCGCGCCTCGTCCCGGTCGCTCCAGCCCTTGTCCGGGCGGGCGTACCGGTCCAGGTAGATGTCCTTGTTGGAGCAGGGGATCACGAGCAGCGGCGCGTTGCGCAGCGGTGTGCCGGCGTACTCGTCCTCGGGGTCCATCGCCTTCCAGAACGCCGCGCGGTCCTCGGCCGACTCCAGCACGAGCATCGCGTAGCCCTGCGAGAAGCCGGCGGACGGCGCGCGGTTGGCCGCGCGCAGCAGGCGCTCGGCGACCTCCGGGGCGATGGGGTCGGTCGTGAACGCCCGGACCATCTTCCGCTTGCGGATCACATCCTGGAATTCCATGCTCACTCCGCTGATTGCGAGGGGTCGGCGCCGAAGCAGCCGGCGCCCAGGAGGACCTTGAGATCGGAGCTCAGCGCGGGCGAGTTCGCGACCCGCAGGTTGTCGCCGAGCTGGTAGCGGACCACCTTGTCGGTGGGACTCTTCAGGTGCATGCGCACCGGAGTGGTCCCCGGGTGGCGGGTCAGGATCCGTTTGAGGCGCTCCACGGTCGCCGGGATCACGCGGGACTCCGAGACGTGCAGGACCACCGGGGCGCTGCTGCCGGCCGCCGAGATGTCGAGCAGCGCGACCTCCATCGCGATCAGCTTCGGCACGTCGTCGCGCTTGTCCAGCCGGCCCTTCACCACGACCACCGCGTCCTCGGCCAGTTGGGTCGAGTACAGCTGGTAGGTCTGCGGGAAGAACATCGTCTCGATGCCGCCCTCGAGGTCTTCGACGGAGGCAGCGGCCCAGGTGTTGCCCTGCTTGGTGACCTTGCGGGCCAGCCCGGCGACCAGACCGGCGATGGTGACGATGGAGCCGTCGGCGCGCTCGGTGTCCCCGGTGAGCGAGGCGATCGAGCAGTCGGCCTTGGACGCGAGCAGGTTCTCCACGCCGGACAGCGGATGGTCCGAGACGTACAGGCCCAGCATTTCGCGCTCGAAGCTGAGCAGGACCTTCTTGTCCCACTCGATGTCCGAGAACGTCATCTCCACACCGCCGGTGATGGCCTCCTGGCCGCCGTCCAGCAGCGAGCCGAACAGCGAGTCCTGGCCCAGCGCCTCCTGCTTCTTGACGTCCACCACCGAGTCGATCGCGCGCTCGTGCTGCTCGATCAGACCGCGCCGGGAGTGCCCCAGGGAGTCGAAGGCGCCGGCCTTGATCAGCGATTCGATCGTCCTCTTGTTGCAGACCGGCAGGTCCACCTTGGCCAGGAAGTCGCTGAAGGAGGTGAAGCGGCCCTTGGCCTTGCGGGTGGCGATGATCGAGGAGACCACGTTCTCCCCGACGTTGCGGATCGCGCCGAGGCCGAAGCGGATGTCGGTGCCGACCGGGGTGAACTGGTGCAGCGAGTCGTTGACGTCCGGCGGCAGTACCTTGATGCCCATCCGGCGGCACTCGCCCAGGTAGATCGCCGAGCGGTCCTTGTCGACGGCCGTGGAGGTGAGCAGCGCGGCCATGTACTCGGCCGGATAGTGGGCCTTGAGATACGCGGTCTGGTACGCGATGAAGCCGTAGGCGACCGAGTGCGACTTGTTGAACGCGTAGTCGGCGAACGGGACCAGGACGTCCCACACCGCCTTGGTGGCCTGGGCCGAGTAGCCGTTGTCGGCCATGCCCTTCTCGAAGCCCACGTACTCCTTGTCGAGGACTTCCTTCTTCTTCTTGCCCATGGCCCGGCGCAGCAGGTCCGCTTGGGCCAGGGAGTAGCCGGCGAGCACCCGCGCGGCGGCCATCACCTGCTCCTGGTAGATGATCAGGCCGTAGCTGACCCCCAGGACCTCCTTGAGCGGTGCCTCCAGCTCCGGGTGGATCGGGGTGATCGGCTGCCGGTTGTTCTTGCGCTCGGCGTAGTTGATGTGCGAGTTCGCACCCATGGGCCCGGGCCGGTACAGGGCGATGATGGCCGAGACGTCTTCGAAGTTGTCCGGGCGCATCTGGCGCAGCAGCGAGCGCAGCGGGCCGCCGTCGAGCTGGAACACGCCGAGGGTGTCGCCCTTGCACAGCAACTCGTACGTCAGCGGGTCGTCGAGCGGGAACTCCAGCGTGTTCAGCCGCTGGCCGGTGGTGGTCTCGACGTTGTTCAGGGCGTCGGTGATGATCGTCAGGTTCCTCAGACCGAGGAAGTCCATCTTGATCAGGCCGATTTCCTCGCAGGTCGGGTAGTCGAACTGCGTGATGATGACGCCGTCGGCCGGGCGCATCATGACCGGCACGTGGTCGGTGATCGTCTCCGGGGAGATGATGACGCCGGCCGCGTGCACCCCGGGCTGCCGGATCAGGCCCTCGACCCCGCGGCCGGTGTCGATGACCTTCTTGACGTCCGCGTCCTGCTCGTACATCCCGCGGATCTCGCCGGCCTCGCCGTAGCGCGGGTGGTTGCTGTCGAAGACGCCGGTCAGCGGCATCGACTTGCCCATCACGTCCGGCGGCAACGCCTTGGTGATGCGGTCGCCCATCGCGAACGGGTAGCCCAGGATCCGGCTGGAGTCCTTGATCGCCGCCTTGGCCTTGATCCGGCCGAAGGTGGCGATCATCGCGACCTTGTCCTCGCCGTACTTCTCGGTGACGTAGCGGATCACGTCCGAGCGGCGCCGGTCGTCGAAGTCGATGTCGATGTCGGGCGGGGTGACCCGGTCCGGGTTCAGGAACCGCTCGAAGAGCAGGTCGAACGGTATCGGGTCGACGTCGGTGATGCCCAGCGACCACGCGACCAGCGACCCTGCGGCCGACCCGCGGCCCGGGCCGACCGCGATGCCGTTGTCCTTGGCCCAGTTGATGAAGTCCGCGACCACGATGAAGTAGGACGGGAAGCCCATCGACAAGATGATGCCGAGCTCGAACTCCAGGCGGTCGTGGTAGATCTTCTCGTCCGGCACCCCGGCCGGGAAGCGCTTGTTCAGACCGTCGTAGGCGAGCTTGCGGAACCACTGGTCCTCGTTCAGCCCGTCCGGCGGATCCAGCCGCGGCATCAGGTTCCGATAGGAGAACATCCCCTCCGGGTTGACCTTCTCGGCGATCAGCAACGTGTTCCGGCAGCCCTCCTGCCAGATGTCGTCGGTTCTGATCGCCCGCATCTCGTCCGCGGTCTTCAGGTAGTAGCCGTCGCCGCCGAACCGGAAGCGGTCCGGGTCGGCGATGTTCGAGGCGGTCTGGATGCACAGCAGCGCGTCGTGCGCGGCCGACTCGTGCTGGTAGGTGTAGTGCGAGTCGTTGGTGACCACCGGCGGGATGTTGAGCTTGCGGCCGATCTCCAGCAGGCCCTCGCGGACCCGGGTCTCGATCTCCAGGCCGTGGTCCATCAGCTCCAGGTAGAAGTTCTCCTTGCCGAAGATCTCCTGGTACTGGGCGGCGGCGGCGTAGGCGTCGTCGAACTGCTCCAGGCGCAGCCGGGTCTGGACGAAGCCCGAGGGGCAGCCGGTGGTGGCCATCAGCCCGGCCGAGTGCTCGGCCATCAGCTCGGCGTCCATACGCGGGTACTTGCGGGCGAAGCCTTCGGTGAAGGCGCGCGAGGAGAGCTTGGTGAGGTTCTGTAGACCGGTGACGTCCTTGGCCCAGATCGTGGCGTGGCCGTAGAGGCCACCGCCGGAGACGTCGTCGCCCTTCTGGTGCGGCTGGCCCCAGCGGATCGGCTTCTGGTTGTAGCGCGACTCCGGCGCGACGTAAGCCTCGATCCCCAGGATCGGCTTGATCCCGGCGGCCGTCGCCTGCTTGGTGAAGTCGGCCGCGCCGTGCATGTTCCCGTGGTCCGTCATCGCCACCGCGGGCATGCCCAACTCGGAGGCGTGTTTGAACATGTCCTTCAGCCGTGCCGCACCGTCGAGCATTGAATACTCGGTGTGAACGTGCAGGTGGACGAAGGAATCGGACACAGGGATCCTCCTGCGGGTGGGGCGGGCGCGGCCCGAGAAGTCTACGAGATTTACTAGATCCAAGGTTCGCATCGGGGTGGGTTTCCGGCCCGCCGCAGGTAAGGAGTGCAAGTGAAGCTCGGGCGTGTCGCGTCGTGGTTCCTGGTCGGCTTCGGAGTGTGGTCGGTGATCATCTGGCCGCGGTTCATGGAGGCCATCTGGGACGACAAAAGGTCGTGGGACAACGGGCCCACGTCGTTCTTCCTGGTGCACGCGGTGCTGGTGGCCGTGTCCGTCGTGGCCGGGGTGTCGATCGGCGTGATCGGGTGGCGCTCGGTGCTGGGGCTGCGCAAGATGAACGCGTGACTTCTCGTGTGGTGACCGATGGCGAACGCCGGGCCCGGCTGGCGACGCGACACCTGTTGGCCCCGGGACTGCGTGCGACGTCCGCCGAGGCGGTGGCCGACGCCTTGGTCGCGCTGCACGCCACGGACGCGGCCACGGTCTACCTCTCGGCGCTGGCGCGGTTGGCCGCGCCGGAGACCGCGGAGGTCGAGCGCGCGCTCTACGACGACCGGACTCTGGTACGCATGCACGGCATGCGCCAGACCCTGTTCGTGGTCCCGGCGGAGTTGGCGTCGGTGGTGCAGGCCTCCACGACCCGGGAGATGTGGGTCAAGGAACGCGGGCTCCTGCTGAAGAACGCCACGGCCGCCGGACTGGACGCGGCCTGGCTGGAACGCGTCGAGGCCGAGACGATCGCCGAAGTGCGGCGGCGTGGTTCGGCGACCGGAGCGGAGCTGGGCAAGACCGTGCCGGGACTGCGGGATCAGGTCCTGTACGGCAAGGGGACGAAGTGGGAGGCCTGGCAGCCGGCCTCGGGCCGGGTGCTGCGGGTGCTCGGCTTCGACGGCGCGGTGGTGCGCGGGCGGCCGGTCGGATCGTGGCTGTCGAGCCAGCATCGGTGGGAGCCGGGCGCGGGGCACGCGGACATCCCGGTGGCCGATGCGCAGGCCGAGTTGGCCCGGCGCTGGCTGCGGGCCTTCGGGCCGGCCACCGAGGCCGATCTGAAGTGGTGGACCGGGTGGAAGGTCACCGATGCCCGCAAGGCCCTGAAGGCGATCGGGGCGGTGGCGGTGAAGGTCGAGGCGGACGACGCGCCGGCGTGGGTCCTGCCCGACGATCTGGACGTCGTGGAGGCGCCGGAGCCGTGGGCCGCGTTGCTGCCCGGGCTCGACCCGACGGCGATGGGGTGGCAGGCGCGCACGTGGTATCTCGCCGACGGGATCCGGCCGGGGTTGTTCGACCGTGCGGGGAACGTCGGGCCGACGGTCTGGTGGAACGGCGAGGTCGTCGGGGGCTGGGCCCAGCGGCCTGACGGAACCATTGTGACGGGGATGTCGCGGGACGTGGGCAGCGCGGCGGACAAGCTCATCGCCGCTGAGGCCGAGCGGTGGCAGAAGATTCTGGGGGAGCACCGTGTGACGCCGCGTTTCCGGACGCCGATGGAGCGGGAGCTCACAGAGGGCTGATACCGCTCGGTGCCGTGAATATGTTGTTTCGGAACAGACTGTAAGGAGCCTGTTGACGTTGGGTGAGGGTGCGCCTAGCCTGTGCGATTGCGATCGATGACGTTCATTCGTAGTCGAATTTGTTGGAGCGTGCTATGCCACCCACAGCTAGACGACGCACCGCGCTCGCCACGGTCCTCACCCTCCTTCTCAGTGTCCTGACCGGCCTGGCCGTCACCTCCCCGACGGCGCAGGCGGCCAAGGCGGGCAAGTCCGCCACCGCCACCGACACCACGATCACCGTCGACGGCAACGCTTCCGGGCGCACCTTCGACGGCCTCGGCGCGATCAGCGGCGGCGGCGGCAACTCGCGGCTGCTCGTGGACTATCCCGAGCCGCAGCGCAGCGAGATCCTGGACTACCTGTTCAAGCCCGGATACGGTGCCTCGCTGCAGATCCTGAAGATCGAGATCGGCGGCGACACCAACTCCACCGACGGCGCCGAGGCCTCGCACGAGCACAGCCGCGGGGTCGTCGACTGCGACCAGGGCTACGAGTGGTGGCTCGCCGAGCAGGCCAAGGCCCGCAACCCCAACATCAAGATCTACGGTCTGGCCTGGGGCGCCCCGGGGTGGATCAACGGCGGGTTCTGGTCCACCGACACTGTCAACTATCTGATGGACTGGTTCGGCTGCGCGGCCCAGCACCACCTGAGCGTCGACTACCTCGGCGGCTGGAACGAGAGGGGCTACGACGCCACTTTCTACGAGAACCTCAAGAGCGCGCTGGTCGCGCACGGCTACGGCGCGACCAAGGTGGTCGGGGCCGACAGCGGCTGGGACGTCGCGGACGCCATGACCACGGACTCGAACTTCAACAACTCCGTGGACATCGTCGGCGTCCACTACCCCTGCGGCTACGGCAGCGCCTTCACTTCGTGCGACAGCACGCAGAACGCGCTGAACCTGAACAAGCCGTTGTGGGCCAGTGAGAACGGTTCGGAGTCGACCGACGGCAGTTCCACCTTTGGCGCGCCGAGCATCGCCCGCGCGCTGAACCGGGACTACATCGACGGCAAGATGACCGCGTACATCAACTGGCCGTTGATCTCCGCGATCTACCCGAACCTGCACTACGCCGACCAGGGCCTGGGGATCGCCAACCAGCCGTGGTCCGGCAACTACTACATAGGCCAGACCACCTGGGTGATGGCGCAGACCTCGCAGTTCACCGAACCCGGTTGGCAGTACCTGGACTCCGGCAGCGGCTATCTCGGCGGCGACCGGTCCAACGGCAGTTACGTCTCGCTGAAGTCGCCGAACGGCAGTGACTACAGCACCGTCGTGGAGACCATGGACGCCACGGCCGCGCAGAACGTGACGGTCAACGTCACCGGCGGTCTGTCGAACGGGACCGTGCACGTCTGGCAGACGAACGTGAAGTCCGGCAGCTCCTCCGACTGGTTCGTGCACAGCTCGGACATCACGCCGTCCGGCGGGTCCTACTCGACGACCCTGCAGCCCGGCTACGTCTACACCTTCAGCACGACCACCGGTCAGGGCAAGGGCGTCACCACGCCGCCGGCCCCCTCGACCATGCCGCTGCCCTACACGAACGACTTCAACACCCCGGCCACCACCACCTCGCCGCTCTACTTCTCGGACATGAACGGCGCCTTCCAGACCGCTCCCTGCGACGCCGGCCGCGCCGGGACCTGCCTGCGTCAGATGGCCGGCTACGAGCCGATCCGCTGGACCGGCGAGTCCTATGACGCGCCCTACACCCTGGTCGGCGACCAGACCTGGTCCAACTACACGGTCCAGGCCGACACGCTGTTCGAGCAGTCCGGCAGCGTGGAGCTGATCGGCCGGGCGAACATCCAGGGCACGAACAACAACGGCCTGAACGCCTACCATCTGCGAGTCAGCGACTCCGGGGCCTGGTCGATCGTGAAGAGCGACACCTCGTGGAACTTCACGACCCTGGCCAGCGGGACGATCTCCGGACTCGGCCTGAACAAATGGCACACGGTGGCGTTCCAGCTGGACGGCTCGACCCTGACCGCCTCCGTCGACGGCACCGCGATCGGCAGCGCCACCGACAGCAGCTTCACCAACGGTCAGGCCGGTCTGGGCGTCACCGGCTACCAGACGGACGAGTTCTCGGACTTCTCCGTCAACCCGGGTTCGACCCAGATCCTGCACCAGGGCGCGGTCCCGTCGGCCGAGGCCGGCAAGTGCCTGGACGACAGGTACGACTCGCTGGCCGACGGCAACCCGGTCGAGATGTACGACTGCAACACCAGCCCGGCCCAGACCTGGTACTACGCCAACGGCTACTTGCAGCTCAACGGGGCCAGCGGCAAGTGCCTGGACGTCACCGGCAACAACAGCACCAACGGCACATTGGTGGAGCTGTGGGACTGCAACGCCGGCCAGAACCAGGTGTGGACCCCGCAGGCGAACGGCGAATTGGTGAGCGCGTCCTCCGGCAAGTGCCTGGACGACCCGCAATCCAACACCGCCAACTTCACCCAGCTGGAGATCTGGGACTGCAACGACGGGGCCAACCAGCAATGGACGATGCCATAATCCGGTGAATGAGCGGAAAGACATGGGGGATCATCGGTGCCGTCGTCGTCCTGGCTGCTGCCGGGACGACGACGGCGCTTTATCTGAGCCGTGACAAGGCCGGTGACTACAAGTCGTTGCCGGCGTGCGACAAGCTCTCGGCGGCAGTGGTCGGCAAGCCGGCTTTCAAGGTCGGCCAGAACGTGACGGACGCCGCGGATATCCACGGGCTGCACCCGGCCTACAGCAACATCCGCTGTGAGAGTTTCGACGACCAGACCTCAGTCGAGGTCGACTTGTTCGGGGCGAGCAACATGAGCGTGTTGACGACGGAGAAGTACCCGGACAAGCAGGTCCACGACGGCACCTGGCGGGCGAACGACTTGTTCAGCCACAACAATCTCACGCGCCTGAACGCGAACGTCGCCTACGGATCGGCGGACTACGCCGACATGACGTGCACGGTTGAGCAGGTGAAGCGCAACGCCGCGGTGATGTTGACCGTGCCGATGCCGAAGACGATGCCGCAGACGACGTCGTCGGCTCAGCGGAGGGCGCTGTGCGAGCAGATCGCCCAGACGCAGATGCCGAAGGTGATGGACGCGGCGCTTTAGGGTGTGCGTGGGTTGGTGGCGGGTTGGCGGCCGGTCTGGCGAGGCGGCGCAGACGCTGTGCTGCTTTGCGTGGTCGCGCTGCTCAGCTTCTAGGCTCCCGTGGGTTGTTCGGGGTTCGGGTGATTTTGGGGAGAGGGAGGGCTGGGGTTTGCGGGCCGGGTGCGGTTAGTTTGTGGGTTTTCAAAGCTTTTTACGGCCTTCGGTCATAGTTGTGCCGGTTCGGGGTTCGAGGCGGCGAGTCTGTGACTTGGCTGCCGGTTCGCGCGTTCACAACCCCGCCCCACCTCAGGCCTCTTCAACACCGGCAAGTCAGAGCAAGGGCAAAGGGCCAGATCAAGAGCAAGATCAACAGCACAGGCAAGATCAAGAGCTGAAGGTCAAGGTCAAGGTCAAGGGCTGTGGTGAAGGGCCGGGCCTCCGGCGGGCCTCGGCAACCTCAGGGAAACTAGCGCGGTTCCCTCGGGTGCCTGGGTCAGTCTCAGCGGCTGTGGTTTGTGGGGTGGTGCGGTCCGTTCCCCTCGGTCGCGTCGTCAGCCCGATGGGTACAGCACCGGTGTCCGGGGGTAAAGTCCGCGCGCTTGCGGTTGGCGGTCTGAGCTGCGGTTTGGTTCAGCGCGAACTTGACCCCCGGCCACCGGCGCTGTAGGCGAAGCCCTGCCGACGCGACCGAGGGGAACGAACCGAAAACCAGCCGGAAGAATAGCAATCGCAAGGAACGAAGACGCAGGTTAGCGATGCG
>NZ_JAAFYZ010000261.1 GCF_018274385.1 Catenulispora pinistramenti | reverse complement strand
GGCGGCGGCGGTGGCGGCATCGGCGGCATCGGCTACCACGGCGGGGGAGTCGGCGGACGGGGCTCGGTCACCGCGTTCGTGGTCGTGGCGCTGATCATCCTGATCCTGGTGATCGGGTACAAGCTCACGAACCGGAGTGGAAAGAGCGGCCTGAACACGGGATCGGACCAGAAGGCCCACCGTTCGGACGCCGCGGCCCGGCAGCGCGCCACCCAGATCGAGGCCCGGGTCGCGGCGATCGCCGACACCGACCCGACCTTCGCGGTGGACGTGCTGAACCAGCGGGCGGTCTGGCTGTACACCACGGCCCAGCGCGCCTGGACCGGCCGCGATCGGGCCGTCCTGAAGCAGATCCTGTCCCCGGTGCTCTACGTCAAGTGGAACGAGGAGCTGAACTACTACGAGTCGCGCGGCGAGGTCAACGTCGTGCAGATCGTCTCCGGGCCGACGGTCGAGCTGGTCAACGTCGCGAACCGGGCCGGGGAGAGGAACGACAGCGTCACCTTCCGGATCAGCGCGACGCTCAACGACAGCGTGCGCCGCGCGGACGGCACGCAGGCCGTGCGCAAGGACCGCGCGACCCGCCCGGTGGAGTACTGGACGCTGCGCAAGGACGCCTCCGGGGCGTGGATCGTGGCCTCGATCGAGCAGGCCGCCGAGGGTGCGCACCACCTCACCGACGCGATCGAGACCGACGCCTGGGACCAGAAGGCGGTGGCCCGGGAGGCCGTGCTGGAGGTGGCGCGGAACGTCTCGGTGCCGGGCGCGGGCGGCGACGTGCTGGCGCTGACCAACATCTCGTGGAGCACCGACGCCGATGCCGCCGCCGGTGACCTGAGCGTGCTGGACGGCCGGTTCGACAAGGCGGTGCTGGAAGTCGCGGTCGAGCAGTTCCTCGAGGAATGGGCCATGAACGACGGCAGCCTGGACTTCACGGCGGTGCGCACCCCCAACCGCACCGTCATGCGCAACGCCGCCATCGGCTCGGTCGAGGTGCGCTCGCTCCTGTCGCGCGAACCGATCGTGGTCCGGGTCGTGGTGGCGGCCGAGGGCTTCTACTACGAGGTCGACCGCCGGACCGAAGAGGTGCTGCTGGGCGACGCGCACAAGCGGCGCCCGGTCACCTTCAGCTTCGATCTGCGGCTGGACGGCCCCACGGCGAAGGGCTGGACGGTCGTCGCGGCCCAGGCGGCGCAGATCGGGCCGCGGCTCGCGGACCATCGTTCGTGAGCTGATTCGCTCTACCGGCGCGATGGTCGGCGGCCGCTGACGGTTGCTGGCGTGTCAGGGCGTGCGTGTCAGGGCGTGCGTATAAGAGTTCTGATTGCGGTCGGGTGGCAGGGGTCGGCTCAGCGCCGACCGTGCTGCCCGGCCGCACAGTGCTGCCTCTCGCCGTTTTTTCTATACAGGGCAAGCCTTCTAGCTTATCCAGCATGTCAACGCCCCTGAAGTCGATTCATGGAATTGTTACTGAGTTGACATTACCTCTCCATCTGGATTCAGCATGCTGAGTCGGGATCCCGTGATGCTCTGGGGCCAGCTCCCTGATACGGGATCCGCGCCCATCTGCCACCGGGCGCGACAACGCCGCAGAAGGAGATCACCCGGCATGAACGCCCACACGTTCGGCACGACCACCAAGACCAAGGCCGCCAAGACCGCCAAGACCAAGGCCGCCAAGGCCAGAACCGCCAAGGCGGCCAAGACCACCATGATCGCCGGCCTCGCCGTCGCCACCGCCCTGGTCGCCTGCCCGGCGCAGGCCGCGAGCGGGACCTACACCCCGTTCGTCTTCGACCAGAGCTCCGGCGGCCAGCCGACCATCTACAGCTTCATCAACTCGGCGAAGTCCAGCCTCGACATGACCATGTACGAGCTCGTGGACACCACCGCCGAGCAGGACCTGCTCAACCTGCAGGCCGCCGGCGTCACCGTTCGCGTGATCCTGGACCAGGCCGAGCAGTCCACGAACCAGGCCGCCTACGACACCCTCACCAACGGCGGCGTCAGCGTCGCCTGGTCCTCCACCGACTTCGTCTACACCCACCAGAAGACGATCACCGTGGACGGCTCCCAGTCGATGATCCTCAGCGGCAACCTGACGTCCAAGTACTACAGCACCGGCCGCGACTACGGCGTCACCGACACCGACGCCAACGACGTCTCGGCGATAGAGGCGGTCTTCAACGCCGACTTCAACGGCACCAGCATCACCCCCAGCGACGGCGACAACCTCCTGTGGTCCCCGACCGACTCCCAGTCCCGCCTCCTGTCGGTCATAAACGGCGCCACCACCACCCTGGACATAGAGCAGGAGGAACTGAGCGACGCCCCCCTCGTCAACGCCGTCGTCGCCAAGGCCGAGGCCGGCGTCACCGTCCGCGTCGTGGTCGAGGACCCCTCCTCCTGGACCAGCGCGATAGACAAGATAAAGAACGCCGGCGGCTCCGTCGTCGGCTACTCCGGCACCAAGGGCCTGTACATCCACGCCAAGGCCGTCGTCGCCGACTACGGCCAGTCCGACGCCACCGTCGAGGTCGGCTCCATGAACTGGACCTCCAACTCCCTCACCAGGAACCGCGAGCTCGGCATCATCCTGAACGACACCGGGGTGGAGAACACGATCGAGACGCAGTTCGGCTCGGACTACTCGGGCGGCACCGCGCAGTAGGCACCGCATTGCCTTTGGACTGAAGGCAATCAGAGCCAGGGCCCGCCAACAATCAGCGGCCACAACGCAGAGTTCGGCCCCGCCCGGAAGTCCATCCGGGCGGGGCCGACCTACAACTACCTACAACTGACTGCAGCGACTACAACCAAGCAGCGGCTACCGGTAACTCACCACCAGCCCCTGCCGCACCGACTGCGCCGGCGCGCTGACCGTCAGCGTGTGCGAAGCCGCGTCCCACGTCCACTTACCGCTGGCGAGCCGCACTCCGTTCACCGACACCGACGAAGGCTGCTGCGCGTTCTCGAACTCGACCGTCCAAGCCCGCTGCCGCACCTGCCCGGTGAAGGATCCCTTCGCCGGCGCGATCGTCAGCCTGTGGCCGCCGTAGTTGATCTCGGTCGTCGCGCTCTGCGCGGTGTTCGTCGTGGTCCCGTTGTCCTCATACAGCGAGAACGATCCCGGCGCGCCCTCGGCGACCGTCACCGTCGCGTCGGTGAGCGGGTTCTGGTCGTCGTTCGTCACGTTCCCGGACCGGGTCGCCATGATCCCGCCCGACTTGATGAAGACGGGCATCGTGTCCAGGCCTGTCGTGACGTTCTGCACCGTGCCGCCCTGGTACGTCTGCCCGGTGAAGTAGTCCGTCCAGGAACTTCCGGCCGGGAACCACACCTGCGTCGTGGCCGAGGCGCCCGACGTGGTCACCGGCGCCACCAGTACGTTCGGGCCGTAGAAGTACTCGCTCCCGTCGAACGCGTACGCGTCCTGCTGGTCCGGGTACTGCAGGTACGTGGGGCGGGTCACCGGGACGCCGGTGGTGGCGGCCTGGTGGGCCAGGGTGTAGGTGTACGGCACCAGGTCCTCGCGCAGGTTGAGGAACTTCTCCGCGGAGTCCTTCGCGGCCGGGCCGTACTGCCACGGCAGCCGGTCGCTGTGGTTGCCGTGCAAGCGGTCGACGGGCTGGAACGCGCCCAGCTGCACCCACCGCGCGTAGAGGTCGTCCGGCAGCTTGGTGCTGCCGGGCTCGGCGCCGGCGGTCTGGTCGCCGGCGTTGTTGAAGCCGCCGATGTCGTGGCTCACCGCGGACAGGCCGGTCGAGGCCGACTCGCCGGGCGTGTAGCCGACCTCCATGGCCAGCGTGGCCCAGGAGGAGGTGGTGTCGCCGGTGAAGTGCACGGTGGTGCGCTTGTCGGCCCACGGCCCGGTCGCCAGCCCCATCGAACCGCTGTAGCCGGCGGCGTTGAGTGAGGAATAGGCCCGGGAGAACGCGAAGCCGCGGCCGACGGTGGAGTCGGTGTCCCACGCGTAGTTCTGGTTGATCCAGGAGTCCGGCGTGACCCCGGGCAGCGAGGAGGTGGAGCTGTCACAGCACCAGTCCAGCCACCAGAAGTCGTCGCCCTGGTTCTGGATCTGCTGGTGCAGACCGAAGTACGCCGACAGCTGCGCCGGGTTGCCCCAGTCGAAGCAGTACTGCCCGGTGCCGCACGACGGCAGCGTCCCGCCGGCCGCCGCCAGCGCCTGCGAATACTGCGGGTCGGTCTGCTGGATGCTCGGGTGCACGTTGAGCGTGGTGTGCAGCCCCTGCGAGTGCGCCCACGCGAAGTACGCGTTCGGGTCCGGGAACTTGCTCGGATCCATCTCCCAGCCGTCCCACGTGCTGCCGGCCTTGAAGTCGGTGTCGGTGACCAGCACGTCCAGCGGCACGCCCTGGGACCGGAAGGTGGGCAGGATGGTGTTCTCGTAGTCGGCGGCCGTGTGGTTGTAGTACTCGGAGTACCAAACGCCGTAGGCCCAGCGCGGCAGCAGTTCGGACGGACCGGTCAGGGTGGCGAGATCCTTCAGCCCCTGCTGGTAGTTCTGGCCGTAGCTGAACACGTACCCGTCCTGATACGGCTTGCCGCCGTTGGAAGGACGCTGCGACACCTTGTGCGCCGCGGAGTCGAGCACCGCCGAGGTGGTGTCGTCCACCAGCGACCAACCGTCCTGATACAGCAGGCCGGGCGTGGTCACGACCTCGCCGTTCTGGCCGTCCAGACCGCGCCGGTAACCGCCGAGCGGGGCGTGCGGGGCCAGCAGCGGCGTGTTGTCCTTGACCACCGCGACGGTGTCGAGGTTGACGTGGCAGGCGTCCGTGGTGGGGCAGCCGATGGTCACCGTGTTGTCCCCGGCCGCGAGCGTGACCGGGATCGAGACGGTGCGCCAGCTGTCCCAGCTGCTGGTCGGCGCCAGGCTGGTGGTGGCCGGGGTGCCGCTGCCCGCGCCGCTGCCGACGGCGACCGAGATCGTCCGCGGACCGGCGGCTCCGGTCTGGCTGGAGTCGGTCTGCCAGTTGGCGTAGCGCAGCTGCAACTGGTAGCTGCCTGCGCGCGGCACGCCGGTCAGGGCGATGGCATCGCTGGCGGCCGTCGAACTGAGACCGCCGACGAACCCCGCGCCGGAGTAGTCGTTGTGGTCGTCCTGCAAGGAGGCGCCGCCGATGAGCGCACCGGACTCCGCCTCGCAGATCGTCCCGAAGGGACAAGGCTGGCTCTGCGGCGCGCCCGGGCCCGGGTAGGCCGAGCCGGTCGGCACGACGGCCAGGCTGTCGAGGTTCACGTTGCCCGAGTCAGACGCGGCGTGCGCGACGGTGACGGTGTTGTCCCCGGCCTTCAGCGTGACCGGCACGGTGGCCACGGCCCACGTGTTCCAGTCGGCCGTGGTGGGCAGTGACAGCGTCGCCGCCGGGCCGCCGTCGGCGCTCACGCTCAAGGTGCGGGTGACGTCCTTGCCGTCGCCGCCGGTGGCGTTGGCGTAGCGGGTGGCGAGCTGGTAGGTGCCCGCCGTCGCCGCGGTCACCCGGAACGACAGCGAGTTGCCGGAGTCGGTGAAGCCCGCGACGAAGCCGGATCCGGTGTAGCCGCTGTGATCGCTGGCCACCGACAGGCCGTTGAGGTCGAGGCCTTCGGCCTCACACAGCGCCCCGAACTGACAGGAGGGCACCGGCTTCGGCGTCCAGGGACCGGCCGTCACGGTCTGCTGGCCGGCCCGCTCGGTGATGCTCAGATTGGCCGCGCCGAACGGTCCGGAGCCGACCTTGTAACGCAGCCGCGTCTGGCCGGTGTCGATGGTGAGCCAGCCGTTCACGACCTTCTGGGTGAAGTGCGTGGGCACGAAGCCGTCACGGCCGACGGCGTTGAACGTCGGGTCGTTCTCGAAGACGCCGTTGCCGGCGTACTCGGTGCGGATGAGGGTCGGGGAGAGTACTTCGAAACGTGCGTCGCCGGAGACGACCGCGTGCTTGGACGCGATGGTCGCCGCGGCGGACGCCGCCGGGCTGGACGAGGCTGACGCCGACACCGCGGCGGTCAGGGTGCCGGCCAGGACGAGTCCGGCGGTGACAGCCGCAGTCGCTGCACGCCGGCGCGCTCTTCGTGGGGGACGGGGACGCATCAAGAAGCTCCTTCGGGAGGGGACCGGGGGCATCGATGGACTCAAACGGACATCATCGAACGGACATCATGAAACGGACATCAACTGACGGTGGAACGGTGGTGGTGCGACCGGGACGGGACCGCGCTGGAAGCGGCGGCCCGCCCGGAGTCCGGGGTGGCGGGAGCAGAGGACTGATCCGTGAAGCGGCTGGACTCGGACAGGACGAGCGCCAGCGCGCCCATCAGCGAGGCCCGCGGCCCCAGCGCCGAGGTCCGGACCGCGACCGGTGAGCCGAACGGCACGGCCGCGAGCTCGGCGTGCACCGGATCGAGCAGCAGCGCGCCCAGGGCGGTCAGCTCCCCGCCCAGGGCGATCACCGACGGGTTCAGCACCAGCGCGAGCGTGCCCAGGGCGCGGGCCAGCCGCCGGGTGCCGTCCTCGATCACGGCCAGGACGGCGGCGTCACCGGCCTGGGCCCGCTGTATCAGCTCACTGACGTCGCCGAGGTGGATCCCGCGTCCGGCCAGGCGGGCGAGCATCCCTTCGGCGCCGGCGTACAGCTCCAGACAGCCGCGGCGCCCGCACCAGCAGGTGGGGCCGTCCGGGTCGGCGGTGACGTGGCCGAGCTCGCCGGCGTACCCGTCGCGGCCGCGGTAGATGGCGGAGCCGAACGCGATGCCCAGGCCCACCCGGCTCGCGAGCTTGACGTAGAGCAGGTCCTGCCCGTGCGGGCCGGCCGCGGCCGACTCGCCGAGCGCGCCGAGGTTGGCGTCGTTCTCCACCGCCGCCGGGATGTCCCAGGTCCGGCTGATCTGCTCGGCCAACTCCGGGCCGTTCCACCCCGGCAGCACCCCGGGGACCAGGAACCGCCCGCTGTCCGGCGCGATCGGCGCGGCGATGCTGATCGCCGCCCCCACGACTTGGTCGCGGTCCGCCTCGGCCTCGGCGAGCGTGGTCTCGATGCTGCGCATGACGATGTGCGTGCCGCGCTGGGCCGAGTGCCCCTGCGGCAGCGACACCCACCGCTCGGCCAGCACGCTGCGCGACAGGTCGCCGACCGCGACGGCCACGTGCCGCACGCCCACGTCCACGGCGATGGCCAGCCCGGCGGCGCGATTGAGCGCGAGCCGGGTCGGCGGCCGTCCGGGGCTGTCCGCGGCCGGCTGCTGGTACTCCGAGACCAGGCCCCGATCGGCCAGCTCGCCGATCAGGCTGGAGACCGTGGCGCGCGACAACCCGGTGCCGTTGATCAGTTCGGCTCGCGTGGCGCTGCCGGAACGACGCAGGATGTCGACGACCCGGGCGCGGTTGCCCGCACGGATCGCCTCGCTCGTCGGCTGCACTCTGCGCTGCATGTAACCCTCTCGGGTCGGAGAATGACGTTACACACCTTTGGCATGCGGCTGACTTCCGTCAAGACTTCGACATAAGGGCGGGATTTTGCCAACCCCTGGGGAATTGGCCGCGCGGAGTGAAGATCAGCCCCTTGAGCTGGGCTCCGAGTGGGCTGACGGAACGATCACAGCGGCGTGCCGTCGATGAGATCGACTTCGCCGCTCGCATCGACCGTGTAGAGCGAGATTCCGAGCTTGTTACGGACTTCCGACGGGACCCGCTGGGCGAATCGGACGACCGAGCCCGCGACCACGAGCGCGTAGCCGGTGTCCGGTTCGCCCTTCATCCGCCTCAAGAGTTGCCCGTAGCCGGTGTCCAGATCGGCGCCGGCATCGCGCGTGAACCCCTTCGCCTCCACGATGAGCCGGCGGCCGTCGGGATGCCGGGCGTCGATGTCCGGGCGGTCTCCGTACCGGGGGAGTTCCGCGCATTCCCAGCCCTGCCCGACCAGCCACGTCGTGAAGACCGCGACGACGGTGGTCTCGGCGCCGGGGCCGTTGTCGGGGGTCCACATATTCGCATTCGACACGTGCGCAGGATACGGCCCGGGGGCTCCAGGTCAGCGGACCAGGAACCGGACGCTGTCGGCGGCGGGCACCGCGTCCAGACACAACTGGTCCATCACCGTCGTGTAGACGTCGAGGTCTTCGGTCTTGTCCAGGTAGGTGGCGCTGGTGAGCTGTTCGAGGTAGACGATGTCGGGCAGCGCGGCCTCGGGGAATCGCAGGATGCTGAAAGGGCTGGCGCCGGCGTCGGCGTAGCGGGGGCTGCGGCCGGTGGGCACCACCTGGATGGTGATGTGGGGCAGCCGGGACAGCTTGAGCAGGTGCTGGATCTGGGCGTGCATCGTCGCGTCGTGGCCGCCGGGCGGGTGGCGCAGGACGGCCTCGTCGACCACCGCCCAGAGCTTGGGCGGGTGCGGCCGGTGCAGCAGGCCGGTGCGGTTCATGCGCAGTGCGACGCGGCGTTCGATCTCGGCGGGCTCGGCCAGCGGGTTGCCCAGGCGGATGACCGAGCGGGCGTAGTCCTCGGTCTGGAGCAGACCGGGGACCAGGCGGGTCTGGTAGCAGCGGATGATCGAGGCGGAGTCCTCCATGCCGAGGTAGGACTCGAACCAGGCCGGGACGACGTCGGCGAAGGCGCGCCACCAGCTCTGGGCGTTCGCCTGCGCGGTGAGGGCCAGCAGCGGGTCGCGATCGGCGGCGTCGTGGACGCCGTACAGGGTCAGCAGGTCGGCGACGTCGCGCGGCTTGAAGCCGATCCGGCCCAGCTCCATGCGGCTTATCTTGGAGCCGGATCCGCGGATCGCGTACCCGGCCGCGTCCCGGGTGATGCCCGCCGCCGTCCGTAACCGACGAAGCTCGGCGCCCAACAGTATCCGGGGGATGGTCGGGTTGCCCGCGGTGCACGGGCGGGTGTGCGTCTTCGCCACGTCGGCCAGCATACCCACGGCGGTGGTCCGGTCACGTGCCGTATCAACGAACAGACCTGTGCCATAGCCCGCACCTGGGGTTTCGTCGTAGCCTGATTCGGTCACGTCCCCCGCCGCCACGGCCGGGGCCCGTGCTGAGGGTGTCATAGTCCGGATATGCAAAGGGAGCAGTCACGATGACCGCCGATTCCGAGTCCCCCGAGATACCCCGCCTGCCGCGGATCGACACGACCGTGCCGCAGTCGGCCCGGGTCTGGAACTACTGGCTGGGCGGCAAGGACCACTACGCGGTGGACCGCGAGGCCGGCGACCAGTTCGCGGCCGTCTACCCGGGCATCTTCGACCTGGCCCGCCTGTCCCGCTACTTCCTCGGGCGGGTCATCCGCCACCTGGCCGGCGAGGCCGGGGTCCGCCAGTTCCTGGACGTCGGCACCGGCCTGCCCACCGCCGACAACACCCACGAGGTGGCCCAGCGCGTCAACCCCGAGGCGCGCATCGTCTACGTCGACAACGACCCGCTGATCCTGGCCCACGCCAACGCACTCCTGGTCGGCGACCCCCGCGGCGCCACCGCCTACATCGAGGCCGACCTCCTGGACCCCGACACCATCATCGCCGAGGCCCGCAAAACCCTCGACTTCGACGAGCCGGTGGCGCTCCTGCTGATGCAGATCCTCGGCCACGTCTCCAACGCCGACGACGACGCCCAGGCCCGCTCAGTCATCAACCGCCTGATGGACGCCCTCCCCGCCGGCAGCTACCTGGTCATCAGCGAGAGCTCCAACACCAACGAACTGAACGCCCGTGCCTGCGCCCTGTACAACGAGAGCGGCGGCGCCCCGTACTACCTGCGCGACCCCGAGCAGATCGCCGACCTCTTCGCGGGGCTGGAGCTGACGGAGCCCGGCGTCGTGCCGATTCATGAGTGGCGGCCTGATCCCAACCCGTTCGGGCAGCCTGCTGATGAGGGGGCTTGGGGCGGGGCTGGGCGCAAGGTCTGAGGGGTGGCGTGACGGTCCGCGGTGCGGTGAGGTCTTCGCATCGGACCGCGGCTGGATCGTGGGTTTCAAAGGGTGATCGGGTCAGGGCTCTGCGACGACGGTTGTGGGCGGCCAGAGAAGGACGCGCCAAGATGGCCGCGGCTACAGCCGGGGCGCGCTGGGTCCTGATCGCTCCTGCGAGGAGAAGACAGCGCTCGATGTAGAGCCGGCAGGGCCTTGGCTGTCGAGGAGGGTCACGGCAGCGTGTTCGGGGGTTCCAAGGACCGTGGGATACAGAATCAGGCGGTGGCCGGGGGTGTCGGCCAGCGGCAGGGACTCGTATTCCAGGTGGAGCTCGCCCACGACTGGATGGCTGAAGCTTCTGCTTCCACCGGTGCGGCGCCGGACTTCGTATTCCTTCCACAGCCGGGCGAAGTCCGGGCTGTCGGCCAGGAGCCCGTCGATGAGTCGACGCAGATCCCGCGCGTCGGGATAGACGGCGAGCTGGCTGCGTAGGTGGGCGACGTGTGCGCCCATTTCTTGTTCCCAGTTCTGGGCCAAGGACTTGGACATGGGATCGGTGAACATGTACCGGGATATGTTTCCCAGGCTGTGCTCTGGCGTCCTGCCCACCGGCGGATGTCGTTCCAAGCCGGGGAACAGGGCGAGGCCCGCCGGGTTGGCGGCCACTACGTCCATCGCCAGGTTGGTGACGAACCCCGGGCTGGGGCGTATCGCCTCCAACACTTTCAGCACCGAACGTCGCACCACCTGGTCGTCGCGGAGCACTCGGGGCAGAGGCTGCGGGAACGTGCTGTCGGGGACGGTCGGCGACTGCCCGGCCAGCGCGTACAGGTAACGGCATTCATCCGGCGTGAGGCCGAAGGCCACGGCCAGGGAGTTCAGGACGGCAGGCGAGGGATTCCGCTCGCGGCCGCGTTCCAGGCGGGCGTAGTAGTCGACGGACACCCCGGCGAGAGAGGCCACTTCTTCCCGGCGCAGACCTGAGGTGCGCCGGGCGCCGGGGCCGGACGGCATCCCGACCTGACTCGGTGTCACCCGCTGTCGGCGGGAGCGCAGAAACGTTCCGAGGTCGCTGTCAGTGGGGTGGTGTGACACGTCCTGTTATAGCACGTCCTGGTACCGGGATCGGCCGTGGATGAGACTCCTGATGCACCGTGAATCGGCACGATATCCCCGAACGGAGAAGCCGCCGTGCAGACCCAGATCCACCCCATCGGCCACCTTCCGACGATCGCACCGCCGGTCCGCGCAGTGATCGAGCCCGCACTCTCGACGGTGATCGAGTCCACCGGCTGGCCGCGGGCGCCGCCGACGGGCCCGCGGCATCACCGAGCCACCGGTCTTCTCGGGCCGGTCGGCAGTTGCCCACCGGGCGAGGAGATCGAAATTCGCAGTGAGGAGGAGGGGACATGTCAGGGATTGAGAAGGGGACACAGTCCAAGGAGGGCACCGAGATGAGAACCGATCCGGAGCCCGGTCCGGTCGTCGGCGGACGGCGCTGGCTCATCCTGGTCGTGCTGTGTCTGGCCACGCTGGTGCTGGTGGTGGACAACATGGTGCTGACGGTGGCGGTGCCGGCGCTGACCGAGTCGTTGCACGCCAGCGCGCAGAACATCCAGTGGGTGCTCGACTCCTACATCCTGGTGTTCGCCGGGCTGTTGTTGACCACGGGAAGCCTGTCCGACCGGTTCGGGCGGCGCAGGGTCCTGATCATCGGGCTGGCCGTGTTCGGCGTCGCCTCGGCGGTGGCGACGCTGGCCAGCAGCCCGGGCGAGCTGATCGCCGCCCGCGTCGCGATGGGGATCGGCGGCGCGCTGCTGATGCCGAGCACGCTGTCCATCCTGATCACCGTCTTCACCGACGAGGCCGAGCGGCGCAAGGCGATGGCCGCGTGGACGGTGGTGCTGATGGTCGGGATGGTCGGCGGGCCGGTGCTGGGCGGCGTGCTGATCAGCCACTTCTGGTGGGGCTCGGTCTTCCTGATCAATATCCCGATCGCGGCGCTGGCCATCGTATCGGCGATGGTGCTGATGCCGGAGAGCAAGGGCCCGTGGCGCAAGCCCGATCCACTGGGCACGGTGCTCTCGATCGTCGGGCTGACCTCGACCGTCTGGGTGATCATCGAGCTCCCGAAGGGCCTCGCCCGGCCCAGCACCCTGGCCGCCCTGGGGATCGCCGTGGTCACGCTGGTGTCCTTCGGGATCTGGGAGACCCACATCCCCGAGCCGATGGTGCCGCTGAGGCTGTTCAAGCAGCGCAACTTCGCCGGCGGCTCACTCTCGCTGGCCTTGGTGCAGATCGGCAACGGCGGTCTGGTGCTGGTGATGACGCAGTACCTGCAGTTCGTGCTCGGCTACTCGGCGCTGAAGGCCTCGCTGTGCTTCATCCCGCTGGCCGTCGCGGCGCTGGTCTTCAACACCCTGGGTGCGGGGCTGGGTATGAAGTTCGGCAACCGCCCGCTGGTGTTCGTCGGCCTGCTGATCTGCGCGGTGGCCTTCGCGGTCCTGGCCGGTCTGGGCACGAACGACGGCCTGACCAAGCTGTTCGTCGGCATGGCCCTGCTGGGCGCCGGCTCCGGACTGGCGATGCCGGCCGCGATCAACGCGATCATGGGGACGGTCCCACCGGAACACGCCGGCGTCAGCTCCGCCCTGAACGACACGCTCCAGCAGACCGGCGCGGCCCTCGGCGTGGCGATCATGGGCACCCTGGTGGCCAGCCGCTTCACCGCGAGCATGCCGGCGGACATCACCGGCACCGCCCGGCACTCACTGGGCCAGGCCATGGCCACCCGCGACGCCCAGGTGATCGACGCCGCCCGGCACGCCTTCACCCACGCGGAGTCCGTCGCCTACATCGCCGGCGGGATCGGGGCGCTCGCCGCCGCGATCGTGGCCGTCGCGGTGGTGCGGAACACCAAGCCACCCACAGCGCCGGCGGAGGGCGATGGGGACGGCGATCGGGACGGCGTCAACGAGGGCGCACTGGTCGCTGCTGAAGCCTGATCCGCACAGGAGAACGCGAGTCCCGGGCCCACCTGAGAGGTGAGCCGGGACTCGTCTTGTGTGTCGATGATGTGTCACCCGCGCCTCGTGGTCGCGGCGGCCCTACACCTGAGCAGCTACTCCCTCGATCGGGCGACGCGCAGCCGGCACCGCCGCCAGATCCCACTCATAAACACAAGTCACCGGAGCATGATCCGACCACCGCTCCGCATACGTAGCCGCTCGCTCCGTCACCGCCGAGGTGGCGCGGGTGGCGAGGTTCGCGGACGCCATCTGGTAGTCGATGCGCCAGCCGCTGTCGTTGTCGAAGGCCTTGCCGCGGAAGCTCCACCAGGAATAGGGGCCTTCGGTGTCGGGGTGCAGGTCGCGGACCACGTCCGTGTAGCCGGTTTCGGTGAGGACGGTGGTGAGCCATTGGCGTTCCTCGGGGAGGAAGCCGGAGTTCTTTTGGTTGGCCTTCCAGTTCTTGATGTCCGCCTCTTGGTGGGCGATGTTCCAGTCGCCGCAGATGAGGACGGCGCGGCCGGTTTGTTCCGCCTCGCGGTTCAGGGCGGTCAGGTGGGTGTGGAAGCCCTGCATGAACCGCTCTTTTTCGGCTTGGCGGTCGGTGCCGACTTCGCCTGCCGGGAGGTAGAGGCTGCCGATGGTGAGGGTGGGGAGGTGCATTTCGGCGTAGCGGCCGGCGGTGTCGAATTCGGGGGTGCCGAAGCCGATGCGGGTGGCGGTGGGGGCGATGCGGCTGTAGAGGGCCACGCCTGCCCGGCCCTTGGTGGCGGCCGGGGCGATGAGGGTGTGCCAGCCTTCGGGGGCACGGAGGTGGGGCGGGAACTGGTCGGGTTCGGCCCGCACCTCCTGGAGGCACACGAGGTCCGCCGCAGTGGTGTTCAGCCACTCGGTGAAGCCCTTGCCGGCGGCGGCACGGATGCCGTTGACGTTGACGGTGGAGACGGTCAGCACGCGCACC
>NZ_JAAFYZ010000260.1 GCF_018274385.1 Catenulispora pinistramenti | reverse complement strand
AACCAAGCGGCGACCAATCAAACGGCCGAGACATGGCGCCTCCCGTCAGCCTTCTGGACGATCAGAATTCTGACCGGGGAGGGATCACAGGGCATTTCACCGGCGTGAACCACCGAATTACAAGGGAGAACCACGACCGTCAGGCCGACGGCCGCAAGGTGTGCGCCGAGGATTGAATGCCACGGCCATCAGCTACGTACTTCCAGTAGCAGATCCTGCCTGCCGGTTCCCCCCACGCGCGATTCACGAGGTCCAGCCATGAAGGCTGCCCTCTGCGAGATCAGGGCATGCGCGGTGGGTCCGGCGTCGGCAGCAGACCCTCGGTCCACAGCAGCCATCGAAAGGTAAACCGTTGTTTCATTTCTCTTCGCCCAGCCTGCGCCGGCGCCGTGTCAGAGTCCTTGGTTCCGCACTGTCTGCCGGCGCTCTCGTAGCCGGCGCGTTCGTCGGTGCCGTACCTGCCAGTGCGGCCGGTGCGTCCGCGTCGGGTCCGAGCGGCCAAGTCAAGTACAAGCACTCCTGTACCGCGCCGACGCGCGCCGGGTACGCGCAGTGCGACGCGCTGATCCGTACGGACGTCGTCCAACCGCGGGCGCTCAGCCGTACTGCGGTGTCGCCGAACGCGACGCCCGCCGGCTACGGTCCGGCCGACTTGACGAGCGCCTACCGGATACCGGCCAACGGCGGGGCGGGCGCCACCATAGCCGTGGTGGACGCCGACGGCTATCCCACCGCTGAGGCGGACCTGGCCGTCTACCGCGCCCAGTTCGGGCTGCCGGCCTGTACCACGGCCAACGGCTGCTTCCGCAAGGTCGATCAGGGCGGCGGCACCAGTTACCCGCCTTCCAACGCCGACTGGGCCGGGGAGACGGCGCTCGACCTCGACATGGTCTCGGCGATCGCACCCGCCGCGCACATCGTGCTGGTCGAGGCGTACTCGAACGCGATGACCGACCTGGGCGCCTCGGTGAACACCGCCGTGGCGTTGGGCGCCAAGTACGTCTCCAACAGCTATG
Organism: Catenulispora pinistramenti; assembly: GCF_018274385.1. GTDB lineage: Bacteria > Actinomycetota > Actinomycetes > Streptomycetales > Catenulisporaceae > Catenulispora > Catenulispora pinistramenti. The sequence goes on along the minus strand of NZ_JAAFYZ010000260.1, from coordinate 12,974 downwards.
GGACCGGGGAGTCCGCCGCCGAGACGCCCCTCGACGCGGACTACAACCATCCGGGCGTGGCCGTCGTCGCCTCGTCGGGCGACAAGGGATACGCGACTCAGTACCCTGCCTCCTCGCCCTACGTGACCGCGGTCGGGGGTACTTCGCTCACCCAGTCGAGCGACAGTGCGCGGGGCTGGAGCGAGACCACCTGGTCCGGTTCCGGTTCCGGTTGCTCCACCATCGAGCCGAAACCTTCCTGGCAGACCGACACCGGCTGCGCGATGCGGTCCGCCGCCGATGTCTCCGCGGTGGCCGACCCGGGGACCGGGGTCGCGCTCTACGACAGCTTCTCAAGTCCCGGCTGGCTGGTCGCCGGCGGTACCAGCGTGGCCGCCCCCATCATCGCGGCCGTCTACGCCGTCGCCGGCACTCCCGCCGCGGGCAGCTACCCCGCCTCGTACGCGTACAGCCGAACATTCGCGTTGAACGACATCACCACCGGCAGCAACGGCTCGTGCTCGCCGGCCTATCTGTGCACCGCGGGTCCCGGCTACGACGGCCCGACCGGACTGGGCAGCCCCGCCGGCACGGCCGCGTTCACGCAGGGCCGCGTAGTCAGTCTGCGGGCGCACGCGAACAACGACTACGTGACCGCCGACAACGCCGGCGCCTCACCGCTCATCGCCAACCGCACGGCGATCGGCGGCTGGGAGCAGTTCGACCTGATCGATCTCGGAGGCGGAAACATCGCCCTGCTCTCGCACGCGGACAACGACTACGTGACCGCGGAGAACGCCGGCGCCTCGCCGCTCATCGCCAACCGGACCGCGATCGGCGGCTGGGAGACCTTCCAACTCATCAATAACGCCGACGGCAGCATCAGCCTCAAGGCCGCGGCGGATGACGAGTACGTGACCGCTGACAACTACGGCAACTCGCCGTTGATCGCGAACCGGACCGCCATCGGCGGCTGGGAGGAGTTCGACCTCATCGGCTGAGCCGTGCTGGCTTGGCCATGCCTTGGTCAAGGTTCTGAAGGGCGTTCGAGCGGCGCGTTCCCGGGTTCGTGCAGGCGGCAGGCCACGAACTCAGGGTGCGCGCCGGTCTCCTTCTGGACGGGACGGCCGATGAGCCCGCTGCGCCGGTGATGTCGCAGTTCTCGAATGCGCCTCCGGCTCCGTTCTGGAAGGTGACGCCGTGGCCGCCTGCGCTTGTGACGGTTGTCGAGACGCGTGGCTCGGCCGCGGCCCGGGCGGTGATGCCGTTGCCGGTGGTGTTCTCGATGCGGCAGCCGTCGATGGAGGGGGCGCTGCCGTGGTCGGCGAAGATTCCGTGCGGACCGGTGCCGCTGACGGTGCACGAGCGGAGGAGGGCGATACCCTCCCGGCCGATGGTGACGCCGACGCGTTCGACGGCTTCGATCGTGCAGCGCGCGAGGACCGGGTGGCGAGTCGAGGTCAGCATGACGCCGTTGCGGGCTTCGGAGATGCGGCAGTCGTGCAGGGTGGCGTCGCCGTGGCCGGCCTCGGTGCGGCGCCGGTGGCGACGACGCCTTCGGCGCCCGCGCCGGTCACCGCGCAGTCCGGGCGGCCATGGTGTCGTCGAGGGGGGGTCGGTTCGTCGAAGGGGAGGCGGCGGTCTTTGAGTGCCGCGTTGCCGTCGATCCGCAGTCCGTCGGTCGCGGCGTTGACGATGCGGCAGGACCGGAGGCGGACGGCGGCGCGGTCGTCCACGAGCAGGCCGGGCCCTGCGCTGTCGACGACCCAGCTGCGGACGATGTCGGCCTGCGCGTCGCCGACGACACGGAAACCCGTGTCGGCTGGCCTGGCGATGGTGGTGAGGCGGATCAGCGGCCGTGCCCGCTCCTCGGCGGCGATGCCGTCGAAGAGACAGTCCCGCAGATGAGGGCGGTTGCGTCCGCGGGCAAGGAGACCGGCCGACACCGCGCCGCTGATGGTGCAATGACGGAGCGTGGGGGACGCGTCCCCGGTCGTCTCGATCCGTGCGCCGCGGATCTCGCAGTGCTCGAAGAGAGGAGAAGTGGCTTCCACGGAGACTGCGGGTAGTCCCGCGTCGCCGGAGACGATGACGATGCCTCGCAGGACGGCATCAGCACGCACGGTCAGCGCCGTGCCCTCGGTCACCGAGATCACGACCGTGCCAGGGCCGTCCCTGGGGATCAGTGAGACTGGGCCGCCCAGGACTACGTGTTCGGTGTAGACGCCTGGTGGGAGGACGACCTCAGGGGCGGATTCCGTCTGTGCCGGCTCGTTCCGGCTCGCGTCCCGCTTGATGTTCGGAGCGGTCGCGATGAGTGTCGTGATGGACGTCTGTGGTGTGTCGGGCAAACGCGCGGGCGGTCCGGCCGTCGGCCGGGTGGACTGGCGAATGCGTCACAAGCGGCCCTCCAGCCGATGGGTCAATGTGTGCGAATTCCTTCGGTGAATTCGCAGAGAAGCACCAGTGAAGCCCCACGGAAGGTGCAGAGAAGGTCGCCAGGAATCGCAAATAATGACATCGCTCAGGTTTCCGAGGAAGCACTCGACACGGCCTTGCGCCGTACCGGGATATCGGTGTCGGCTTCCTGTGGTTCGACCGGGAGCTGGATGGTCTCGGTCGACCGTGGCCCGTGCACCGAGGAGACCGCGATGACACCAGCGCGATCGGTCGCGGAAGACGGATCCTCGGTCTGCTGCGACGGATCGGGTGTCTCCGTCGGCAGCGGGTCCTCCTCCACCCGAGGAGCCGGAACTGTTGGGACGGCGGCAGGCTGGGCGAACGCTACTCGGCGCCCGTACACCGTGATCCAGCCCTCTGAGTCGACGCTGATGTCCCAGTGGGGACGGCCGCCCACCGGGCGCGGATCGTTCCCGCGCAGGACGACTCGTCCGCCTTCGAGTTGGTCGGCGAGTGCGGATCTGACCTTCTCGGCCCGGCGGGCGTCGCCGCCGATCACCAGCGTGTCATGGGACTGCGAAACATCCAGGACGACGACCCGGTCATCGAGCACGCCGAGGATGACCGGACAGGCCGCCCAGTCTGCTGCCTCCGTCTCCGGATCCAGGTCGGCCCGCGACACCGTCCAGGCGTGCGGGTCGCCGGGCACCGGCGCCCAGGGCGGCTGGGGCGCGGGCACGTCGAGCCCCGCCAGCCAGACGACTGCGTCCTGTCCGGAGACGGCCACGGCGTAGGGCCACCACGAGGTGTCGCGGCCGGCGGCGGCGAACGCCTGGGCGGCGGTGTCCACGGTGGCCTGATCGGCGAGGCGGGCCAGCAGCGCACGGCTCAAGCGGCGGCGGCGTTTGGGCAGCCTGGCCCGCAGCGCATGCGCCAGGCGGGCGGCTCGACGGGTCGGCCCCGGGAAGACGAGGAGCAGGCAGAGTATCGCGGCCGCCACGGCGATCAGGGCGGCGGGCAGCCACCGGGCGGCGCCGCCGGATCTCCCGGTGCTCGGGACCGTGGCCTGGGCGAACTGCTGCGCCGCTCCGCCGTCGCAGCCCAGGATGACCAGCGGAGTGCCCACCGTGGTCGAGCCGCCGGGGACCGCCAGGCATTTGCCGGTGGGCGCGCTGATCAGCGTGCCGTCGTGCACGGCCCACTTCTGGTCGGGCCGTCCGGTGCAGGGGCCCAGCTGGACCGGCGTGCCGTCGTTGGTGCCCTGGCCGTCGGTCTGCAGGCACTGGCCTGCCGAGCGGACCGTGCCGGCGGTCGTGGTCCACTGCCGGGTCGTGGCGGCGGAGCAGTCGGTGAGGACGACCGGGGCGGAGCTCTTGGCGTCGGGCGCGGCGGGGACGGTGCCGAGGCAGTTCACGATCGCCTTGGGGGAGGGCGCGGGCGGCACGGGGGTCGCCCCTGACGCCCCCGGCGGAAGGACGACGGCGACGACAGCCGCCAGGACGGTGAGGCCGGCGGCCGGGAGGACGCGGAGCGCGAAGCGGCGCAATGGACTGATCCAATTCGTCGGTGGGCGGGCTCGGCCACCCGTCGAGCCCGTCGTCGCCGGGCGGGCTTGAATGAGACACCAAAGACAGTACGCTGACGCCATGCGCAAAGGCCAGAGCAGGGATTATGCGATAGACAGGAACAAATTCCAGGCACGGCGCGGCCCCGGGAACGGGGGCCGCGGGGGCCGCCGCGGACGGCTTTTCGCGGCCGCCCTCGCCGGTGCCGGAGCCTTGATCGCCGCCGCGGTGAGCGTCGACACGGCCGTGGCGGACCGGCATGGCGACTCGGCCGTCTACCTCGGCGCCGCCGGGGCCGTCATCACCTCGTCGGCCCACGGAACGGGCTCCTCGACCTCCACCACGGCCCCGGCCAGCTCCACGTCGAGCACCGCCCACGCGGTGGTCGGCGGTGCGCCGCCACCGCGCTCCTCGGCCCCGTCGCCTTCGTCGGCACCGCCGGCAGCGCCGTTGTCGTCAGCAGCGCTGCCGCCCCCGGATTTCCCCTCGTCGACGCGGCACACGTCCCGCCCCGTGGCGCCCGCGAGCACACACAGCGTTCCACGCGTGCAGACGACCTCCAAGGCGCCCCCGCCTCAGGCGCCGACCAGTACGACGGTCGCCATCAGCGGCTCAGTGACCTGCCTGTCGGGCAACGCCGTCACCGGCGTGTGGGTCGACGTCGCCCAGGGCGCCGGATTCTCCCCGTGGTGGCCCACGGCGAACCCCGCGACCGCCACCTACGGCTACACCCTCCCGGTCTCCGAGCCCTACGCACTGCATGTGGGCTGCGGTGGAACCCAGCCGAGCTGGGCTGTCGCCACCGCCACCCCGCCGGTGAGCGGTACCCAGAATTCGTTCAATTGCGACGACATATCAGGGGACGCAGACTACGGAGCATGCGTACGTCGCTGATCTGCTTTCCCGCTCTCCGATTCGCCGGCAGGGCGGCCGAGCGATGACGGCATCAGCCTTCAGGCGCGCTTCGCGCCGGGCCGGCGCCGGGCCGGAAGTGGCCGGGAGCCGGCCTGCCGAACTGCCCCCGTCCGATCCGGTGCCCGCGACGGATCCGTCCCCGAACCGCGCGCCGGCCGGCGAGGACGCGGTGACCGTCAAAGGCCTGATCGAGGCGGCGGGCCCGGATCCGGTGCGGGTGCCCGCGGGCCGCTATCGGGAGCGGCTCGAACTCGCCAGGCCCGCCACGCTGACGGCAGGCGGACAGAGCGGCTCCGTCATCGTCGAGCTTGACGGAGACCTGGTCGTCCGAGCCGATGCGAGCCTGCGAGGACTGGTGTTCACCGGCGGCGGGATCGTGGTCGGCGCGGCCGCCACCCTGGTCCTGGAGGACTGCGAGATCCTGGACTCGCCGTCCACCGCGCTGGCCGTCCTGGCCTCGGCGCGGGTGCGGGCCCGCGGACTGCGGATCACTGTCAGCGGCGGCAACGGGCTCTACGTGGGCGACGACGCCCGCGCACACCTGCGGGACAGCACGATCGAGAACACCGGCTTCGCGGCGGTCCACCTGGCCGACCGGGCCGCGGCGGAGCTTCAGGACTGTGTGGTCCGCGCCAGCCAGGAACACGGCGTCCGCGCCGCCGACGAGTCTTCTCTGCGGGTGGACGGCGGCACGATCGGCGACAGCCGGATGAGCGGGATCAGCGCCGAGACCGCCGGCCGGATCGAGGTCGAAGGCTGCGTCATCTCCGGCTCCGGACTGGCCGGGATCCTGGTGACGGCGCCGACCCGGGCCCGCGTCGAGCGCTGCCGCGTCACCGACAGCGCCGGCTCGGCGCTCGTCGCGTGGACCGGCACCGAACCCCGGGTGCGGGACGTCGTCATCGAGCGGACCGGCAAGAACGGGCTGATGATCGCCGACGGCGCCGGGGGAGTGTTCGAGGACTGCGAGATCTCCGAGACCCTCTATCCCGCCGTCCACGTCGGAGCCGCCGCCACACCTCTGCTGAGGCGGATCCGCATCCATGACGCGGACCAGGACATGGCCCTGGACAGCGCCGCGGCCGCCGTGGTCGAACAGGTGGAGAGCAGCGCTGTCAGCGTCTCCACCATCCCGCTCCCCGCGGCCGGGCCGGCTCCCGACCCCGAGATCGATGTCGACGAACTCATCGAAGAGCTCGAAGGATTGGTCGGCCTGGCATCGGTCAAACGGGACATCACGGCCCAGGTGTCGCTGATGCGCACGGTGCGCAGACGCCAGGAGGCGGGCCTGCCGCCGCCGCCGACCAGCCGGCACCTGGTGTTCGCCGGCAACCCCGGCACCGGGAAGACCACCGTGGCCCGCCTGTACGGCCGGATCCTGCACGGCCTGGGCATGCTCGAGGGCGGCCACCTGGTCGAGGCCGACCGCGGCGCGCTGGTCGGGGAGTACGTCGGCCACACCGCCCCGAAGACGACGGCCGTGTTCCGCAGGGCGCTGGGCGGCGTGTTGTTCATCGACGAGGCGTACTCCCTGGCTCCGGTCGGCGGCGGCAACGACTTCGGCCAGGAAGCCGTCGCCACCCTGGTGAAGCTGATGGAGGACCATCGGGACGAGCTCGTCGTCATCGTCGCCGGATACCCGGACGACATGCACCGGTTCATCGACTCCAACCCCGGCCTGGCCTCGCGGTTCACCAGAACCCTGACATTCGAGGACTACGACGTCGCCGAACTCCTGGCCATCGTCCAGCAGCAGGCCGACGAGCACCGCTACACCCTCGATGCCGGCGCGCGCCAGGCACTGCTGGACCGGCTCGGCGGGATCGCCCGCGGGGAGGGCTTCGGCAACGGCCGCCTGGCGCGGCAGCTGTTCCAGTCCCTCACCGAACGGCACGCGCTGCGGACCGCCGCGATCGGCGACCCCTCGCCGTCCGACCTGGAGACCATCATCGCGCAGGACGTTCCCGGGCCGTAGCGCCGTGCGGGCCGGTCGCCGCACGCCTCGGCCAGCATGATCAGCCCCGATTGACCAGAGCCGCATCAGGGAGGCGCCATGCGCGTGTCGTTCACCGTCCGGGACAGCGAGCCCCGGCACCTCGTCGTCGAAGCCGACCCCCGGACCCCGGCCGCCGAGATCGCCGGCGTCGTCGCCGAGACCACGGGCGACTTCGGCCACGCTTACTACTTGGGTCCGGACGCCGTCACCGGGACCAGGCCGATCGGTGAGATCGGGCTGCGCGAAGGCGCGTTCCTGGACCGTCGGCCGCACGCGCGGGCCGCCGAGCCGCCGGTGCTGATCGAGCTGCATGTGGTCTCCGGCCCCGGAGCGGGCGTCATCGTTCCGCTCGCGATGGGCTCGTACAGCATCGGTTCCGCGCCGGAGTGCACGGTCCTGATCGGGGACGCCCCGGAGGTGGCCGCCACGCTCACGGTGGGCCCCGAAGGGGATGTCTCAGTGCTCGTCCACGAGCCGGAGGAGGTCCGGCTCGTCCAGGTCGTGCCGCCCTCGCCGCTCCCGCAGGAGGGCGGCCAGGCCGCCGAGAGCGACGAGCAGGCGTGGCTCGCGGCCGCGCCACCCGGCGGCGCCGCCGCCGAACCCTGGCCGGCCTCGGCGGACCTGGAGGTCCGCGACGTGCTGGTGCACTGGACCGCACCGGTGCCGCGGGACGCCGCGGTCCGGTCCGCCGACGACGGGACCGGATTGGACTTCAACCGGCCGCCGCGTATCGTCGAACCCCTGCCGCGCACCCGGTTCCGCATTCCCGCCCCGCCGCCCGTGGTACCGCGCCGCCCTTTCCCGCTGGCGATGATGTTCGCCCCGGCGCTGCTCGGCGTCGCGATGGTGTTCCTGCTGCACTCGATGTTCTTTCTGATCTTCGCGGTGTTCTCACCGGTCTTCGCGATCTCCAACTGGGTCAGCGACCGCCGCCACAACCGCAAGGACCACAAGCGGCGCGTCGCCGAGCGCGCGGCCACCAAGGCCCGGCTCGCGGTCGAGATCGCCGACGCCGTCGCCGCCGAACGCCTGGTCCGGGCGGCGATCGCCCCGGATCCGGCATTGCTGGCGGCCACCGTGACCGGACCCGGGCGGCGGCTGTGGGAGCGGCGCCGCCGCGACCCCGACCACCTGGTGCTCAGGCTCGGCACGGTGGATCAGCCCTCTGTCGTCGAGGTGGAGGACGAGGAGCGGGTCGATCCGCTGCGTCCCGGCACTCGCGCCGACGTGCCCTGGACGGTTCCGGCCATCCCGACCGGCGTCGCCCTCACCGACTGCGGCGTCGTCGGCTTCGCCGGGCCCGCGGAGCGGATCAGGCCTCTGGTGGCCTGGCTCGTGGCCCAGGCCGCGGTCCTGCACAGCCCGCGCGACGTGCGCCTCGTGGTGCTGACCGACGCCGACGGCGCCCAGACGTGGGACTGGGTGCGCTGGCTGCCGCACGCGCGCTCGCCGTTCGGGGACCCGCCGGTGCTGATCGGCAACGACCCGGAGACGGTGGCCCATCGCGTGGCCGAACTGGTGTCGATCGTCAAACAGCGCACGAAGGCGCGCGGATCGGCGATGGGCTCGGTGATGTTCGCCGACCCCGACATCGTCGTGGTGGTCGACGGCGCACGGCGGCTGCGCGATGTGGCGGGCCTGGTCCAGGTGCTCGCCGAGGGCCCGGCGGTCCGCGTGTACGCGCTGTGTGTGGACAGCGAAGTGCGGCTGCTGCCGGAGGAGGCCGCCACCATCGTGGTCGACGGTCCCGCCGGCCTGGCACTGCGGCAGAACGACCAGCCGGAGCTCTCGCCGATCCGTCCGGACCTGCCGCCGCCGGAGTGGTTCGACCGGGTGGCGCGCGCGCTCGCCCCGGTGCGTGACACCACCCCCGAGGACGGCGGCTCGCTTCCGCTGACGGTGCGGCTGCTGGACCTGCTGGACCTGCCCGAGCCGGACGGCGAACAGGTCGCGGCGCGCTGGCTGCTCCGCCCCGCCTCGACCGCCGCCGTCATCGGTACCGGGTTCGACGGGCCGACGGCGATCGACCTGGTCCGCGACGGCCCGCACACCCTCATCGCCGGGACCACCGGCTCGGGCAAGTCGGAGTTCCTGCAGACCCTGGTCGCCTCGCTCGCGCTCGCCAACCGGCCCGACGAGCTGACGTTCCTGCTCATCGACTACAAGGGCGGATCGGCTTTCCGGGACTGCGTCGACCTGCCCCACACGCTCGGCATGGTGACCGACCTCGACGGCCACCTCGTGGACCGGGCGCTGGAATCCCTCGCCGCCGAACTGCGCCGCCGGGAGCGGCTGCTGGCCGAGCACGGCCACAAGGACTACCCGGCCTACCAGGCCGCCCGGCGCCGCGAACCGGACCTGCCGCCGCTGCCGCGCCTGGTCCTGGTCATCGACGAGTTCGCCACGCTGGTCCGTGAGGTCCCGGCGTTCATCCCGGGCATGGTCTCCCTCGCCCAGCGCGGCCGGTCGCTCGGCATCCACCTGGTCCTGGCCACGCAGCGGCCGGCCGGGGTCGTCACCCCCGACATCAGGGCCAACACGAACCTGCGGATCGCGCTGCGCGTCACCGATCCCGTCGAGAGCGCCGACATCATCGACACCGCCGACGCGGCCATGATCCCGGCGACCGTGCCCGGCCGGGCCCTGGTACGCCTCGCCCACCGCTCGGTCGCCCCGTTCCAGACCGGGTACGTCGGCGGGGAGCACACCGACGCCGACGCCGAGGTGCCCATAAGTCCGCCGTGGGCCGTGGCGGTGCCCTGGTCCCGGCTCGGACGCGTCCTGGAACCGCCGGAGCAGGCCGGCCAGGCGGTCGGCCCCGAGGTCCCGACCGACCTGTCGGTGCTGGTCGCCGCGCTGGCCGACGCCGCCGGGCAGCTGGAGATCCCGCGCCAGCCCAGCCCGTGGCTGCCGGCTCTGCCCTCGCGCCTGACGCTGGCCGAACTCCCGTCGGTCTCCGGGCAGGACCACGAGCTCGCCCCGGTCGCGTACGGGCTGCAGGACATCCCGAGCCTGCAGACCCAACGCGCGATCACCATCGACCCCGACACCTTCGGGCACCTCTACGTCGTCGGCGCGACCCGCTCGGGCCGGTCGCAGACGCTGCGCACGATCGCCGCGGCCCTGGCCGGCCGGCACAGCGCGGGGAACGTGCACTTCTACGGCATCGACGCCGGCGGCGGCGCGCTGAGCGTGCTGGCCCACCTTCCGCACACCGGCGCCGTCGCCCACCGCGCCGACATCGAGCGCGTCGACCGCCTCCTGACCCGCCTCGGGCAGGAGCTGTCCCGGCGCCAGGATCTGCTCGCCGAACACCACAGCGCGAACCTGACCGAGCTGCGCGCCGCCATGCCGCCCGGTCCGCGGCCGGCTCACGCGTTCGTCCTCGTCGACGGCTGGGAGGCTCTGTACGCGGCGGTCGGGGAGTACGACAACGGCCGCCTGATCGACGAGTGCATCAGGTTGCTGAGAGAGGGCGCGGCCGCCGGGATCCACGTGATACTCAGCGGCGACCGGGCCCTGCTGTCCGGCCGCATCGGCTCGCTCAACGACAACCGCCTGCTGCTTCGTCTGACGGACCGCAGCGACTACATCGCGGTCGGGCTGCCGATGGACAGGCTGCCGACCGTCGTGGAGCCCGGCCGCGCGTGGATCTCCGGAAGCAGCACCGAGGTTCAGGTCGCGGTGGTCGCCGCCGATCCGTCCGGGGCGGCGCAGGCCGCGGCGATCCGGGCGCTCGGTGAGAAGACCACGCAGCGGGACGAGGCGGTCGGCAAGGACTCCCGGCCGCTGCCGATCGGACTCCTGCCGGCCGAGCTGAGCTTCAACGACGCCTTCGACCGGGTCGCCGAGCGCCGGCCGATGCTGGGGGTGCTGGGTGTCGGAGGCGACGTGGCCGAGCCGGTCCTGGTCGACTTCGCGGGCAAGGCGTCGGTGTTCACGGTCTGCGGACCGCCCGGCACCGGGCGCTCCACGGTGCTGGTCACCTTGGCGGTGTCACTGCTGGCCGGCGGCACCAACGTCGTCGCCGTCACCCCGCGGGCCTCGCCGCTGCGCAGGCTCGACGCGCATCCTCAGGTCAGGGTGCTGACGGAGGCGAACCCGTCGGGTGCGGAGCTGGAGGCGGCGGTGAAGGAACTGGGCTCGCCCTGCGTCGTCCTGGTCGACGACGCCGATCTGCTCGCCCAGATGCCGGCGGCGGACCTGGCGCTGCGTGCGATCGTGGCGACCGGCCGCGACCGCGGCGTCGGGCTGGCCATGGCCGGTTCGTCCGAGACGTTCGTGCAGGCCATGGTCGGCTGGGTCGGCGAGGCGCGCCGGATGCGGCAGGGGGTGCTGCTGAACCCGCAGACCCCGGCCGAGGGCGACCTCGTCGGGGCGCGGATCCCGCCGAACCAGTTGCGCCGGCCGCCGCGGGCCGGTCGAGGCTACGTCGCGGACCCGGTCAGTGGCGGGATCCAGCAGATCGCGCTACCGCTGACGGTGCTCAAGACCGCATAGCGCGGTGGCGCCTACCGTAGCGATCTACGGTATGCGCCACCGCTGTGCTGTGCTGTGCTGTGCTGTGCTGTGCTGTGCTGTGCTGTGCTTCGCGGAGCCGGGCGAGCCGGAATCAGCTCCCTGAGGTGATCGAGCTGGCCATCTGGGTGTCCATGCTCTGCATCTGCCCGGCGATCCCGTTGAACTGCGTGGCGAAGTTGTTGATGCCGTTGACCGCCTGGGTCAGCGACGTGTTGAAGGTGGCGTAGGCGTTCTGCAGGGCCGGGCTGGTGGCGTTCATCCACAGGCCACCGTCCTGCGACAGCAGGGCGTTGACCTGGCTCTGCAACGACTGCAGCTGCGGCACGATCGTGGCGACCGCTCCGTTCAGAGCACTGGCGACGGACTGGGTCGTGCCGTAGTCGATGGCGACATCTGCCATGGGATTCCCTGTTCTGTGAGTTTCAGCGGGTACTCGGTGCTGGTCGGTGCAGGTCGGTGCTGGGCTGTGGCGGTCGGTGGAGGCCGGGCTTACCAGGCCGCGGGGGTGTTGGCGTCGCTGTTGGTAGTGGTGTCGGTGTTGCCGTTATCGGTGGGGGGCGTCTGCCAGGGCGCGTCCCAGCCCGTGCGGGTCTGGGTGGTGGTCGTGCTGGTCCCGTTGGCTGTGTTCACGTCCGTCGTGGTCGCCGAGCCGTTCATGGTGTAGGTGGTGGTGATCGTGTCCTGCGAGCCGTCGGCGTGGCTGATGGTGGTCGTGGTGTTCTGGACCGGGCCGTCGTGCCAGCCCTGGTCCGGCCCGAAGGTCGTGGTCTCGGAATAGGTCTGCCCGCCCTGGCTGTAGGTCGTCGTCTCCGACGTGATCTGCGGGCCGTGGTTCGGGTCGTACTGGTCGATGCCGCCCTGCTGGACGGTGGTCGTGGCCCCGGTCGGCCCGGTGCTGGTGGTCCCGGGCACCGGCGGAGGCGTCGGCCTGGGGACGCTCATCCAGTGCTCCTGGCCGTCGGCGGTGTAGTAGGGCACGTTGTTCGGGTCGTCGAGCTGCTCCCAGGCGGCCAGCGCCTGTTCGTACTGGGCGTACTCCTGGGGGTAGTCGCGGATGTTCGACATCGCGATGCCGGCCTGGACCGCGCCGGCCTGGGTGGCGTCGGCGTCGAAGTAGACCTGCGCGATGCTCCGGAAGGTCGTGGACAGCTGCTGGATCTGGGTCCCGGCGTCGCGCAACGGACCGGCCCAGGCCACGTACAGGCCCTCCAAGGCCATGCCGATGGCGCCGAGCGAGGTGGAGACGACGTTGCCGCCGGTGGCCGGGACCAGCCCGTGCCCCTGCGCGTGATCGGTGACGATGCCGATCTCGGACTCCAGGGCGTCGATCTTGGCGGCCGCGTCGTGCAGGATCTGATAGTCGATCACCAGGTCCACGGACGGCTCCCTTGCGATGTCGGCAATGATGTCGGGCTCCTACCGGGTACTTCGTCCACTGCGGGTTCCCGGGCGGTTGGCCTCATGGTAAAACTCGCCTATTTGTTGCGCTAGCGCATACAAAATCTCTCCGTCAGTATTCGGAATCGACAATGTGAATTGGTTCCGAACACGGTGTGGAGGCGTGGTGTCTCGGCCGTTTGATTGGTCGCCGCTTGGTC
>NZ_JAAFYZ010000026.1 GCF_018274385.1 Catenulispora pinistramenti | reverse complement strand
ATATGTAACCGGCCAGGCTCGCCGCGGTGTTCTGCGCGATGTAGAGGCCGTCGCTGGAGTCGTCAGCCGCCTCGACCAGCACGATGCTGCACAGCGGGCAGATCGCGGAGGCCATGTCCAGGTCCAGCGACTCCTCAAGGGTCCAGTCGTCGCCGGCCGGCGGGGCCGAGGGCAACGGCGAGGTCTGGCCGCTCTGGTTCACCTTGGTGAAGGTGCCGGCGGGCAGGCCCGCTGCGGACCGGTACGCGGCCAGGTCGGACGCGGCGTTCGCGTCATCGTAGGCGTCGACCAGCGCGATGGTCCGGCCGGCGCCGTCGGAGGCCGAGGCGGAGGTGAGGTTGTAGGCCGACTGCAACTGTGAGGGCCCGTAGCCGACGCCGGACGGGATGGCGTTCGGGGAGGTCCCCGCGGTCGAGGCGTGGACCGCGTTGCGCTTCAGGGCGAAGCAGGATTCGTGGCCGACCACGATCACCGCCGGGCAGGCGTGGGTCGAACCCTGATTCGCCGGGGTGACGGCGGGCTGGGAGGCGTGGGCCGAGCCGGCCGCCTCGGCGGCGATCGTGGCGGTGGCCGCTGACGTGGCCGCGCCGGAGGACTGCGCGGTGGCGGCGGTGGCGCCGGTCGCGCTGCCGATCGCCAGCGCGCCGCCCATGGCGACGGCTGTTGCCAGGCACGCGAAAGTGCGCAGGCGTGAGGTGATTCTCACTGGGGTGGTTCCCCTCTCGATACGTGGGGGTGGTGGCAAGAACCTGTGTGTGGTGCGGCCACCTTGCGGTAGGGGTGTGCCTGTCCCGGATCCGGCTGTGCCGTGGAGCTACGCAGTGCTCTGTTTCGCGGGAGCCGCCCTAAAACCACTGACCGAACGGTCGGTTCCCTGAGGCCTCGACTAGGGAAGTTAGCGCTGCCGGGTAGGGAGGTCAACGGCGTATCGGACATATTCTCGAAGCCGCGACCGGTCCTGCGACGAACCTCGATAGTCGCTGGTCGCGAAGCTGAATGGCGATAGGACCCCGATGTGCTGCTCCTGGAACCGACGGGTGTTCATCAGGGCTTGACGGCCGCACCGGTTTTGGATCGTGCGGACGTATATCAGCGGCCCGACAAACTGTTAGTCCATCCTTAAGCGCCGGCGCGCTTGACCGTTCGCAGCACCGGCGCGCTCTGGATCTCCCGGACCCCGGGCAGCGCGCCGATGGCCTCGGTGAGGAACAGGTAGAAGGCCGCGCCGCTCGTCGTCACGACGGACGCCAGTACGTCGGTGGGACCCGTGGTGGCACCGGCGAACGCCACCTCCGCGAACCCGGCCAGTGCCTGCCCGACCGCCGACAGCCGGGCCGGCTCGACGGACAGCCATAGCAGGGCACTGAATCCGTAGCCGAAAGCCCGGCTGTCGACGTCCAGATCGAAGTACAGCGTCCCGTCGGCCTGGAGCGCGGCCAGTCGGCGGCGGACCGACGACTCGTCCAGGCCGGTCGCGGCGGCGAGCTCGGTGAACGGGGTGCGGCCGTCGCGGGCCAGTTCCGCGGCGAGGATCCGGTCGGCGGGATCGAGGGCGATCGCCGACTCCGGCCGGGGATCGGCGGGTGGATCGGCAGGCGGATTGGCGGGTGGATCGGGAGCGAGCGCCGCGATCTGCTCGGCGTTCAGCGCCGTCGCGACCGGTTGCCAGCCGTCCTCGTTGCCGGTGAAGGTGTGCACGACGCAGTACGTGCTGATCGCGATGATCGGCTTGGTGGCCGGAAGCCGTTCGAGGAGCAGGGCTTCGCGGTCGTCATCCGGAGTCAGGATGCTGCACAACACCTCGGTGCCGCCGGAGGCGATGCGGACCCAGGACGTGTCGGCGCGTTTGGCCAGCGCCCGGGCGATCGCCGCGGAGGAGCCCGGCGCGCACTGCAATCGGATCACCCAGGTGGTCAGCCCGATGCGGCCGGCCGAAAGGCCGCCGACGACCTTGACGGTCCCGGCCTGACGCAGCGCCCGGTAGCGGCGCGCGACCGTCTGGTCCGAGACACCGAGAACAGCGGCGATGCGGCTGAACGACGCTCGGCCGTCGAGGCGCAGAGCGTGCGCGATCTGTCGGTCGAGGAGATCCATGTGACTGATCGTATGTCGAGAAGCGGCATCAGAAGCTGGGGCACATCGATTTTCGGTGTGGCGGGGCCGACCGATGGTGCGAGACGGTGTGGCGGTTCAGGGTGGATTCCAGCAATCGCGCCGATCTCCGGGAGATCCGAATGAGCACCGCCCTGCCCGCCACCGGCTACGAAGTCCGCCTCGTTACGCGGCCCGAAGGCCTGCCGACCGTCGAGAACTTCGCCGTCGCCGAGGCTCCGTTGCCGACTCCCGCTGAGGATGAGGTCCTGGTTCGCAACCTCGCCTTCCGGGTGTCCGCCTCGATCCGCATGATGATCAGCGAAGGCGCCGAGGCGGTCGAGGGTGTCCCGTTCCCGGCATTGGGACCGGGTGACACGTTGGCCGAACAGGCTGTGGGAGAGGTTGTGGTCGCAGGTCGCGACAGTGGCTTGAAGCCGGGCGATCTCGTATCCCATCATCTCGGCTA
Source organism: Catenulispora pinistramenti (assembly GCF_018274385.1). Taxonomy (GTDB): domain Bacteria; phylum Actinomycetota; class Actinomycetes; order Streptomycetales; family Catenulisporaceae; genus Catenulispora; species Catenulispora pinistramenti. The sequence goes on along the minus strand of NZ_JAAFYZ010000026.1, from coordinate 68,427 downwards.
TCGCGAGTACGCTGCCGTCCCGCCGGCCGGGCTCACCCGGCTCCCGGACGCCGCGACCGACCCGACCGACCCGACCGACCCGACCGACCCGACCGTCCACCTCGGCCACGGCTGGACCGCCTACGCCGCCCTGACCCGGGGCGTCCAGATCCGGCCCGGCGACACGGTCTTCGTCTCCGGCGCCTCCGGGGCGATCGGCTCGATGGCCGGCCAGATCGCCTGTCTGCTCGGCGCCGCACGCGTCATCGGCAGCGCGGGCTCCCCGGCGAAGGCCGATCGGCTGATGAGCGGCCTCGGTTACGACGCCGTCGTGCTGCGCGGCGGCGGATCCATGGCCGATCAGCTCAGGGACGCCGCGCCCGAGGGGATCGACGTCGTGCTCGATACTGTCGGCGGTGAGCAGCTCGCGGCCGCGATCGAGGTCGCCAACGCCGGAGCCCGGGTCCTGGTGGTCGGCGCGCTGTCCGGCCAGTTGGCGACGAGCGGTACGGGCCGTACCGCACCGGTCGAGTTGGACTCCGTCCAGCTGCTGCTGAAGAAGATCACGCTGCGCGGCTACAGCGCCGACGACGATCCCGACGCGCTCGCGGAGTGGAACGAGAAGTCCGCGCAATGGCTGCGGGCCGGGAAAATCGTGTTCCCCCACGCGCGGATCAAGGGCATCGAGAACGCCCCGCAGGCGATCGTCGACACCATCGGCGGCCGTCACCTCGGTACGGTCATAGTCGAAATCTGAGCGGCGGGCCGGCCCAGTCTGACCCGACCCGGCCAACCGGTCAGTCAGCCCGGTCGGCCGCTCAGCCGGAAGTGACCGACGGCGAGAACGCGTCCCGGGCCAGCACCGACGGCTTTCCCGAGCCGTCCGCGGGCGTGGACCACACGTCGTAGCCGGAACCCGAGGTCTGCGGGACCGCGTACATCACCGTGTGGTCGTCCAGCCAGGCGGCCTGGTCGTCGACGCTGCGCGTCTCGGCCAGCGGGGTCTCGGCCATCGTCGTCAAGTCCAGCACCTCCAGGCGCCACATCTTCCAGGCGTCGTCGGACACCCGCTTCTTGAAGACGATGCGCTTGCCGTCCGGCGACAGCGACGGGCACTCGACGTTGTCCGTCACCGTCGTCAAAGTCTTGGCGGCGACGTCACCGCGCACCAGCCAGGTCCGGCCGCCGGTGCCCAGCGTGGCGTAGAAGGTGTTGTCGTCGGCGGCGAACGTCACGCCCCAGACGTTCTCATCGACCGCGTGGTACGGCTTGCCCTGCAACGTGACGGCGAACGATTCGAGGGAATCGCTCAGTGCCCCGGTCTTCAGATCCAGGACTGACGTCCGGGTGGAGAAGGCGGGCCCGTTGTAAGCGTCACCGGCCACGAAAGTGGTCCAGGCGGCCATCCGGCCGTCCGCGGACAGCCGCGCCCGGTTCGGGATGCCGGCCGCCTGGAGCTTCTTGATCGGCTTCAGGTTCCGGTCGTACACCTCGACGTCGGCGACCCGGACCAGATTGCCGTCGGCGCGCAGACACAACAGGATCCCGGCCGCTGTGTAGGACCGGTCGCACTGGACGCTGGACAGAGTGGGTACTCCGGTGACGGTGGTCGCGCCGGTGACGGTGGTCGCGTTCCCGGACAGGCGCTGCTCGGCCAGCGTGCCGAAGTCGGGGCCGGCGACCGTGGTCTTGTAGACCAGGTATCCCGAGCCGGTGTTCAGGGGGTTGGACTGGTCCAGGACCACTGTGCCCTTGATACCCGCCCGCGCCGTGGGCCGGCCCTGGTACGCCACGATCACCGCGACGACGGCGATGGTCAGGAGCACCGAGACGGACGCGATGAAGATCTTGGTGCGATGCGGGGACTCGGATATCGGCATCGGCGTGTTCCCCTCCGCGTCGGCCCCAAGGACCGCACATCACCCGGACCGGTCGGCAGACGATATCGCGGTGGGTGTCCGCCTTGGGCGGAATCTGGCGGGAAGTCGAGATATCCCTGTACCGATGGTGGGAAAACGTCTGGTGGACACGCGACGGTGATTCCGCGCACGCCCCCTTGCGCGACTCTATTAGGTATGCCTTACCTTGTTACCCATGACTTGGGCTGACGCCGCACCGAACCTGCTGATCGGTTTGCGCGAGGGACTGGAAGCGGGCCTGGTGGTCAGCATCCTGCTCGCCGCCCTGCGCAAGGCCGGGAGCGAGGGCGAGGGCGAGGACCGGCCGGTCTCGACGGCGCCGGTGTGGCTGGGCGTGCTCGGCGCGGTGATGCTGTCCGGCGCCTTCGCCGCGGTGCTGACGTACTCGACCAGCGTGCTGTCCTCCAAGGCGCAGCAGGCGGTCGGCGGCGTGCTCAGCGTGCTGGCCGTGGCCCTGGTGACCGGCATGGTCTTCTGGATGCGGCGGACGGCGGCCACGCTCTCCTCACACCTGCGCGGCGAGGTGCGGCGCGCGGCGATCCTCGGCGCGGGTGCGCTGACGCTGACCGCTTTCCTCGCGGTCGGTCGGGAGGGCCTGGAGACCACCCTGTTCATGTGGACGGCCGTGAAGGCGTCGGGCTCGACCGTCTCGCCGCTGGTCGGCGCCGGGCTCGGGCTGGCCGCCGCGATCGTGTTGTGCTGGTTGCTGTATCGCCGCGCGGTGAAGATCAACGTCGGGGTCTTCTTCAACCGCACGGCCATCGCGCTCATCGTCATCGCGGCCGGCGTGCTCAGCTACGGCCTCGGCGATCTCCAGGAGGCCGGGTGGCTGCCCGGTCAGCAGTGGGTCTCCTTCGACCTGACCGCCCATGTCGATCCCAACTCGTGGTGGGTCTCGATCATCACCGGGATCACCGATCTCGCGCCGAAGCTGACGGTGCTGCAGGTGGTCGCGTGGGTCGCCTACCTCGCCGTGGTCATCCCGGCGTTCGTCTACGCGGGGCGGGTCGCCACGGCCGCGATGGCCGCCTCCAAGGCGAAGACGGCTGCCGCTGCCGCTGCCGCCAACGCTGCCGTCGAGGCGGAATCCGAGGCGGCTGCTGCGGAATCGCCGGAATCGCCGGAATCGCAGAAGCCGCGGGCACCGTCGACGCCGCAGCAGACGCCGGAGCCGGAGCCGGAGCCGGTGACGGCACCCGGCTGGGAGCGCCTGGCCGGTAACCGACCGTGGTCCGTGGCCGGCGTGCTCATCGTGGTCCCGGCGCTCGCCGCGGGCATCACCATCGCGGCGCTCCCGGCGGCCGCGGCGGCGACCACCACGACGGTGAAGGTCACCGGCTCGGCCTGCGCACCCGGCTGGAACTCGGCGACGACCGGCAAGCAGACCTTCGACATCGACAACAAGTCCAGCAAGGCCGGGGAGATCACGCTGCTCGACTCCTCCGGCGCGATCGTCGGTGAGATCGAGACCCTCGGCCCGGCCACCACCGCGCCGATGACCGCGACGCTCGGCTCCGGCTCCTACACCTTCCACTGCTTGATGTCCGGGGCCAGCGCGCTGACCTCCAGTGCGGTGCAGGTCTCCGGTTCCGCGCAGCAGGGCTCGCCGCTCGCGGTCAAACCGGTGACGTTGGACGACCTGACGGGGCCGAACAAGCAGTACCAGCAGTACGCGGCCGGGGATCTGACCACTCTGCAGAGCCAGATCACCACGCTGCGCGCCGCGATCGCCGCCGGGAACGTCCCGGCCGCCCAGGCCGACTGGCTCGCCGCACAGCTCACCTGGGAGCAGGTCGGTGCCTCCTACGACAGCTTCGGCGATGCGGGTGTGGCCGTGGACGGTCTGCCGGACGGGCTTCCGGACGGCGTGAACGACTCCGGCTTCACCGGTCTGCACCGCATCGAATACGGGCTCTACCACGGTCAGAGCGCCGCCCAGCTGCTGCCCGTCGTGGACGGCCTGGCCGGTGAGATCGGCGACGTGCAGAAGAACCTCACGACCGACGACATCGCCGGCGATCCGACCAACCTGCCGCTGCGCGCGCACGAGATCATCGAGGACGCGATCCGCGACCACCTGTCCGGGATGGACGACGAGGGCGCGGGCGCCGCGTACGCGATGACCTACGCGGACACCCAGGTGGACCAGGTCGTGCTGGGGGAGCTCGGCCCGCTCATCGACGCCCGCTCGCCCGGTCTGGTGGCGCGGGCCGATGCCCAGTTGACCGCGTTGGACCAGGCACTGGACGCCGCGAAGGTCAACGGCGCCTGGCTGGCCCCGAGCGTGACCCCGCTGGTCGCGCGGCAGAAGGTGGACGCCGCGACCGGCACGCTGCTCGAAACGCTGGCCTCGGTGCCCGACCTGCTTGAGATCCCGCCGACCGCTCAGTAAGCGCACCCGCCTCCCCGACTCACTCACCCTGGATATCGAAGGCTTCTTCAGACATGACCGAGCACGAAGCGAAGGATTTCAGCCGCCGCAGGTTCCTGTGGGGCACCGCGGCCGGCGCCGCCACCACCGCTGTGACCGGCGGCGTCCTGATCGGCGGCGCCCACGCCGACGCCGACGCCTCGGACTCCGGGCACGTCACGACCGCCGACTCCTATCCGTTCCACGGCGCGCACCAGGCCGGGATCCTCACCCCGGCGCCGGGCGGGAAGCAGCCCTTCTCCTGCCTGGCGGCCTTCGACGTCACCGGCGCGTCCAAGGCGGATCTCATAGCACTGATGAAGACGCTCACCGAGCGGGCCCGCTACCTGACCTCCGGCGGTGCCCCGGCGGACCTCGGCGTGGGCCAGCCGCCCGCGGACAGCGACGTGCTCGGCCCGGACGTGCCGGCCGACGGTCTGACCGTGACCCTGGGCGTCGGTGCGAGCCTGTTCGACGACCGCTTCGGCCTGACCGCGCACAAGCCGGCCAAGCTCAAGCCGATGACCATCTTCCCGAACGACTCGCCCGAGGCGGCCTGGATGCACGGCGACCTGTCGCTGCAGCTGTGCGCCAACCACCCGGACACCATCCACCACGCCATCCGCGACCTCGCCAAGCACACCCGCGGCGCGATGCAGCCGCGCTGGAAGATCGAGGGCTACAACTCCCCGCCCCGGCCCTCCGGCACCCCGCGCAACCTGCTCGGCTTCAAGGACGGCACCGCCAACCCCACCGGCGGCCTGGCCTCCGACCTGGTCTGGTCCGCCGCCGGTGAACCGGCCTGGGCGCAGGGCGGCACCTACCAGGTGATCCGGCTGATCCGCATGCTGGTCGAGTTCTGGGACCGGGTCTCCATCAGCGAGCAGGAGAACATGTTCGGCCGCCGCCGCGACTCCGGAGCCCCGCTGGACGGCAACAACGAGAACGACAACCCGAACTTCGCCGCCGACCCGCAGGGCAACGTCATCCCCCTCACGTCGCACATCCGCCTGGCCAACCCGCGGACGGCGCAGACCTCGGACCAGCGCCTGATCCGCCGGTCGTACAACTACGATCTCGGGCTCGACCAGAACGGCGACATCCAGGCCGGGCACATCTTCCTGGCGTACAACCAGGACCTGGAGCGGCAGTTCGAGACGGTGCAGAAGCGGTTGGTCGGCGAGCCGCTGATCGACTATGTGCAGCCGTTCGGGGGCGGGTACTTCTATGTGCTGCCCGGTGTCGCGAACGCCAGTGACTGGTACGCGAGCAAGCTGCTGGCGTAGCTCTGGGGTAGCTGGGATAGCTGGGGTAGCTGGCGTATCGGATCACCCGCGCCATCGCGCGGGTCAGCGTGGCGAGATCGGCCATCGTGAAATCGGCGCGGAGTCGGCCGTCGGCGTGGGCGCGGTCGATCAGCTCGGCCGCGAAGCCCGCGCCTTGCTGACATGAGGGCACCACCCCGGCGGCGTTCGGGAGGTCGCGCGCCAGGACCTCGTTCAGGCCGTGGTCCTCAGCATCTAACTGGTAACCCGCGCGTGAGCGCGTGACGCCGAAACAGCCAACCCGTCCCTCGCACCAGCTCGGAACAGTGGAACGTTCCGAGTCCGGCTCCGGCCTGCCCAAACCGTTGTGCGAAGCTCGGCTCCCCCGTGATGATTTGGCCCGGTTCACCTCAACCCCGTAGTAAGGCCGGACTTCTACCGGCAGGGGTTGTCCATGTCCGGAACCACTGTCAATTCACGGAGGGTCCCGCTATGAAGCTGCGCAGCCGAATAGCCCGTCTGGAAATCGTCGCCGCGACAGCCGTGGCGCTCACCGGCGTCGGTCTGGCCGCCGGCACCGCGAACGCCGCCAGTGCGCCGGCGCCGATCAAGCTCACATCCGCACAGTGCCCGGCCGACATCTCCTCGGGACAGCACAGCGGCTGTGTGACCGAGCTGCAGGAGCTGCTGAACAAGAACGGCGCGCACATCGCCGTGGACGGCGACTTCGGCCCCGCGACGCTGGCGGCGGTCAAGAGCTACCAGTCCGGCCACGGCCTGTCGGTGGACGGCATCGTCGGCCCGGACACCAAGGCCGCGCTGGACGGCACCAGTACCCCGCCGCCGCCGACCGGCGGCGGGCAGTCGAAGGTCGTCGACTTCGCGCGGGCCATCGAGTCCGGGAAGGCCGAGCGGGGCTGGGGCGGCGGCCGGGTGCCGTACGGCTGGGACGGCGGCCACACCGCCAGCCCCGGCCCGAGCCCGGCGGACTGCGCCGCCGACGGCGGGGACCAGGCCTGCTACAACGCCACCGCTCACCACACCCTCGGTCACAACGGCCAGATCTCGGTCGACTGCTCGGGCTTCGTGCGCTGGGTCTACTCGCTGGCCTACGGCCGTGACGTCTTCGGCCCGGACGGCACCTCGGGGCAGATCGCCAAGACCCACCGGGTCTCCAGCCCGGCCGCCGGCGACCTGGTCTTCTTCGGCAGCAACGCCGGCAGCCCCGAGCACGTCGGCATCTACATCGGCGGCGGCAAGATGATCGACGCCCTGGACACCGGCACCTACGTCGAGACCGACTCGGTCTCCACCGGCGGCCGCCTCATCGGGTACTACCGCTTCTGATGTGGGCGCATCAGCTCTCTTAGATCCGGTCTCTTAGGTCCGGTCGCGTAGACCCGTCTCTCGGATCCGGTCTCGTGGATCCGCTCCCCAGCACTTCATCCAATGAAAGGCCCTGCCATGAAACTGCGCAGCCGCATGCCCCGCATCGGTCTGGCCGTCGCCGCCTCCGCCGCGGCGATCGCCGGAGTCGCGTTCACCGCCGGCACCGCGAACGCCGCCACCGCCGCGAGCGCGCCAGCCCCGATCAAGCTCACCTCCTCGCAGTGCCCAGCCGACATCTCCGACGGCCAGAAGAGCGGTTGTGTCACCGAGCTTCAGGAGCTGCTGAACAAGAACGGCGCCCGGATAGCCGTGGACGGCGACTTCGGCCCGGCGACGCTGACCGCGGTCAAGAACTACCAGTCCGCCCACGGCCTGTCGGTGGACGGCATCGTCGGCCCGGCGACCAAGGCGTCGCTGGAGGGCGGCAGCACCCCGCCCCCGCCGTCCAACGGCCGCTCGACCAACTACGACTTCGCCCGGCTGGTCCTGGCCGACGGCGGCTGGCCGCAGAGCTCGAACAACATCACCACGATGGTGCAGTGGATGGCCAGCGAGGAGCCGCCCTCGAACTGGTTCGACCGCGACAACCCGTTGAACAACGGGCTGGGCTCGGGGGGCGGCGCCGGTCTGGGCGCGTACCCGAACCTGGTGGTGGCCGCGCACTACGTGGCCGCGAACCTGAACGGCGGCCCGGGCGACTACGGCCACATCACCGCCGACCTGCGGGCGTCCGACACGCCGCTGGTGACCGAGAAGGCGATCTGGACCTCGCCGTGGGCCGGGTCCCACTACGGCTGGGGCAAGGACTTCTACCGCGGCCACGTCGCGACCGTCGCGGCCCCGGCGCGCGACTGGTGACGTAGCGCTTAGCGCTTAGCGCTTAGCGCTTAGCGCTTAGCGCTTAGCGCTTAGCGCTTAGCGCTTAGCCCGTAGCCCGTAGCCCGTAGCCCGAAAGCCCCCGATGCCGAACGCGGCATCGGGGGCTCACCCATGCCGCCGGACAGTCCGTTCACCCCGGCTGCCCGAAGAGTTCCCAAACCGGACGCCCGGCCAGGTATTGCCCCCGCCAGCCCAACCTATTGTTACGCAAATTGCCAATACCCGGCGTCCCGGATTCCCTGATTCCGGCCGTATGCGTGAAACGCTTCGGGTATGTTGGCGCGGGGGTTGCTGACGCGCACTGTTTGATACGGGATGGGATGACATGGCCGCGCGCGCTTTGAAGGATCTTGATGCTGCCGTACCACCGCTGACCAGGTCGTTGACGGTGGAGATCCGTACCGCGCACCAAAGCGCCGGATCCCCGTCCTTCACCCGCCTGGACAGCCGCAACATCCGCGCCGGTCGGGGGACCCTGGCGAAGGCGACGTTGTCCCGGATCCTCACACCCGACCCGGCGGCCAAGGACCAGAGCCTGCCGGGCTGGTCGTACTACGAAGGCCTGTTGTGCGCGCTGGACGTGGATCCGGCTCCGTTCCAGCCGCGCTGGCAAGCCGCGCAGGAGGAATGGCAGGCCAGGGCGCGCGGGGAGTCCTCGACCCTGCCGGCAGTCCGGGAACAGGCTTCGGAGGTCTCGGAGGTCTCGGCGGTGTCGGCGGTCTCGGCGGTGCCGGTGCTGTTGCCGTCGGCCGCGGAACTGGAGCCCAGGACGGAATCCGGTCTGGTAGCTCAGCATCAGCCCGCGGTCGAGGTACGGCCCATGCCGGTGCCCGCGCCGCGCCGCCGCCGTCGCTCGCTTCTGGTGCTGGCGTCGATCGTGGGAACCGCGGCCGTCGTCATCCCGGTCGGCGCGTTCGCCGTCATCGGCCGATCGCATTCCCAGCCACCGCGGCAGCAGCAGACCCAAGCGATGAAACCGATGCAGAGCCCGGTGACCGCCGTCCTGGTCACCAACGCGCCGCCCAGAACGCTCTCCGGCAAGATAGTGCGCACCTGGAATCAGGATGCGAACAACGGACACGGCGGCTCGATCGGCGTCCTGGTGTTCCCGACCCCCTTCGCCCTCAACGGATCCGAGGGTCCCCGGCACGACGGTGACGTCGTCGAGGTGGTGTGCCACACCACCCAGGGCCGACTGACGCACGAACGCTTGGACACCGGGCACGAGAACTCCACCGGCTGGTTCCAGATCTACTACCAGGACCGGTTGTGGTGGGTCGCAGACCACTACATCAGCCTCGCGCGCGGGGTTCAGGCGCCGGACTGCGCCGGCTGACAGGCGGCGCCGTTCTCGGAGTCTCAGTCGGCCGCGCCCCGGGGCCGGCGCGCGAGCTTTTGCTTCCCACGCCACGTCTCTTGACGCTCCCGCCGATGCTGCCTACTCTCCTGAATCAAGTTAGGAAACGTTACTAACGAAAAGGGCACCCCGGTACCGCGGCCGCGCCGCCCACCCCACAACGGCAATCGGGGCGGCGCCCGCTTCGGCGCACGCCAGCACGCGCAGCACCAGTACGCGCAGCACTAACAGCAAGTACGTGCAGTACCAGCACCCCCGGCCGGAGCCGGCCGGACCGCGGCCCCGGCGCACCCGCAGCCCTTCAGTCGAAAGGGGAACCGGCAATGAAGACTTCCATGCGGCGCCTGGCCACGGCGCTCGCAGCCCTCTGTCTGGGCATCGGCGCGGCCCTCGGCCTGGTAGCCGCCCCGGCCCAGGCGGCCGGATCGGGCACCACCGAGCAGACCTTCCTCACCTTCTACGGCTGGTGGGACAACACGCCGCCGGGCGGCGTGATCTCCTACCCGCGGATCCACCAGACCGCCGGCGGGACCGGCACCTACTCCGACCCGATCACCTTCGCCACCGACTCCAGCGAGCAGCCGCCGGGAACGATCGTCTACGTCCCGCGGGTCGGCAAGTACTTCATCATGGAGGACAGCTGCGGGGAGTGCACCTCGGACTGGACCGGCCACGGCCCCAACGGCGGTCCCGGTCTGCGGCACCTCGACCTGTGGCTGGGCGGGCAGGGCGGCAGCGCGTTCGCCGCGATCGAGTGCGAGGACGCGCTGACCAACTACAACAACGACGGCACGCCGACCATGGAGTCGGTGATCGTCAACCCGCCGTCGAACGAGTCGGTGACCTCCGAGCCGATCTTCAACACCGGCACCGGCGCGTGTTACGGCGGCGCGAAGCCGACGATCACCGTCGGGCAGTACAAGAACGTCTCGACCGGCAAGTGCATGACCGATCCGAACGACAGCTCGACGGCCGGCGCACTGCTCGTGACAGCGGCCTGCGACAGTACGGCGGCCAGCCAGCGCTTCACGTTCGACGGCACGTTCCTGCAGATCAACAAGCTCTGCGCGGACTACTCGACCTCGCAGATCTCGATGCAGAAATGCACCGCGGGGCCGAGCCAACAGTGGTCGTACAACACCGACCTGACCTTCACCGACATCCAGTCCGGCAAGAAGTACATCAACGACTCCTCGGGCAAGGTCAAGGCGGGCAGCAGTTCCAGCAGTACGAAGACCTGGACGTTCGTCCCGGCCTCGACGACGGCGAACGACTTCGCGGTCTCGGCCGGCCCGGCGTCGGCCTCCGTCACCGCCGGCGGCACCGCGACGACGACCATCTCCACCTCGGTCACGGCCGGCAGCGCCGAGTCCGTCGCCCTCAGCGCCACCGGCGGCCCGGCCGGTTCCACGACCACCTTCACCCCGGCCTCGGTCACCGCCGGCGGCACCTCCACCCTGAGCGTCGCCACCAGTTCCTCGACCGCCGCCGGTACCTACACCGTCACCGTCACCGGCACGGCCGCGTCCGGTACCCACACCGCCACCTACACGCTGACCGTGACCCCGACTTCCACCGGCGGCTGTACCGCGGCCCAACTGCTGGTCAACCCGGGCTTCGAGAGCGGCACCGGCAGCGGTTGGACCGGTAAGTCAACCCTCGGATTCAACCCGATCACCAACAGCACCAGCGGCGAACCCCCGCATTCCGGCTCCTGGGAGGCGTGGTTCAACGGTAACGGCAGCGCCGACACCGACACCGTCTCGCAGCCGGTGACCATCCCGTCCGGCTGCACCGCGACCGTGTCCTACTGGCTGCACGTCGACTCGACGGAGAACACGTCGACCGCCAAGCCGGACACGTTCACCGTGCAGCTGCTCAACGCCTCGGGCACGGTGCTCGCGACGCTGGCCGGCTACAGCAACCTGGACAACGGAAGCGGCTACACGCAGCACAGCGACGATGTCTCGGCCTACGCGGGGCAGAGCGTGACGCTGCGCTTCACCGGCACCGAGACCGACAAGAACGGCGGGACCACCAGCTTCGTCCTCGACGACACGGCGTTGAACACGAAGTAGGGCATCAGGGCATCCTTTCTCGTCAGCGTTCGGCAGGGTGTGCACTCCCGGAATCCGGGAGTGCACACCCTCTTCTGCACGCCTTGGACCGTCCCGAGGTTTCACCACGTTCCTGGCGGTTTCTCATCATCTCAAAGTGCTGACAGCCCGCGGCTTCCTTCGGTTGATTGGGTGCGTCCGAACACCGGCCACGGAGGGAAAACAGGGTGCGAAATCACAGAACCGGGGCCGCTCGCGCAGCGGCCCTGTGCGCGGCGGCGGCAGCCGTCGCGGCCTTCATCGTTCCGGACGCGAGCGCTGTCAGTGCTCTGTCGAAGGGGACCTCGCCGGCATCGAGTGCTGGCGCCGCCGAGAGCGCCGACAGCCGTGTCGTTCTGCCCACCGGCGACACCGTCGTCCTGTCCGCGGCCGGGGAACAGGTGCTGCCGGGCGGGCCGAGCCCGGCCTTCAGCACCTACCGTGACACCAGCGGTGACAGCTACCTGATCCCGGCCGAGGCGGCGCCGTTCGCCGGCCGGGCGCTGGACATGTCCCTGTTCGACGTCACACAGCTCGCGCGGACCGCGCAGAGCACCGCGGACGGCCGGATCCCGGTATCGCTCACGTTCGGCGCCGGGGCCACGCCGAGCGCGCCGGCCGGAGTCACCCTGACCGCCGTCTCCGGGCAGACCGCCACCGGTTACCTGACCCCGGCCTCCGGGGCCGCGTTCGCCGCCGCGTTGCGGCAGCGGATCGCCGCGGACAAGGCCGCGGGCCGGACTGTCGGCAGCGGCGGGCTGGAGGGCCTGTCCTCGATGCGAGTGGTCGGCGCCGGGACGCCGGTCACGCCGGACTACCCGATGCGGATCCTGCAGATCAACGCGATCGGCATGGACGGTGCACCGCTCGACGGTTTCTTCAACCTGGTCAACACCGACGACTCGCGGAAGATGACACTGTTCGAGCCGATCGACAACGGCGTCGCCCGGGTCGCGCTCCCGGCCGGGAACTACGCAGCCTACCTGAACGACTACTCCTTCGACTCCCAGGGCATGCCCAGCGCGGGTGCGATGGTCGCGGTCAACGACTTCGCGGTGCCGGCCGCCGGCGACGTCCCGGCGCTGACGCTGGACGCGCGGACCGCGACCGCGCCGGTCTCGGTGACCACGCCGCGGCCCGCGACCCTGCAGGAGTCGGTGCAGCAGATGGTCCGGACGCCGATCGCGGGCCCTGCGGTCGCCGCCGGGATGTTCGGCATCGAAGGTGCGGTGCCGATCACGATGTCCCCGGCGCCGGCGGCGAAGGTCGGCGAGTTCCTGACGGACATGTTCCAGAGCTTGTCGGGTCCGACCACCGCGAGCGAGGGCACGTATCAGTACCAGTACTTCACCGATTTCGAATCGGACCGCATCGAAGCGAACCAGACCCACCACCTGGCCAGCGGCGACCTGGCGGCCGAGACCGAGGACGTCGACTCCGATCCGGCTCTGGCAGGCCTCGCGCGTTCGGTCGGCGCCACGCCGATAGTCACGGGCATCGGGGTCAGGTTCCGGGCCGGCGAGCTGATGCCGTCGAAGTCGACGTCGTACTTCACCCCCGGGCCCTGGAGCACGACGGTCTGGGGTCCGTGGCCGAGTGGGCCCGGTAAGCCGCAGGGACCGAGCCTGACGGTCGGCGCAAGGATCTTCCACGCCGGTCAGACCTCGGAGCGCACCTGGGGCCAGGCACCCTCGGCTCCCGCCTTCGGCCGATATCCCGAGGCCGCGGCCTGGATGGACTGCCAGGCCTGCGTCGGCGCCGGGAACATGGACCTGGAGTTCGATGACGCCGGTGACAGCAACCCCGACACGGTCGGCGCCGACTACGACGGCGCCGACACCGCGGCCGTCTACTGGAACGGCCAAAAACTGCCGCCGCCGCCGATTGTCGGGTCGCCGACTGTCATCGTGTCGAACATCGGCACCGGCCCGGCGACGGTGCGCGCGGTCCTGGACACCGACCACCCGGCGGGGGAGAAGCAGTCCACGAACACCCACACCGACGTGACGTTCCAGTACACCGGGCAGACCGATCCTTTCACCGCACTCCCGGATGGGAACTACTGCCCGGCGGCCATCGCGGCCGGGCAGCAGTCGGCGCCGTGCCAGATCATGCCGATCCTGACCATCGGCTACCAGTACGGCGCGCTGTCGCAGACCAACGTCGCGCTGAGCCCCGTGCAGTCGCTGGTGCTGGACATCGGCCACCACTCCTTCGGCGGGTACGGCTCGCACGCCCCGATCACCTCGGCGCAGGCGTCAGTGTCCTTCGACGGCGGCACCACCTGGCAGGACGTGCCGACGCTCGGCGCCGACGGCCACTACGCCGCGCTGTGGCGCAACCCGGCTCCCGGCACGTCGGTCACGGTGCGCGTCACCGCCACCGACGCGATCGGCGGCACGATCACCCAGACCGTCGCCAATCCGTACACGGTCGGCTGACCGGCGAGGGCACAAGGGGACCACAGAGAACGATGAAAGCCCGAATAAGAATCCTGACAGCGTTGGCCGCGGGTGCGACCGCGGTCCTCGGCCTGGCCGCTCCGGCGGTCGCGGCGCCCGGCTACAACGACGCCACCGGCGGCATGGACTGCGGCGGCGACTACCAGTGCAACGCGGTGGCCGGGTATGACGGGCCGACCGGGTTGGGGACGGGCGAACGGGTTGGCGGCGTTCTGAGGTTTGAATCCGTACCCTGATTCGGATGCACGCGGTGCCGGCCGCGGTGCGCGGCCAGACAGCTGCGCGTCGCGGCCGGTCCGGCACTATGGCCGCCTCACTTGATCCCGTCCGCCGCGCAGGCCGCGGCGTACTGCGGGGTGCACACCTGGGCCTTGGTGGCTCCGCCGGCGGCGATGACGTCGCCCACGTTCGCCTTGACGATGGCCTCCGGGGTCAGCAGCACGGACTTGACCAGCTTGCCGGTGACGGTGTCGGCGACCATCGCCACGGCCGAGGTCGGCGGCGCGCCGGTGGCCAGGTCGATGGCCAGCTCGGCGCCGGCCTGTGCCTCCTTCACGGAGTCCTTGAACACGGTCATGCACTGGTCGCCGACCAGGATCGACTGCAGCCCGGCGATGGTCGCGTCCTGGCCGGTGACCGGGACCTTGCCGTTGAGGCGGTGCTGCTTCAGGACCGCGATGACCGACTGGGCCATGCCGTCGTTGGCAGCCAGCACCCCGCCGATGTTCGGCGCCGCGGCGAGCATCTGCTCGAAGTCCTTGCCGGCGGTGGCGTTGTCCCACCCGGGGACGGACTGGTTCGGGCCCTTGATGAAGGTGCCGTCGGTGTAGCGCTGGCTGAGCACCGAGTTGTAGCCCTGCGCGAACAGCGTCGCGTTGTTGTCCGTCGGCGCGCCGTTCACCTCGGCGATCACCGGCTTCTGCACTCCTTGCAGACACTGCACCAGGCCCTGCCCCTGGAGCTCGCCGACGTCCACGTTGTCGAAGCTGACGTAGTAGTCGGCCCCGCCGCCCAGTGTGAGCCGGTCGTAGTCGATGGTCGCCACTCCCTGCTGCCGGGCCTGGGCCAGGACCGCGGAGCCCGAGGCCGCGTCCAGGTCGACGATGACCAGCACGTTGACGCCCTCTTTGAGCATCTGGTCGGCGATCGCCTGGAATTTGGCCTTATCGCCCAAAGCATTCTGGATGTCATACTTCACGCCCTTGGCCTGGAAGGCCGCCGCGAGCGCGGGCTGGTCCTGGGTCTGCCAGCGTGCGGAGGACGTGGTGTCGGGGAGTATCACGCCGACATAGGGCTTGCGCCCCTTCGCCGAACCGTCGGACGAGTTGGAGCTGCACGCCCCCAGGGTGAGGGCCGCCACTGTGCCGGCCGCCATGGCGCGCATGATCAGTTTTTTCATCGTTGGATTCCTTCATGGTGCCGAATGCGCACACCGTCGGGCGTAGGTGCGGTCTCGGATCTGCGGGGCTGGCGCGGCGATCCAGGCGGCAAGCGGCTCTTTTGGAGGAATGAAAAACTATTTCCCACGGGACGGTGAGCGCCAGTGGAAATCCCGGGATAGGCGGTAACGATTGGGACACGCGGGTTACGGCGGTCCACCGAGTGTGCTGGCCGCGTCACCGCGACCAACCTGACCTCGGTGGTGATTCTCCAGGTCTTGCGGTGGGCCGAGTCGTTCATGAACGCCGGGTTTCGGCTCGGGCGGGGTGCCGGCGCCGGGAGCGGCGCTCGCCCGGGTCCGTCTGTGTGCGATATTGGTCGATCTTGGTAGTGCTTATGTTGTCCATCGCAACAGTGAGGCGGCGTAAGCGATCATCCCGAGATATATTCGAGCATTTATCTTCGAGTATTGATGCGCGGCTATCCCCGCCTCTCCGGCGCTGTTAAATGGTCCGACGTATCCATATGAAGGGCATGGCCATGTTCGACGACGACCGCGTCACCGCGTTGCTCTCCGCACTCTCCCCGCACCAGTGCGCAGCGGTCGCGACCCAGGCGGCGCGGCGGGTCGCGGTGGTCGCCGACCTGCCGGGAGCCGACGCGTATTTCGACGACTACGCACCGGGCTACGCGCTGCTCGTCTCGGACGCGTCAGCCCTTCTCGCGGACTGCGCCACCGCGGCCGCGATCGACTCGGCCGGTGTGGCCGTGATGCGGGAACGCCTCGAAGCGTTGCTCGGGCCGGAGGGCGAGGAGGAGGAAGAGCCCGGCGAGATCGTGCCGGGCCTGCTGTTCACCGCGGCCTCGATCCTGAATCTCGCGTTGCGTTCCTGGGCTGAGCCCGACCGGCGTCGGCATTGGGCTTTCGCCACGTTGAGCGAGTGCTACGCCTTCGCCTACCAGCTCGACCACACCAGGCTCGGGGTGCCCGAGGCAGACCCGCTCGACCTCGACATCAATACCCTGATCCTGGCGGAGCTCCGGACGATCGCCGCCGCCGCCGAAGCGGCCCCGCGCCGTCACGTCTACGCGAACGGGTACGTGGCGCCGGTGCGCGTCATGATGTACCGCGACGCGCTGGCCACGAAGGGCATGCCCGCGCACACCCTGCTCTTCGACGGCGCCGAGCCGGACCAGGACGGCCCGCGGATCGTCGACGGCCACCGCCTGCTGACCATCGGCACCGGCGGCCCGCGGGACCGGACGGGCCGCTTCTGCATCGATTGCGACAGCGGCTGGGTCTACTTCGTGGACGGGATCACGTCGGCCGCGCTGCGGGTCTCCGGCATGCCATCCGCCTTCGCCGACCTGCTGGAAGCGTTCGACCGCGTCGTCGCCGGCAGCACCGTGGACGCCGGGCCGGCCGCCGCTGAGCGGCTGATGGCGTCGGTCAACAGGATCGATCCGACCGTGGAGCGCATCGACCCGGCCTTCTGGGCCGGCGTCGCCGCGGCTGTCGTATCCGGGGCTTACGCTCAGAGCTGACCGGCGATGGCCGCGGCCACGTTCTTGGCTACTCGTGGGGAGACCAGTGAACGACATCGAGGGCAGGGACATCGAGGGCGACGACATCAATGGCGACGACATCCAGGGCAGGGACATCCCGGATCCGGCCGTCGCCGGCGACCTCCCCGAATACATCCGACTCCTGGACCGGCTGCGCCGGCAGTCCGGCGACCTGTCCTACCGAACCCTGGCCCGCAGCGTCGGACCGTTGCTGCGTCCGCCGCGAGTGGTCCCGCACACCACGGTCGGTGACCTGTTCCAGCCCCATCGGCGCCGCCTGGACCTCGACCTGGTAGTCGCGATCGTCAGGATCCTGATCAAGAGTGAGTCGGTGGCCGACCGCTGGCGTGCGGCCTACGTACGGATCCAGCGGGAGGCCAGGCTCGGCGGCCCGCCGGGTGTGTTCCGACAGCTGCCCGCCGATCTGGCGACGTTCACCGGCCGGGAGTCCGAGCTCCGGCAGCTGGTGACGGCCGCGACCCGGCGGGCCGGGGAGGGCCGGGCGGCCACGGTCGTGGTGACCGCCATCGAGGGAATGGCCGGGGTGGGCAAGACTCAGTTGGCCGTGCACGCCGCGCACCGGCTGGTCCGGGCCGGCTGGTTCGGCGACGTGCAGATGTACGCGAACCTGCGCGGCTTCGATCCGGACCGGCCGCCGGCCGAGCCCGCGGCCGTCCTGGACTCGTTCCTGCGGCAGTTGCGGGTGCCGGCCGAGCAGATCCCCGACGACGTCGAGGAGCGCTCCGCCCTGTTCCGGGACCGGATCCGCGGCAAGGACGCCCTGGTGCTCCTGGACAACGCCGCGGGCGAGGACCAAGTCCGCAGCCTGATTCCGGCCTCGTCGTCCTGCCTGGTGCTGATCACCAGCCGGCGCGGCCTGGCCGGGCTCGACGACGCGGTCTGGCACCGGCTCGGCGTCTTCAGCGAGGATGAGGCGCTGGCCCTGCTGGCCAAGATCGCCGGTCCGCAACGGGTCGGCGCCGAACCCGAGGCGGCGCGGCGGATCGTGCGCCGGTGCGGGCTGCTGCCGCTGGCCGTCTCGATCGCCGCGACCAGGCTCCGGTCCCGGCCGGTCTGGCGGCTGGCCGACCTCGCGGAGCGTCTGGAGCGAGACGAGGCCACCAGTTCCGACATTGGCGGCGCAGCCTTCGACCTCTCCTATCGGGATCTCCCAGACCGGGCCAAACATGTCTTCCGGCTGCTCGGCATCCATCCGGGGCTGGACGTCACGGCCGCCTCGGTCGCGGCGCCGGCCGGGCTGACCCCGGCCGAGGCCGAGCGGGTCCTGGAACTGCTGCTGGACGAGAACCTGGTCCAGGAACGGATCGCGGGCCGGTACGAGATGCACGACCTGATCCGCGCCTACGCGGCCGAACGCGCCGAAGCGGAGATGACCGAAGACGAGCGCCGGGCCGCCGTTCGGACCGCGCTCAGCTGGCACGTCGCGGTCGTGACGCTGACCGCGTTGGCCATCAGCCCGGACCGCAGCATGCCGCCGATCGACCCCGCGCTGGTCGGCAGATCCGCTCCGCAGGCCGACACCACCGCCGAGGCGGTGGCCTGGTACGGCCGGGAGCGTGCGAACCTCATGCGGGCCGTGGCGGTGGCCGGGGAGGCGGGTTTCCCGTCGCTGGCGTGGCGGCTGCCCATCGCGATGGGCTACTTCGAAGAGCTCGCACAGAACTACCGCGAGCTGGAACGCCTCATGTCCACGGCGCTCCCGTACGCCCGCGAAGACGACGACCCCGACGGCGAGACGGACGTCGTCCGCTGGCTGGCCTTCGCGCTCAGCGCCCAGGGCCGCGTCACCGAGGCCATCGGTCCAATGAACCGCGTACTGGAGGCCCGCCGCGCCGCCGGGGACGCGCTCCGCACTGGTCGCATCCTGGGCTCGCTGGCCAACGCCCACGCCAATACCGGCGATCCCGGCACCGGGATCGAACTGGCGCGGGAAGCGATCCGGACGATCGAGGAAGCCGGCGAGCGGGTCCCGAGCAGCATCCTCACCATCGCCTCGATCTGTCTGGGACGTCTGGGCCGGCACGACGAGGCCCAGGAGTACTTGCTGCTCTTCGTGGAGCGGGCCCGCAAGACGGACGATCTGCGGGCCCTGGCCCTCGGGCTGCGCAACGTCGGCGACAGGTACCTGCGGACCAGGCGGACGCAGGACGCCATCGAATCCTTCGAGGAGGCCATCGCCGTCGCCGCCGAGGTCGGTGACCGGTACGTCTGGGCCGACTGCCTCAACGGCCTGGCCCTGAGCCTGAAGATCAGTGGCCTGACAGAGCAGGCCCGGGCCAGGCATCGTGAGGCGCTGGCGGTCTTCGACGACCTGCCCAAGGAGGAGGCCGCGCGCTACCTCGGCCGACTCGAGACGTCGGGGCTGTGGTACGTGGACTGAGACGCTGCGCTGCCCAGGCCCGCGGAAAATACGAGGCGGGGGAGGCGCGCCTGTTGGTAGCGTCCCCGCTGTGAAGTGACCTCCCATGGATGCGGCCCCTCACCGGCTGCTGCCCGACGTATCAGAACAAGCCCTGATATCGAGCCGAACCGCCGCGCCTCGTTGCGCTGACGCGGGCGCTTCTTCCTGGAGAGATCCCGATGCCTTACCCTGTCACGACTTCGCGCGCCTCCACCGCCTCCACCGCCTCCGGACGGCTTCTGGTGGACTGGTCGACCTACCCGCCTGTCGGCCATGTGATCGAGGGCTTGCAGATTGCCGGCGCCTACGCCGCCACCAATCCGGGCCTTGCCGTCTCCCTCGCCCTGCCCTATCGCTCCCCGCTGGAGCTGGCTGAGTGCTGCGACTTCCTTGACGCCGTGTACCCAGTGCGGTTCGACCCGATCGAGGCGGGGTTCCCGGACGACCCCTACGCGAAGGTGCCACGCGATTTCGAGTGGACGTTTCGCTGCTACCGGCGCGATGACCCGGCCGAGCGCGCCAAGTTCCCCCGCCTGGCCCGATTGTCCGACGCCGCGGCCGCGCACTTCACGGTGCCCGGCAACGCCCCCGGTCTTCCCCTCCGAACTGAGCAGCACCTGCGGCTGGCTCTTCCGGCACAGGCACGGCAGGAGGCCGAGCGCATCCTCGCGCCGCACTTGGGCTCCGGTCCGGTGCTTGCCGTGCTGCCCAGCGGGGGTGGGGAACGAGCCGGCTACCCGTCCACCGGATCCTGGCTCCTGATGCTCCGTGAGCTGCGCGCGGCATGGCCGGACGCCACTTTCGTCCTGATCGGCAAAACCGCCGGGGCACACGGGCGCCGCTCCAGCGCGATGCCGCACGGGGACGCAGCCGGATTGATGGCCGAGGTCGATGCGGTCGACGGCTACGACCTCCCGTTGCTGGTGCAGTTGGCGCTGATCCAACGCGCCGCGCTGCTGTTCTCACCGCACTCGGGATTCTCCTTCGCCGCGCTCGCGGTCGGCACGCCCTGGCTGGCGCTCTCCGGCGGGGCGTGGTTCGAGTACTTCCACAACGGGGTGCCCTTCCACTCGCTTCTGCCGGATACCGCGCGCTTCCCGTCCTTCGGCGGCGCCCCCCATCGGACGGAGGACAGCGACGGCAGCGGCGTGCGCGAGGCATCGATGACCCGGAAGCGGATCGAGGAGACCATCCCCGAGCTGTTGGAAGCAGCCGATGACCTCATCGAAGGCCGCCGGAACTACGAGGAATGCCTCGCGGCCTACTTCCCCCGCCTGCTTTCGGCACTCGGCGGCGACAAATCGGCGATGACCTCCTGGGAACGGGTCCACGAGCGGTTCATCGAGGCGTGACACGCCAGTTCACATGATCTCGTCGTAACAGATCCGCCTGCCCACAGCGCAGATCGTGGGCGTTGCCTCGGGCCCACTGATATTCGTGTTCATACCTGCGCGGATCTTTCAGTAGACCTCTGATATCGACGCAACCCCTGGAAGCTTCCAGGACCGTTCCCGAGCGCCGCTCTCTAGGCTCGCCGACACGCCTGGCTTTCGGCCGGATTCAATCCAAGGGAGCGATGAGGGGCTTATGAGAAGTATTGCGAGAGCGATGCTGGGGGTGGCGGTCGCGGCGACGACGCTGGCCGCGGCTGTCGAGGTGTTGCCCGTGGGCGTCGCCCAGGCAGCGCCGTCGGTGCCCGGTCTGGACAACCCGGCGGTGGTCCACCAGGCGGCGCTTGACGGGAGCCTGGCGAAGACGCACCACGCGATCAGCCTGTGTGCGGGCGGCAGCGGGAACGCCGCCGGCAAGTACCTTCCGGCCGACTGCGACATGTCGCTGGTCGCGTCCGCGTCGGACGCGACCAAGCCGCTGGCGGTGTCCGGGCCGGTCGGGCTGGGGCCGGCGGACTTCGCCCGGGCGTTCCACCTCCCGGACACCCCGGGGAAGGCCGGCACGGTCGGGATCCTCGCGTTCGGCGCGACCCCGACGCTGGCCTCCGACCTCGCCACCTACCGCAGCCAGTACGGCCTGCCGGCCTGCACCGAGGCCAGCGGCTGCCTGAAGATCGTCGGCAAGGACGGCGGCGCGCCGCCGGCACCGCTGGGGCTGCCCATCCTCAACCAGGCCGACGAGTTCCTGGCCATGGAGTCGGCGCTGGACGTCGAGATGGTCTCGGCGTCCTGCCCGGAGTGCCAGATCCGGGTCGTGGAGCTGTCGCCGCTGCTGGTCATCCCGCAGTACGCCTACCTTCCGGCGGTGACCGCCGACGCCATGGACGACGGCGTGGACACCGCGATCGGGCTGGGCGCGAACGCCGTGTCGATCAGCTACGACATCGCCAACGGCATCCAGCCGGGCATCGCCACGGGCACTCAGGCGCAGCGGCTGCACCACCCGGGCGTGGCCATCGTCGCCGCGGCCGGCGACCACGGGGTGCAGCAGGGCACCATGAACCAGGTCTGGCCGCAGGAAGTGCCGTGGGTGACCTCGGCCGGCGGCGTCCAGATCACCTCGACCGACGGCGGCAACACCTTCAACAAGTCGGTGTGGGACGACGGCAACGGCGAAGGCAACCTGTACTGGTCGGCCGCCAGCAGCTGCTCCGACTACATCCCCCCGGCTGTCGGCCAGCCCGCCAGCGTCGCAGCGTACTGCGGTGGCCACCGCGCCAGCACCGACGCGTCGGCGGTCGCCACCAACGTCTCCATCTACGACACCTACCAGCCGGCCACCGGCGGCGCCGGCGGCTGGGGTGTCGCCATGGGCACCAGCGCGGCCTCCCCGTACCTGGCCGGCCTCTACGTCCGCGCCGGCACCGCCGGCGTCGACGGTCCGAACACGCTCTACGCCGCCTCCGCGGCCGGCAACGGCTCGATCGAGAACGTGACTACGGGCACGAACATGCCCAACGGCGCCGCCGACTGCACGAAGGCGAACCTGCCGACCGTGCTGTGCGTGGCCGGTCCGGGCTGGAACGGCCCGACCGGGGTCGGCGTGCCCGACGGTCTGGGCGCTTTCTGACAGACCACGAGGGTCGGGCAACCGCTACCGGCACGGCGTCGCAGACGCGCCGTGCCGGTAGCTCGCTGCTCGGGTGGTCTGTCGGTCACGGTCCATCGGTCACGGTCTATCGGCCAAGCTCCGGGGTAGCGGAGCCGAGCGGTTGCGGATTCAGCGGCGCCAGCAGCCCGGCCAGATTCCCATACAACCGGCGGGAGTGCATGGCGTAGTCCCGGCCCCGGTTACGGTGAAACTTGACGGTCAATGTCCCCATAATCGGTGCCGCGACGACCCCGATCACCAACGGCGGCCACACATCGGTCAGCGCCCCGAGCACGATCAGCGCGAGCATCAGCAGCGTCACGAAGCCGTATATCAGCGGCATCAGCACGGCTGAGAGGGTTTCCTTCATGACGCCGGTGAATTCCAGTCCTCCGTCAGCCCTGTGCTGGAGGCGGCCGTGGAATGTGGCGCTCTGATACCGGCTAGGCACGTATAAGACCACTGCGCCGTTGGGGCGGACTCGACCGGCGGATCCTGTTGCGCGGGATTTACGTCGGCTGCGCATATCTTCGACGGCTTCCTGGAAACCGATACCCGTCGTCGGTTCCAGTCGCCAGCGGCCGTGTTCGCACCGCCGTCGGAGCAACCCGGTACGTTGCACACCGCACCCCCATCTGCGTGACGGTACGCGACAGTAGCAGTACATGGCGGAAGCGTGCGCAACAAATCCAGCGTGAAGGGATTCAGAAGCCGAGCTTTCTGACCCGAGGGCCGCCGATATTAAGGCTTTGTGACCCTGTTGTAAGCCAAGGCATTCTGGCCCACATCATCTGACCAGGTCCTTCCACCCCGATATAGGCAGCCTGCCTCGCATCGGAGCGCCTGCCGCGTATCCGTCGCCGACCGGCTGGAAAGGGAAGTGTGTACGTGCGGTGAAACCGGGTGCGGAGCGCGCCCGCCGTGGTTGTATTCTGCGGCTCTCTGGTGTCGAACGCAGTGTCGACATCCATTTCCGGGAGGGTCATTTGTCCAGCAAGTTCAGTAGGAAGCCTGTCGCGGTCGCCGCGCTCTTCGCTTCCTCCATCGGTTCCGTCCTCGTCGCCGGTGGCGCGGCGCACGCGACCACCTTCGGTGGCGCCGGGACGAACCCGGTGACGATCACCGCCGGCGGGACGATCAACGTCGTGGGCGGGGGGACGGTCGCTCTTCCGGCCGGCGCCCACGACGTGTCCTGGGCCGGCCAGGGCGGCCGGTTCGCGTACATCGGCGGCGACAACGCGATCTACACCGCCGACTACGACGGCACCCACATCATCAAGGTCGCGCAGGGCGTCGCGCCCTCGCACACCGTCTGGGACGTCAGCAGCGAGGCCGTGTACTGGACCGAGGGCACCGGCGCCACCGCCAAGGTGGTCGGCGCGCTGGCCAACGGCGGCTCGCTCGGCTCCCAGCGTCCGACCTTCGACCTGGTCTCGGCGCCGGTCGCGCCGGCCGGGCTGGGCTTGAGCAACCCGGACGTGGCCAGCGACCAGGCCGGCAGCGTCGTGGTGCAGACCAACGGCCAGGCCGGCGGCGCGGCGACCTCCGGCATCGGCCTGGTGTCCTACGGCACGAACGGCGAGCCGACCTTCACCACGGTCGTCGCCCCGGACGTCGCCGCCAAGGGCGGTTCGCAGCCGACGATCTCGGCGGACGGCAAGACAGTGGTCTTCGTCCGGACCGACGCCAACGGCGACGCCCAGCTGTTCGCGACGTCCCTGCAGAACAACGCCTGGTCCGCGCCGAAGCAGATCACCTGGATGACCGGCGACCACGCCACGCCGATCTTCGAGGCCGACAACCAGAGCACCGCCGACCAGACCGTCGCCTTCGAGTTCGCCAACCGGGCGGTCCCGGCCGGTTCCAGCGCCAACGGCACCTACCAGGTGGACGTCTCGCAGGCCCTGGCCGCCGCGGCGCCCGCGCCGCAGCTGGAGAAGAGCGTCTCCGCGCTGAGCGGCGGCCTGGCCGTGCGCACCGACAACCCGGGGCGCGTCTACCGGATCGCCGGCTCCGACCGCGTCGACACCGCGGTCCTGGCCTCGCGGCAGTCCTGGCGCACCAACGGCGCGGCCCAGAGCGACCAGCGCGCGCAGGCGAAGTCGGTCGTGCTGAGCCGTTCGGACGTGTTCGCCGACGCCCTCGGCGGCGCCGCGCTGGCCGCCCACAAGAGCGGCCCGCTGCTGCTCACCGACAGCAAGACGCTGAACGCCGAGACGCTGGGCGAGATCCGGCGCGTCCTGCCGACCTCCGGCACGGTCTACATCCTCGGCGGCACCGCGGCGGTCTCGCCGGCCGTCCAGAGCGCGCTGGCCAAGCTGGGCTACACCGTCGACCGGATCGCGGGCCAGGACCGCTACGACACCGCGGTCAAGATCGCCAACGCGGTCGACCCCAACGCCTCGGACGTCCTGGTCGCCACCGGCGCCAACTACCCGGACGCGCTGTCCGCGGGCGCGGCGGCCGGTTCCTACTCCGGCATGGTCGTGGTCCTGACCAACGGCAACGCCATGCCGGCCTCGACCGACGCCTACCTGCAGGCCAAGGCGAACAGCGGCCAGCTGCACTACGTCGCCGCCGTCGGCGGCGCGGCGAACACGGCCCTGAAGGCGGCCAAGTGGCACGGCTACGACGCCCTGGTCGGTTCCGACCGGTACCAGACGTCGTACCTGGTGGCGCACGAGATCTTCGGCGCCTTCGGCCAGATCGGCATCGCCACCGGCGCCAACTGGCCGGACTCCCTGTCCGGCGGCGCCATGATGGGCTTCCGCCAGGGTCCGCTGCTGCTGGTGAACCCGGCGACCGGCCTCAGCGCCGCTGACAACGCCCTGATCGACGCCAACCGCGGCGCCTCGAACTGGGGCTTCATCTACGGCGGCACCAACGCCCTCCCGCTGCGCGTGGACCAGCAGCTGGCGGCGGACATCGCCACCTCCGCCGGTTCTTCGGTGGGCGCCGGCAACTCCGCGGCCCAGCACCTGGCGACGCCGAACGTCGCAAAGGGCTGAGTCATCACAGAGGACTGAAATGACGGAGCCCGGCTTACTCCCGGGGGAGTAAGCCGGGCTCTTCGCCGCGGATCGCCTTGGTGCTCGCCCACTCAGCCCTTCGCGGCGAACCGCGTCGCGGCCTTCGCGGCCAGGCCGGTGAGCCATTCCTGGTCGGCGGACGTGAAGGCGGGCGAGTTCTCCGGGCTGTTGACGGTGACCTGGATGAGGACGTCGCCGAACCTCACGAACACGTTCCAGGGCTGGGAAGGCAGCCCGGGGAGGTTCTCGACGAAGCCGCCGTCCCCGATCCCGCTCGGCAGCGGTGTCACGGTCGCGCCCGCGCACCCGGTCTCGGCCTGGCTGCGCAGGCTGGAGAGCTTCTGGGCGCCGTCTCCGGACTTCACTGTCAGCCGCAGGACGTCCGCGCGTGCGTTCAACCCGCTGGGCGTCGGGCCGGAGAACGTGTAATCCGGCACGGTCGGGCCGATCAGATCCGACTGTTCGGTCGCGCAGGCGTCGGTCACCGAGTTGGAGGGCCGGCTGGGCGCGCCCGTCGAGGCGACCTTCCATCCCGCGCCGAAGTCCGCCGCCTGCAGGAACGTCGGCGGCACCGTGACGGTTGCCGCCGCCTTCAGGCCGGGGGCGATCCCGCTCCCGGACAGCACGGCCGTCAGCTTCTGCAGGGTGAGCGGCGACGGCGAGAGCACGGTGTCCGGGTTCGGCGCTATGCCTTTCGGGACCTGCGCGATCGAGTAGTTCAGCCACAGTGTCTCGACCGCTCCGGTGCCGCCGGGGAACTGCCGGCTCACGAAGACCGCGGTGAGCCGGCCGAACGACTTCGTCGAGCTGGCCAGGACCGATCCGTCCGCGAGTTGGCGGTGGTCGCACGCGCTCCATGCCACCTGGTCCGCGGCGTCGGGGCTGGAGGTGTCCGGGTCGAGCGTCGACCAGGACTCGCCCAGATCGCCCGCGGCGCCGCAGCCGGGCATCGCCGGCTGGAACTTCGGGTCGTCGCCGGCCAGGAACCGCGTGAGCAGGTTGCCGTTCGGCGAGTCCGGGAACTTCAGATCGCCCTGCGTCACGGGCTTGCCGTTCGGCGAGTCCGGGAGCTTCAAGTCGCTCTGCGCCGCGGGCTTGCCGTTCGGGGTCCAGACGGAGTTGACCTGGAGATCGGCGATATTGTCGCCGCCCGGGTCGCCGAACGGCACCGGCTTGGCCGGGACGCCCTGGTTGGGGGTCGGGACGATGTGGGAGGACGTCGGATCCAGTCCGGACAGCAAGGCCGCCATGTCCGACACCGCCGGTTCGGGCACGGCGATGTACTTCGGCACGCCGCCGCTGGCACGACTGAGGTCTTTGTACTCCACCGGCATGAAGTCGACCCGGTCGAGGATCGATGTGCCCGACCGGGTCGGCGATGCGGTCGGTGGCGCGGTGGTCGTCCGCCCGCCGCCGCCCGGTGCCGCGGCGCTCACCGCGATCGTCGCCGCCACCGCGACCACCGCGAGCGATCCGCTCCCGGCCCCGACGGTCCGCAGCCGGCGCCGGCGGTCGCCACCGGCGATCATCGCCTGCGCGTCGGCGAGCCAGATCGGCTCCTGCTCGGCCCGCGTCGTGTCGAACACGTCACGCATCCACTGGCTGTCTTCAGTCATGACCGCTCCTTCTTCGTCGTGAGGAGTTCCTCGCCCCCGGCGCGAGCGGGGTCGGGCAGGATCGAGCGCATCGCCGCCAGCCCGCGCGCGGTCTGGCTCTTGACGGTGCCCGTGGAGATGCCGAGCAGCCTGGCCGTGGCCTCGACGTCCTGGTCGTCGAAGAACCGCAGAATCAGGACGGCACGCTGCCCGGGCGCCAGCCGATGCAGCGCCGCCACCACGACTTCACGCTCGGACACCCTGGTCTCCCCGCTGTCGTGGAGCGCGGCGATGTCGGGCATGGCATCGGACGACGGTCGCTCCCGACGCCAGTGCGCGCGCCGCCGTTCGTCGATGCACGCACGCAGCAACGTGGTGCGCAGGTACGCGTCGACGCCTTGGTCGCTCCGGACCCGTCCCCAGGCGGAGTGCAGCTTGATGAAGGCGACCTGTACCAGGTCCTCCGCCTGATCCCAGTCCCCGCACATCAGATACGCCATCCGCCGCAGCGCCAGCGATCTCGCCGCGACCAGCGCGGTGAACTCGCTGTCGTCAGGTCTGCGCATCGATCTCCCTCCCCCGGCTCATCAGTATCGACTCGCTATACGTGGGCGACGCCCGCAGAGGTTGTCACCCCCGACGAGAATTCGGTGACACGTGTTCCGCCCCTCCGGTCGGCCACCGCCTCACTTGGCCGCTCCGTGGCCGGGGTGCCACGTTCATCGAGTTCTGCGACACGGCGCTCGCCGTGATCGGAGTGTGCAAGTGGCGCGTTGACAGCCTGAAAGGCCCAGTCCTACAGTCGCCACCGATCTTTCGTGAAATCGATTTCACGCGCCTGTTTCTCAGTGTTTCTCAGAACCAGACCGCTCTCGGTCCTCTTCTCTGGAGAGCATGATGCGCACACCGATTCCGCACCATCCCGAAGCCCGAATAAGCAGAACCATCAAGGCCCTCATCGCGATCGCCCTGGCCGCCACTGGAATCCTCGCGGCCCAGCCGACCGCGCCGGCGCACGCCGACACCGCTTCCACCGCTTCCACCGCCTTCACCGCGAAGG
Source organism: Catenulispora pinistramenti (assembly GCF_018274385.1). Classification (GTDB taxonomy): domain Bacteria; phylum Actinomycetota; class Actinomycetes; order Streptomycetales; family Catenulisporaceae; genus Catenulispora; species Catenulispora pinistramenti. The sequence goes on along the minus strand of NZ_JAAFYZ010000026.1, from coordinate 40,577 downwards.
GGCCGGTCGGCTGGGACACTTTGCGCCACCTCGACGCGATGGACACCCTCCCGGTGGGCGTGCAGACCAAACAGTTCTCCAGTTTCGACCGGCAACAGCAGAACAGCGACTGGAAATACCCCTGCCTTCGCACCACCAGCAGCGGGGCGTGCGTCATCGCCGAGCACTCCGGACCCGGTGAGATCGACGCCATGTGGTTCACCAGCGCTGAAGGCGATGTCACCGGCACCGGGAACATCACCATCACTCTCGACGGTCAAACGGTTCTCGACGCGCCCCTGCAGGACGTCGTCGACGGCAAGCTCGGCGCCCCGTTCGTCTACCCGCTGGTGGCCAACGCGGATCAGAGCTCCGGCGGCGTCTACATCGAGGTGCCGATGCCGTTCCGGCAGTCGATGACCGTGACGACCCAGAACAACCCGCAGTATGAGCACGTCACCTACCGGACGTTCGCGGACGCCGACGGGGTCGCGACGTTCAACCCGGCCGATCCGGCCAACGACGTCATCGCCAAGCTGAAGGCCGCCGGCACCGCCGACCCCAAGCCGCCGATGGCCGATACCAGCACGCAGAGCCAGACGCTGGACCTCGCCCCGGGCGCCTCCACCGCCATATCGGACACGTACGGCCCCGGCCAGCTGACCGCGCTGAGCCTGGTGCTGCCACAGGCGAAGATGGTGACGCCGACATCGGTGACCGACGACGGGCGCGCGTTCGGCCCGAACGGGTCGAGCACTTTCACGGTCGCCATCGACCCGGACAACAACGGGGTCCGGCTGACCCGGCGCTACGATCCGGTTCCGCCCGACCAGGCCGCAACGGTGTCGGTGGACGGGCAACAAGTCGCGCAGTGGGGACCCTCGACGCCCGCTTCGTTCGGCGGGTGGGCTGAAGAATCGGTGGAACTGCCGGCAAGCGCCACGGCCGGCAAGTCGTCCATCACCGTGAAGAACACCTTCGTGTCCTCCTCCGAGGACTACAACGAGTACACCTATTGGGTAGACAGCCACGTCGCAGGCAGCTTGTCCCGCACCGACACCGTCGACGTCGGCAACGCCGCCAGCGAGTCCGCCCACCACTACGGGATCGTCGGCCAGACCTGGCAAGGGACCAGTACCTACAGCGACCCGCTCGATGCCACACAGCAGGAGGCGCTGACGCGGGCACAGCAAATCCTCCAGGGATTGCGGGTGCGCATCACCTTCGACGGCACGCGCACCGTGGACTCCCCGATCGGTGAGTTCTTCGGTTCCGGACTCGCCGTCGCACCGGTCAACTCCCTGATGAGCGGAATCAACCCCCAGACCTCCACGTTCACCTCGTGGTGGCCCATGCCGTACCTGGCCAACGCCACAGTCGAGCTCTACAACGGCTCCGGACTGACCGTGACCGGCAGCGGCACCGTCACCGCCGGACAATCGGCCGCGGTCGGCGCCGCCCTCGCGACCGGGACCATCGGCTACTTCCGTACCCAATCCCACTCCGGTCCGACCACCGCGAACCAGGACTGGACGTATCTGCAAGCGTCCGGCACCAGCAAGTTCGTCGGCGTCACCGTCTCCATGCAGGGCCCGATCAACCGCTCCTACCTCGAAGGCAACGAGCGCGTCTACGTCGACGGCGCCCACACGCCCCAGATGATCGGCACCGGCACCGAGGACTTCTTCCAAAGCGGCTGGTACTTCAACCGCGGCCCCGACACCAACCCCTTCACCGGAGACCCGGCGCACCTGATCGCGGCCACCGGCTGCGCGGCCTCGACCGACTGCACCGGCGCCTACCGCCTGATGCTCGACGACGCGGTCCCCTCCGGCTCCGCCCTCACCTTCGGAATCCAGCACGGCCCCGCCAACGACGTGGCCGCCGACTACTCCTCAACCGCCTACTGGTACGGAACAGCCCAGCCGCAGAACCACCAGACCGACCAGATAGCGACCACCGGCGGCACCCCCCTCACCGACACCTACGAAGGCACCGACGGCCCCCAGACCCCCGTCACCGCCGACGTACTGACGTCAACCACACCCCAAACCCTGCACCTGACCCTGAACCCAGCCAACCGCGGCGCGACCATCATCCGCACCAGCGACCAACTGAACGGCTACCAACAGGCCCACGTCACCGTGGACGGCCAACCGCTGCCGGACTGGCTGGAACCTCTGGCCAACCCGTACCACCGATGGCTGGACGACACCTACCTACTGCCGGCGTCGGTCACAGCCGGACACACGACGATCACCGTGGTACTCACCCCGGTCAGGCCATGGACCGCTGCCTCGTACACGGTGCTGAGTAGCTGCTGACCGTAGCGGCCCCTTCGGTTCTGGCAGGATCGGCGAAGGTCCTGCCAGAACCGCATCACCAGTCACCTATCGTCGTCATTGGACGTAGCAGGCCTTGACCTGCCCGGGATCCGGGTCTGAGAACACCGCGTCGTCGCACGCGGTGGTGCCGGTCACCGTGCCGTACGCGTATCGGCCGTCGGCCCCGAACGCGACCTCACGGGTGCCGTTGACGACGCAACTGACCGTTTCAACAGAGCACGGAGTCCAAGTCGTGGCCACAGGCGGTGGCGCCTCGGCGTAGCAGGCCTTGGATACGCCCTCGTCCGGGTCTCCGAACACTGTGTTGGAGCAGGCCGTGCCGCCGGTCACGGTCGCATAGTTGTCCTTGCCCTGTGCGCCGAACGCCACCGTGCCGGCACCCGCGAACGAACACGTGCCCGTCTCAGTTGCGCACTGGCTCCAGGTACCGGGCAGCGACGTGCTGGAAGCGGGGGTGAGCGAGCCGGTGAACCGCCAGGTGCCGGAGCCGACCGTGTACGTGGTCTCTGTACCGGTGGCGGATTCCAGCACTGCTCCGGTAGCCGGGCTGAGGCGTACGTCCACTCCTCCCAGTCTGTCGTCGCGCCCTGACGGATCTCGAAGCCATAGCCGGGATACGTGGTCTGATCCAGCACCGTCATCGCGAGGTCGGTACGGCCGATGTCCGCCAGCGCGTCCATGAGATAGCGGGTGCCGAAGATCCCGGTGTCCAGGTGGCCGGCATTGCCGGTGACGATCGTGTCGACGAGCCCCGCGCCGACCGCTGGGACGTCGGCGGCCGGCACCATGCCGAAGGCGAGCGGCAGGATGCTGGTCGTCTCGCGGCCGTCGCCGTAGCTGGCGTGGTCGGGGCTGAGGAACGCCGAGTTGAAGGCGTTCTCGATGTCGTCGGCCAGTTGGCTGTAGTGCGCCGCGTCGCCGGTCTGGCCCAGCGCTGCCGCGGCCTTGGCGACATCCGCCGCCTGCAGATAGGACAGCGCCGTGTTGACGATCGGCACTTCGCTCGTGCAGGCGCCGGCACTCGGGTTCCCCATGCCGCCGTTGGCGTTCGAGCTGTGGTCCGGCGGGCACCAGTCGCCGAAGCCGGTGGACCAGATGTGGCCCGGGACGTTGGCGGCGTTCGTGTCGACGAACTGTTTCATCAGCGGGTACGTCGCGACGAGGGCGGCCAGGTCGCCGTACTGTTGGTAGAGGGTCCAGGCCAGGGTCACCTGGTCCCCGCCCATATCAGGCTGCTGAGCGTTGCCGGAGTCGGACGGCAGTGCCGTGCCCGGCGGCATGTCCCGCAGGTAGTTGGCGTAGAAGGTGTCCATGTCGAACTCGGAGGCCGACGCGTCGTGGTAAGCCTGGACGTCCATGCCCGGGGGTGTGCGCTCGTCGCGGACCGGATTGTCGGTGGGGGTGCTCATCTGGTTGTTCAGCATGGTCCACTGGTTGTTCTGCCAGATCTGGTTCAGCATCGGGTCGGACGAGCTGAACGTGCCCGTGGCGGACAGGTCCGCGTGGACGACGCGGGCCTGGACGCTGTTCAGCGTCGGGGTTTGCGGATCGCCGGTGACTTCCAGGTAGCGGAAGCCGTGATAGGTGAAGCGCGGCTCGTAGGTCTGCACCGACCCCGTACCCGCGAGTGTGTAAGTGTCCGTGGACTGTGCGTTCCGGTTGGTGGTCGTGTCGATCGTTCCGTTGCCGAGCAAGTCCTCCGCGGTCTGCATCTTCACTGTCGAGCCTGCCGGGCCTTGGGTCTCCAACACTTCCCAGCCCGCGATGTCCTGGCCGAAGTCGTACACGTATACACCGGGTTCCGGCTCGGTGAGCCTGACCGCGTTCAGGGTCTGCGCGACCGTGATCGGCGGCATCGCGTCGGCCTGCAGCGAACCGGCCGGGGCCGCGACGGTCTGGACCGGCTGCCATGCCCCGGCGTTGAATCCGGCCGCGTCCCATCCGGGCTGGGCGAGCCGTGCGTCGTAGGACTCTCCGTTGTAGATGTCGTCGGCGGTGATCGGGCTCGGCGACCACGTCCAGCTGTCGTCGGTCGTCACGCTCTGGTGCGTGCCGTCGGCGAAGGTGACGTCGAGGAGCATGATCGCCTGCTTCGGCCCGAGCCACCGGAAGCCGTACTGGCTGAAGTCCGCGTCATAGCCGTTGCCGAGCCACAGTCCCACCGTGTTACCGCCCTGCTGGAGGTCGGTGGTGAGGTCGTAGGTGGCGTAGAGATCACGCTGCACGTAGGGAGTGCTCGCCGGCGTCAGCACTCGGTTGCCTACCTTGGCGCCGTTGAGGTGCAGTTCGTAGAAGCCGAGGCCGAAGACGTAGGCACGGGCCCTGGCGACCGGCTTCGTCACCGTGAAATCCTTGCGCAGCAACGGCGAGGCGGCAGCGGTGGAGTTCGGGCTGATCCATTGCGCGCCCTGCCAATCGCCCGAGTTGAGCAGCCCCATCTCCCACTGAGCCGGCGCACTCCAGCCCGAGGCCGTGCCATGTCCGTCCCAAACCCGCACGGCCCAGTAGTAAGTCTGCGCTGTCTCCAGAGGCGGCCCGTCGTACGTGATGCCCACGGAGTCGCCCGAGGAGACCTCGCCGCTGTCCCATACGGTGCCGACCCCCGCACTCACGTCGCTCTCGCCTTCGGCGACCACGATCTGATACGAGCTCTGATACTCCCCGTTGACCTGCGAGGCCAGCTTCCAGCTCAGGCTCGGGTGCGGGTCGTCCACGCCAAGGGGGTTCGTCGTGTCGTCAGCTCGCAGCCCGCCCGCCGAGATCTCGGCCGCCGCGGAAGCAGCCGCAGTCGCCGAGGCTGCCGAGACCGCCGGTAGCCCGGCCGCGGGGGCGAGGGCCAGTGCGAGTACGGCTGTGAGCGGCACACCCGATCGCCGAAGGCGGCGTACGCGCCCGGAAAGAATCGCTCTCCCTCGGCCTGCCACATGAGACCGGCGACGATTCAACATGCGGATGCACCATCCTCGGAACTGGATACGCAAAGCAGTGCCGTGACGAGTTGCCGTCGCGCGGGACGCAAGGGATTGAATCGATTCAGATCCGTATCTCAGGGCACACGGTAAGGAGCACCTGACGCCGCGTCAAGGCCGAATTCGGCCTAGATGTCCGGTTGCTCTATCAGCGTCGGTGAGCAGTGTGGCCAGGGCGGATGCCGGGTCGTGTTCGGGGACGCCGTGCGGCCACCAAGTACCGTCCTCGGGGTCGCGGCGGTACGGATACCAGCGATGGTCGGTCCCGAGGCGGACCTGGACCCCCTCGGCTTCGGCGGTCCAGCGGTTGCGCCAGAGGCGCAGTGTGGGCGGGTCGCCGTCGGCGGTCCAGTCATCAAGTGATTGGCGGGCGCGGGCCTTGTCGGCCGCGGTCGGCGCCCAGGGGGTCTCCAGGGTGGAAAGCCCGGCGGTACCGCCTTGGCGCCAGGCGAGGATCGACATGGCCATCTGGACGTCGCCGAGATCGTAGGCGAAGAGGACACGTTCGAAGACCTCTTCGGAGACTGCCTCGTCCTCGTCCGCTGCCATGCGCACGGCGTCTTGCCAGGTGGTCAGCTGGGGAATCAGCGGTGTCGCGGCGGGCTCGTCGAGCCCGCTGTACAAGGTAAGGAGGGTGTGGGCCCGGCCGGCCGTGTCGGCGACGAGGCGTTCCAGGGCGATGGCGTCGATGGTGCCGACGGCTTCGCCGGTCGCCGCGGCCAGCACGGGAGGCTGTCCGGGAACGCCGGAGGCGGCGGGGATTTCGAACGCGGTGATGCTCGCGAGCAGTGCGGCGGTGCCGCTCGGTGCCGCGCTGAAAGCCTCGACGGCGCTGACCCCCACCGCGCTCGGGGTTTCCGTGCCGAGCCGGCCGGAGCCGCTGTCGTGGGCGGTAGCGGTAGCCGTTGTTGCTGCTGCTGCGGTGACTGCGGCGACTGCGGCGTTGCGGGTCCGCAACTCCTCCATCAGCTCCTGCTCGCCGCGTCCGCGCAACAGCAGCAGGACGAACGGATCGGTGTCCAGCAACCGGGCGATCTGGTAGCACAGCGCGGACGCGTGCTTGCACGGCCAGCCCCAGTCAGGGCACGAACACTCGGGTGAGAGGTCGCCGGCGGCGGGCAGCAGCCGGACTCCGGCGGCCTTCGCGTCGTCGAGCAGTTCCGGCGGCATGTCCTTGTCGAGCAGCGCGGCGATGTGCGCGGCCCGTGCGGCGACAGCGGTCAGGAGACGATCCCAGTCCGCGTCGCTGAGCTGTTTCACCTCTACCGTCGAGGTGTAGGGACGTGGCCGGCTGCCCTGCACTTTCGCCGTGGCCAGGCCGGGGGTGACGGTGATGTCCTCGACCGCGCCCCGCCGGGCGTAGGTGCGGCCGCGGGTCAGGCGTGCGGCGTCCATGGACGTCGTCTCCAGCGCGTCCACCCAGGCTTGTCCCCACCATGAACCGGCGAACGCGGAACGAGAGCCGACCGCCGGAGGGAAGGCCGGGAAAGACCGTGTGCGCCCGTCATCGGGGCCGGCTGCCTTCTTGCGCGGCGCCATTATCGCCCTCTCGTGAGCGTGACCAGGTCGGCGAGTTCGGCGTCGGTCAGTTCGGTGAACGCCGCCTCGCCACCGGTGAGCACGGCTTCGGCCAGGTCGCGTTTCTCTTTCAGGGCCGTGGCGATCCGGTCCTCCACGGTGCCCTCGGCGATCAGGCGGTGCACCTGGACCGGCTGGGTCTGGCCGATGCGGTACGCGCGGTCGGTGGCCTGTTCCTCCACCGCGGGGTTCCACCACCGGTCGTAATGGATCACGTGTCCGGCTCGGGTGAGGTTGAGCCCGACGCCGGCGGCCTTCAGCGACAGCAGGAAGACGGGGACTTCGCCGTCCTGGAAGCGGCGCACCATATCCTCCCGGGTGCGAACGGGCGTCTGGCCGTGGAGGAACTGATTGGCGATCCCACGGTCGTTCAGGTGCCGCTCGATCAGCCGGTTCATCGCCACATACTGCGAGAACACCAGCACCGCACCGTCTTCGGCGACGATCGTCTCGACCAGCTCGTCCAACAGCTCCAGCTTGCCGGAGCGGCCCGGCAACGCCGTCTTGCCCGGGGCTTCCTTCAAATACTGCGCCGGGTGGTTGCAGATCTGTTTGAGTGCCGTCAACAGCTTGAGGATCAGGCCTCGCCGGTCGATGCCGGAACTGCCCGCGATCTGGTCCATCATCTCGCGCACGAACGCCTCATAGAGCACCGTCTGCTCGCGGGTCAGCGCCACCGGGTGGTCGGTTTCGGTCTTGGGCGGCAGCTCCGGGGCGATACCCGGATCGGACTTGCGCCGGCGCAGCAGAAACGGCTTCACCAGCGTGGCCAGGCGCGCGGTGGTCTGCGGGTCGTGGTCGGCCTCGACCGCCTTGGCGTAGCGGGAGCGGAACGTCCGCAACGGGCCGAGCAGGCCCGGGGTGGTCCAGTCCAGCAGGGCCCACAGCTCCGACAAATTGTTCTCCACCGGGGTGCCGGTCAGGGCGATCCGAGCCTGGGAACCGATGGTGCGCAAGGCTTTGGCCGTGTGCGAATAAGGGTTCTTCACATGCTGCGCCTCGTCGGCGGCGAGCAGGCCCCAGCCCACGCCGTCGAGCCGTTCGGCGTCGATCCGCGCGGTGCCGTAGGTGGTCAGGACGAATTCCCCGTCCCGCACCGCTTCGACGTCGCGGTCTGCGCCGTGGAAGCGGCGAACCGGGGTACCCGGGGCGAAACGCTCGATCTCCCGCTCCCAGTTGCCCAACAACGACGTCGGGCAGACCACCAGGGTCGGCCGCGCGGTCGCAGGATCCTGCTGTCGCCGCAGGTGCAGCGCGATCAAGGTGATCGTCTTGCCCAGGCCCATGTCGTCGGCCAGGCAACCGCCCAGGCCGAGCGTGGTCATCCGGTCCAGCCAGTCCAGGCCGCGCAGTTGGTAGTCGCGCAGGGTCGCCCGCAACGCCGCCGGCTGCCCGATCTCACCGTGCCCGCGGTCGGGTTCGGCGATCCGGGCCTTGAGGTCGGCCAGCCAGCCGTTCAGCTGGACCGGCACGGTCTGGCCGTCCGCTTCGGCCGTCCCGGTCAGCGCGATCCCGAGCGCGTCGATCGCGCCGACCGGCGCCAGCTCACGCTGCCGGGCCTTGCGGGTCAACGCCTCATCGACCACCACCCACTGATCGCGCAGCCGCACCAACGGCCGGGCCGCCTCGGCGATCCGGTCCATCTCCGCGGCGGTCAGCGCTTGCCCGCCCAGGGCGAGCTCCCAGCGGAAGGCCAGCAGCGAACCGGCGTCGAAGTACGAGCGCAGATCCGACCCGGGCCGCTTCGGCGTGTCCAGCACCGCCCGCGCCGTCAGGCTCCTGGCCAGTTCCTTGGGCAGGTGGACGTCGACGCCGGCCGCCGACAACCGCGGCGCGGCATCCCCGAGCAGGTCGAAGACCTCGTCGTCGGAAAGCTCCAGGACCGCCGGCACCGCGGTGGCCAGCAGCCGCGCCAACGGGGGCCACACCCGCGCCGCCCGGCGCAACGTCAGCAGCACCTCGATCTGCGTTCGGGCCCCGGCCTGCCGGTCCGGGCCGGTGAGCAGCGAGGGCCACGCCGCCTCCACGTCCCGCACCGCCGTGGGATCGGCCAGGCTGTGCAGCTGCGTGACCGCCAGGAACCCGCCTTCGGAATCGTGGGGCATCTCAAGGCGCAGCGACACCCGGGCACCGGCGTCGATCCCCGCTGCGACCTCGCCCGCCCAGCTCCGCAGCTGCGGCACCGACTCGGCGCCGGCGGCCGCGAAGGCGCCGCCACCGCCCACCATCCGCGCCGCACCCGGCGTCCGCGGCAGCACATCGGCGACGGCGTCCAGGAACGTCCGAAGCAACGGCTCGCTCTCAGGCAGCAAGACCGTGCCCTCGACGGCTCCGGGAACCGGGACGGCCCGAGCCGCCGGCGGCATGAGCGCGGCCAGGTCCCGGACCCGTTGGACGTCCTCACCGTCGAACGGCCCGATCCGCCAGGCGTCGTACCCCGACGGCGAGACCCCCGGCAGCAGACGGCCACGGGCGACCAGCCCCAACGCGAGCACCGCGGCGGTGCCCCAGAACACGGACGCCGGATCGGCCGCCGCCGACGGATCGTCCAACGCCAGCTTGCGCGCCTGGGCCAGGACCGGGACCGCGGTCTGGACCGGCAGCACCAGCGCCGGCGACGAGCGCAGCACGACCTTGGGACGCTTGCGCGGGGCACCGGACTTCGTCGTCGTCACGAACTCCGCGACCGTCACCTCGCCGCCGCCGTCCTCGCCGACGAAGGCCACCCGGCTGTCCCGCGGCGGGTCGGCGGGAAGAAACACGGCAGGACGGGATGCCAGAGCCCGCGCCGCATCGACGGAGACGTGCCGCTGCGCCGCCGCCGGCTCGGCATCGTCGTCGACGATCACCACACGCCTGGCCACCATTATTCCTCTCGCCGCACGACTCTCGATCCGGCTGTTCCGACGCCAGTCAGCATTATCTCTTGGCCTGGATTCGGTACCGGCCCTTACCCGGCTACACTCCGCAATCAGGTTGTGCCGACCTCGCGCATGGCCTGTCGAGGCAGGCCGAGAGGGCGGCAGACGGATGGAACCGACCGAGCAGGAGACTCTGACTACACAGCTGACTCCGACCGAGCAGCTGATCCAGTTCGAGTGCGCGGTCGAGCATCTGATCCACGTGCGCCCCGACGAGTACACCGTCGCCCGGGTCGTCTCCGAGGAGGTCGGCGAGTTCACAGCGGCGGGTGCCGCCTTGGCCGGGGTGCAGCCCGGTTCGGTGGTCCAGCTGTCCGGTCGCTGGGTCCGGCACCATCGCTACGGCGACCAGTTCGTGGCGGCGTCCTGCGAGTGTGTGTTGCCCTCGCACGTGCGGGGCATCCGCATGTACCTGGGCTCCGGACTGATCCGGGGGATCGGGCCGAAGCTGGCCGCCGCGATCGTCGAGCAGTTCGGCGAGGAGACGTTGAAGGTCATCGACGCCGATCCGAACCGGCTGCTGGAGGTGCACGGGATCGGCGCGGGCCGCCGCGACAAGATCGCCGCCTCGTGGATCGGGCAGAAGGTGGTCCGCGACCTCATGGTCGTCCTGCAGGGATTCGGGATCTCGCCGCTGTTGGCCACGAAGGTCTACATCGAGTTCGGGGCCGAGTCGCTCGCCGTCGTCCGGACCGACCCGTATCGGCTGATCGAGAAGGTCCGCGGGATCGGCTTCGCCGCGGCCGACAAGATCGCGCTCGCGTCCGGGATCCCGGCGGAGAGCCCACAGCGTTTGCGGGCCGCGCTGCTGGACCGGTTGGAGGCCGCCCGCGGTGAGGGCCACTGTTATGTCCTGCGGGCCCGGCTTCTGCTCGCGGCCCGTCGCCTGGTCGGGCAGGAGCACGACCTGCTCGCCTCCGCGTTGGAGACATTGGTCGCCGCCAGAGCCGTCGTCATCGAACCTGATCCGCGCGAGCCGGACTCCGACGAGCCTGTGGTCTTCTCCCGGACGCTGCATTCCACCGAACGCTCGCTGGCGTCCTTCCTCGCCCGACTCCTCGCGGCCGACTCCGACCTGCCCCCGGCGGTACGCAAGCGGGCCGAAGCATCGGGCGGCGCTGACCCGCACGCCGCCAACCTGCACGCCGCCGACCCGCACGCCGACTCGCACGCAGACCAGCGCGCCGACGACCTGCACGCCGACCAGCGCGCCGCGGTGGCGATGGCGCTGACGTCCACGGTCTCGGTGCTCACCGGCGGGCCGGGCTGCGGCAAGAGCCACACCGTGAAGGCCATCGCCGCCGCCGTGCGCTCCGGCGGCGGCAGGGTGACGCTCGCCGCGCCGACCGGCAAAGCCGCGCGGCGGCTGGCGGAGCTGACCGGGATGCGCGCGATGACCGTGCACCGCCTGGTCGCCGACCTGCCCGAGGCCGATCCCGACGCACTGTTCGACGACGGGCCGATGATGGCCGACCTGATCGTCGTGGACGAGGCCTCGATGCTGGATGTGTTCCTGGCCCGCAGGCTGGTCAAGCTCACTGTGCCCGGCACGCATCTGCTGCTGGTCGGCGACGTCGACCAGCTCCCGTCGGTCGGCCCGGGCGCGGTGTTGCGGGACATCCTGGCCGTACCCGGCGTGGCCCGCACCGAGCTGACCCACGTCTTCCGCCAGGAGACCGGCTCGACCATCACCGCCAACGCCCACCAGATCCGGCGCGGCCGGATGCCCGAGGACCGGGACCTGCACAGCCACGACTTCTGGTTCGTGGACTGCGACGACCCGGCCGAGGTCGCCGCACAGGTGGTGGAGCTGGCCTGCGCCAAGATCCCCGCCAAACAGGGCGTCCCCGCGGCCGACGTCCAGGTGCTGGCGCCGACCAGGCGCGGATACTGCGGGACCGTGGCGCTGGGCCGGGCCATCCAGGAGCGGCTCAACCCGGCGGCCGAGGACAAGGCCGAGTACTGGTCCGGGACGTCGGTGTTCCGCGTCGGCGACCGCGTGATGCCGATCAGGAACAACCCTGACAAGGGCAGCGCCGGTGTCTTCAACGGCACGGTCGCCGTGATCCGCGGCATCGACCCGCAGGGCCGCCTGGTGACCCTGCACACCGACGACGGCGACATCGCCGTGTACGACTTCGACGAGCTCGACCAGCTGCTGCACTCCTACGCCATCAGCATCCACCGATCCCAGGGCAGCGAGTACCCGTACGTCGTCGCCCCGCTGGTCACCGAGGCGGGCGCCCTCATGCTGCACCGGAACCTGCTGTACACCATGGTCACCCGCGCGAAGAAGACCATCGTCGTGGTCGGGCAACGCCGCGCTTTGGAGATCGCCGTCCACAATGCCGGACGAGCCCGCGACACAGCTCTGGCGCTACGGCTGGAGACCGCGTTGGAAGCTTCGGAGACAAGCTTTCGGTAGCGCCCTGCCGTTGTTTGCCATTCCGTGATCTCCGAGCTCTGTCGCAATGCACTGTTCATCGTCAGAATCAGCGACGCAGCGGGATGATCCACCGCTGTGCACACCGTGGGCGCCGCCACCGTCGGCACCCGCGGGTGCCGCTTCGACGAAGGAAGCTCAACGTGGCAAACCCCACAAACGCGTCCTCTGGGCTCAAGGGACCGCACAAGGGCGGGCGTGTCGCCGCCGTCGTCTCGGTGGCCGGCACGCTGGCGGCCGGCTCGATGTTCCTGATGGGCGCCGGGGCCGCGCACGCCGCCACCTCCGATGTGCTGGCCGGTTCGAAGCCGACGTGGGCATCGGCCGGCGCCGACCGCGGCTCGGCGCCGGCCGCGGCGCCGCTGGCGGTGCGGGTGTACCTGGCCGGGCGGGATCCGCAGGCTCTGGCCGCTTACGCGCGGTCGGTCGCCGATCCCAAGAGCGCGGCGTACCGGCACTTCCTGACGCCGGAGCAGATCCAGGCGCGGTTCGGCGCCAGTGCCGAGCAGGTCGCGGCGGTCAAGACGTGGCTGAGCGGGGCCGGGCTGACCGTCACCGGGCAGACCGAGGACTACATAGCCGTGCAGGGCAGCACCGCGGCTGTCGCGGCTGCCCTGAACACCTCGTTCCACGAGTACGCCACGTCCGACGGCACGCTGCGCGCCCCCTCGCGCGACGTCAGCGTCCCGGCCGATGTGCGGTCCGCGATCATCGGCATCATCGGGCTGTCGCAGGACCGGACGGCCGACAAGCCGAACAACTCCGACGGCACCGACGCGAGCGACAAGAAGACCGTTTCGGTGTCCCCCGGCGGGGTCCCCTACTTGGGTACCCTGCCCTGCTCGGACTACCAGGGGCAGAAGCTCGCGACGAACCTGCCGTCGTTGAACGGACAGTCCGTGCCATGGGCGGTCTGCGGCTACACGCCGAACCAGGTGCGCGGCGCCTACGGCGTCACCAGCAGCGGTCTGACCGGTAAGGGCGTCACCGTCGCGGTCCTGGACGCCTACGGCCTGCCGAGCATGAAGGCCGACGCCGACGAGTACGCGGCACGGCACGGCGACAAGCCGTTCCGGGCGGGGCAGTACTCGGAGATCGTCACGCCGGGCCAGTGGACCGACACCGCCGCGTGCGGCGGCCCCGACGGCTGGGCCGGCGAGGAGGCGCTGGACGTCGAGTCGGTGCACGGCATGGCGCCGGACGCGAAGGTGCTCTACATCGGCGCGAACTCCTGCTTCGACACGGCCGGCGGGGGTGTCGCGGCCAACGGCGGCCTGCTGGACTCGCTGCAGCTGGTCGTCGACCACCACCTGGCGGACATGGTGTCCAACTCGTGGGGCGAGCTCATGCACTTCCTGGACCCGTCGGGCAACCCGGTCGACATGGACCCGTCGCTGATCAACGTCTACGAGCAGACCTTCCAGAAGGGCGCCGCGGAGGGCATCGGCTTCTACTTCTCGGCCGGCGACTGCAGCGATGACAACCCGGCCAGCAGCTGCGGCTCCGGCGCCGGATCCTCCCGGGCGCAGGCCGAGTACCCGACCTCCTCCTCGTGGGTGACCTCGGTCGGCGGGACCAGCATCGCGATCGGTGCGGACCAGCGGATGCAGTTCCAGACCTCGTGGCAGTCCTCGGCCTCGTCGCTGGCGACCGGCGGTTCGGCCTGGACGCCCGCGTCGTACCTCTACGGCGGTGGCGGCGGTACCAGCGACGTGTTCGCGCAGCCGTGGTACCAGAGCTGGACGGTCCCGGCCTCACTGTCCAGCACGCTGCTGAACGGCACACCGACCTCGCCCAAGCGCGTGGTCCCGGACGTCGCGGCCTACGGCGACCCGAGCACCGGCTTCCTGCAGGGCTACACCCAGCAGCTGCCGGACGGCTCCACCGGCTACGCCGAGTCCCGCATCGGCGGCACCAGCCTGGCGGCCCCGACGTTCGTCGGCATCCAGGCCGACGCGCAGCAGGCCCAGCGCGCGCCGATCGGTTTCGCGAACCCGGAGATCTACCTGCGCGCGGCCTTCGGCCTGTTCACCGACGTGACCGACCACCCGCGCACGAACTCGCCGCTGGCGGTGGTGCGCGGCACCGCCGCGGACCCGTCGCTGCGGCTGTTCGGCGAAGGCGTCGACCTGCACGCGACGAAGGGGTACGACAACGCGACCGGTGTCGGGAGCCCGAACGGCCGGTACCTGGAGTCGTTCGAGTAAGCGCCGAGATCATCGGCGATCGAAGGGCGGATCCGCCGCCGACAAGACCGGCGGATCCGCCCTTCACGAGTACCACCGAGCCGGCTGACCCGATCGCCGAATCAGCCGGTCAGAGTGAACATTCGCCGATTTCGGCACGGTGCCGGCACCGGCAAGCTCAGACAGCTTGCCGGTACCGGCAACCTCAGACAGCTCCCTGATACTCGGCCAGCAGATTCGCGCACCGGATCAGCCCGATGTGCGAGTAGGCCTGCGGATAGTTGCCCAGCGAGCGCTCGGCGACCGGGTCGTACTGCTCCGGCAGGAGGCCGGTCGGGCCCGTCGCGTCGACGATCTGCGCGAACAACTCCTCCGCCTCGTCTCGCCGCCCGGCCAGCAGATAAGCCTCGATCAGCCACGCCGCGCAGATGTGGAAGCCGCCCTCGCCGCCGGGCAGGCCGTCGTCGCGCCGGTACCGGTACACCGTGGACCCGCTGCGGAGCTCCGCCTCTATCGCCGTCACCGTCTGCTGGAAGCGCTCGTCGGCCGGGTCGATCAGGCCGGACAGGCCCACGAACAGCGACGCCGCGTCCAGGTCCGTGCCGTCGTAGGCGGTGGTGAACGCCTGGACCTCGTCGTTCCAGCCGTGGTCGAGGACGTCCGCGCGGATCGTGTCGCGCAGGACCGACCACTGCGGCGGCATCTCGCGGCCGAACCGCTCGCCGAGCTTGACGCCCCGGTCCATGGTTACCCAGCACATCACCCGCGAGTAGACCCGGTGGCGCGGCACGTGCCGCTCCTCCCAGATCCCGTGGTCGGCCTCGTCCCAGCGCTGCGAGACCGCCTCGGCCATCGCCTGCACCATCCGCCAGTCCTCGTCGCGCAGCTCGCCGCGCACCTCGGCCAGCGTGCTGACCAGCTCCACCACCGGGCCGAAGACATCCAGCTGGACCTGGTGGTTGGCCAGGTTGCCGACCCGGACCGGCCGCGAACCGGCGTAGCCGGGCAGCGACTCGATCGTGGCCTCGGCGCCGATCACGCTGCCCGACAAGGTGTACAGCGGGTGCAGCCACTCCGGCCCGGCGAGCGTGCCGAGCACGCCGTGCAGCCAGGTGAGGTAGCCCTCCGCCTCCTCGACCGAGCCCAGGTGCACCAGCTCCCGCACCGTCATCGCCGCGTCGCGGATCCAGCAGTAGCGGTAGTCCCAGTTGCGGACCCCGCCGATTTCCTCCGGCAGCGACGTCGTCGCCGCCGCCAGCACGCCGCCGGTGTCGGTGTTGACCAGCCCGCGCAGCGTCAGCGCCGACCGGAGCACCAGCTCGGGCAGCACGCCGGGCAGCTTCAGCGTCGCCGCCCACTCGCTCCAGTACCGGCCCGCGCGCGCCCGTCGTTCCGCCTCGGGCGTCTCGTGCTCGTCCAGTTCGGCCGTCCCGCAGCGCAGCTCGAACACGATCGGGTTCCCCGCCGACGGCCGGATCACCGCGGACGCCGTCTCGTGCAGCCCGTCGGAGGTGATGGTCCACTGGACGCCCGGCGCGCGCAGCACGAACGGCTCGGAGGTCCCGTGCACCTGGAGGCCGTCGGCCTCCACCGCCAAGCGCACCGGGACACCGCCGAACTCCGGACGCGGCGCGAAGGTCACCGAGGCCTCGGTGTCGCCGGCCACCACCCGGACCAGGTCCGTGCGGTGCGGCGGGGTGTCGAGCTCGAGGTAGTCCGTGACCAGCAGCCGCGACCAACGGGTCTCCACCGTCATGGTCCTGGGCAGGTAGCGCTGGCCCAGCGGCAGGCCGTTGTGCCGGGGGCCGATGGCGAAGTGGCCGGCGCCGGCCCCGCCGAGCAGGTCGGCGAACACCGCGGGGGCGTCCGCGCCGGGGTGGCACATCCAGGTCAGCTTGGCGTCCGGTGTCACCAGGGCGACCGAGCGCTCGTTGGCCAGCAGGGAGTGCCGCTCGATCGGGTGGGAGGACTGGCCGTAGAGCCAGTTCCGGCGCTCCTCCAGCAGGAACGCGAGCACCACCGGGACGTCCGCTGTCTCCGATAGGCGGTAGGCCGCGAGTGTGTCCCCGGGGCCCACCTTCACGCCGACGTCCGGACCGGACAGCCGGGCGAACGCCTTCTCGTCGGTGACGTCGTCGCCGAGGAAGATCGCCGCGGTGGCGCCGACCTGGTGGCGCAGCACGTCCAGCGCGTGGCCCTTGTCGGTCTCGACCACCGAGAGCTCGATGACCTCCTTGCCGACGGTCGTCGAGACGCCCGGCCAGGTGGCCGGCCCGGCGTGCACGCTGGCGAGCACCTTGCGGCCGGCCTCGTAGTCGGCCTGGCGGACGTGCACCGCGATGCTCGCCGGCTTGACCTCCAGATTCACCCCCGGCACGTCGATGACCAGCCGCTCCAGCTCGGCGCCGAGCTGCCGGTGCAGCGCCCGGGCCTCCGGGGCGAGCTCGTGGACGAAGCCGATGTCGAACTCGGAGCCGTGGCTGCCGACGAGGTTCACCTCGGCGGGCAGCCGGGACAGCGTGGCGAGGTCGCGCAGCGCCCGGCCCGAGATGACCACCGTGGTCGTCTCGTGCAGGGCCGCGAGCGACCTGAGCGCACCCACCGACTCCGGCAGCGGCCTGGCTTCGTCCGGGTTCAGCGTGATCGGGGCCAGCGTGCCGTCATAGTCGCAGGCGACCAGGAGCCGCGGGGTCCGGGCGATCTGGACGATCGCCCGCCGCAGCTCCGCCGGCAGGGCCTCAGCAGTCAACACTCCTCCTCAAAGAGTTCGATCACGGGTGTACGGCGCTCGGTTCTCCCGGCGCCGCACCCAGCGCCCGCAGGAACGGGTGCGCTCACCGGTCGATGTCATGGGTCACAGGACCTGACGCCGCACGGCGCGCACGCGACGACGGCCCTGCGCGGTATCGAGCGTAACTGCTTCCACGGGTGCGTCCTTCACGCCGTCCAGATCGTGCTGGAGGCATCATGGCATGCGAATTTTTCACCGCTGACCTCTTGGACGACACGAAGGCGTACGTGTTGCCGTCATCGAGCGCGCCACCCGCCGAATCCGCATCCCCCGGCAGCACGCCGCACCCTCCGGGGAATGGAAACTGCGCAGATGGCCGCAACCTTGCCTTCGGCAACGACAGGCGATCCGGCGACTGGCGCTGGCGCTGACGACCGGGGACCGGCGCTGACTGCGGGCGGCTTGGCGGACTGGCCGGGCTGGCGGACTGGCCGGACTGGCCGGACTGCCGGACTGGCCGGACTGCCGAACCGGCCGGACTGCCGAACCGGCCGGACTGCCGAACCGGCCGGACCGGCGAACCGGCGAAAAAGGCTCGCGCGGGAGCTGTCTGAACGCCGCTCAGCCGGCGCTGGAGTCCGGACCCTGCCAGCGTTTACCGCCGTGCCCGTGACCGTGGTCGGCATCCAATCCGGCGGCGATCCCGTCGTCGCCCTGGCTGAGCTTGAGCATCGCCCCGGCGATACGCGTCGCGAGCACGCCGGAGATCGCCGAGGGCGCCAGCAACGGTTCGCCGTCGATGACTCCAGGCATCGGGCCGTCGGTCGCGGGTCCGAAGCCCGCAGGGATCACCGCGACCCGGCGTGCGCCCAGCTGCCCGCAGCGCTTGACACCCTCGGCGGGGTCGGGATCGCCGCCGCGGAAAGCGACTTCCACCCAAGGAACGTCCTCTTGGACCTTGACCAGATGGGCGATCCGGAACAGCTCGGCGTCGTCGTAGCGGTTGGCGGCGTTCGCGGTCAACAGCACCGCCAGGTCCGTCCCGCCGTGCTCTCTCGCGGCGCCGGCCACCGCCACCCGGAGCCATCCGGCCAGCAGGGGCGCGTTGCCGAACGGCTCGGCCAGCACCACCCGGCCGGCCGCCGCGCCGCCGGTCAGCGACGTGAGCGTGCGAGCGGTGTCGGCGACCAGCAGGGGATCGCGCCCCAGCGTCATCGGCACCACACACACCGGTAGATCGGTGCTGTCAAGAGCCTGACGTACGGTCGCGTCCAGCGCCCTCCGCGCCGACGACGCGCGCAGCAGCGGCCCGTGCTCGGCCAACGGATCCACAGCCACGCCGGCGCCGGCCTCATGGCCGCCGACGACTATCACGGCGGCCCGCGCCGCATCCGCCTCCACGCCGACCGCCATCAGACCCCGGCTGCCGCGTGGGCAGTCTGGCCCATGCCGCGGACCCGGCGCCCGGCGACAGAACCGGCGACAACGCACACGCGGAACTCGTCGGCTTCGCGGGGGGACATGTTCATGCTTCCTCGCATTCGGATGGCGCTGTGCCCGGCCGCTAATGTCCGCCACAGCACGTAGTAAACGCCGACGCGGGACCGCACCAGGTCGGCGCACCGAACAGCCTAGTCGACCCACAGGTTCGCAGTAGACGGAGATGCTCGTATCGCGGCACGAGGTGGCTGGCACAAGCGCCTGGCGAACAACAGGGAAACTGGGAGCAACGTTGTCCACGGCCTATTGCCAGACAATCGGCTTCTTCTCGTAGTTCTGCACGGACTGGCCTACCCACATTGCCTTAACCGCCGAGGTGTCGCCGGCATCCTGCAGGAAGATCGCGCAGCCGTCCAGTGTCGACCCGGCCGGCTGGTTGTTCAGATGCTCGGTCAGCGCAGGCTCGCAGGGGAAGTTCGGCGTGTCGTCGAAAGGATTGAAGTTGAGCACGTTCATCCCGCCGAGCAGGTGGTCCGGATCACTGCCCAGAATCAGGTCCTGAGCTTGGATGCCGGTGGTGGCGGTGGCATCGGTCTTGGTAATCCGATAGTGCACGTAGTAGGCGGTCTTGCCGGCCACCTCCTCCGGATGCTGCAGCTGCTGGAAGTCCGACATGTTCGCTTTGCTGACGTCCAGGACGGTGATCCCCTCGGCGGCGGCACCCTTGTCCTGACTGATACGGACCGTGGCCATGGTGCCGAACGGCAGCGCGGTGCCAGGCTTGGTGTCCCCAGCCGGGACGCTGGCTTCCGAGCCGCTGGAGCAGCCGGCCACGGTGCTGAGTGCGGCCGCGGCGAGGAGGGCCGCTGTGGCGGGCTTCCATGCCCACGCGAGTTTTGCCATGGCCGCAGTAGAGCAGAACGGTCCGAGGACCGGTCCTGGGACAGCGCCACGGGATGCGGGTGAGGTGATCGCGTGTTAGAACGCCAGTCCGATTGAGAGGCCCGGCGACATCAGCGCCCCGCGCCTGGCTTAATTGACCAGTGGACTACGGACACTCAGACGCCGCGACAGCGAAGCACGCCCAGCGCCTGTTCGCGTTCCTCGCCGAGTCGAGCGAGCTGCGCACCAGGCCTATGCGGACCCTTGACGCCGCGCGCCGGATCCTGTGGTTCGACGATTTGCCCGGCGATTTCCCGGGGCTGCGCACCTTCGCCGGCGGCAGTACCGCGGCCGCCGACATCGGGTCCTGGCTCACCCTGACTCGGGTCGACCTGCCGGATCCCCCGCCGGTCCCGGCGCGGCTCGCCCTGTGGCTGGACGCCGCCGCCGTCCGCGACTACACCGCCGAGCGGGCCCCAGAGCTGCGTCAGCGGCCCGCCGATGTCCCCGACGACGCCATGGACGAGGCCCAGCGCGTCGGCCTGCGGCAGGCCGTCGAAGACAAGCGGGCACCCTGCGATCGCTGCGGCGAGCTTCGGCTTGTCAGTGTGTCTCAACCGATTAGGCGTGTCTCAACCGATTAGGCCCGATCGGCGGTTGCGATCTGGCTAGGTTTGTCATGCCGGGTGGTCGGCCCGGTAGCGTAAGGCCGCCCTAGAACCCGAGCGTTGCCCGAGGGCAGGTATCGGACCGGTTGAGGACGCAGTGATCACGCTTTCCCGCTGGCCGCTGCGGATCGCCTTCTCGATATCCTGATTCAGGAGGGGGTGGCGGGTCGCATGTCCGAAGCGGGACAGGTCATCGCTGGGCGTTACCAACTGCTGAGCATGCTGGGTTCTGGCGGTATGGGGCGCGTTTGGCGGGCGCGTGATAAGGCGTTGGACGTGCACGTGGCGATCAAGGAAGTCCAACTGGATACCGGTATTCCGGCCGCTGAGCGCGATGAGCTGCTGGCAAGGGCGCAACGTGAGGCGCGGAACGCGGCGCAGTTGCGCGACCATCCGAATGTCGTGGCGGTCTACGACGTGCTGATCGAGGACGCTCGGCCCTGGATCGTCATGCGGCTGATCCACGGCATGTCTGTCGCGGACCTGCTGGCTCAGCACGGCTCGGTATCTGCCGAGGCGACCACGCGAGTGGCGCGGGCACTGCTCGACGCGCTGAATGCGGCGCACAAGGTCGGGATCGTGCATCGTGATGTGAAGCCGGGAAATGTCCTGCTGACCGAGGACGGCAGGGTGCTACTGACAGACTTCGGGATCGCCCGGCGCTCCGGTGACACAGCGATGACCAGCACCGGAAAGTTCATCGGCTCGCTTGAGTACATGGCTCCCGAGCGGATGCGCGGCACGCAGGAAGAACCTTCGAGTGACCTGTTCTCGCTCGGTGTCACGCTCTACCACATGGTCACCGGCCGTTCACCGTTCCGGCGGGACAATCCGGCCGCCTCGATGTCCGCGGTGCTTGTCGACGAACCGTCGCCGCCGGAGCCTCCTGGCACGTTGGCTGAGCTGATCATGGCGCTGCTGGTGAAGGACCCGGCTGAGCGCCCCTCCGCGGCGCAGGCCATCTCGATACTCGCGGCCCCGCAACAACCGCCGGCGCGACCGAAGAAGGTATTCGATGCACCGGCGGTGATCGCACCTGCCTCAATGCCGACACGGCTGCTCCGGACGATCAAGGGGTACAAGGGAAGCGTGCTCGCGCTGGCGTTCTCGCCCAGTGCCAGGTTCCTTGCCGCAGCGGGCACCGACGGCATGGTCCGATTGTGGGATCCGGCGAAGGGAATTCTCGTCCGAACGCTGCCGGGACACCGAGGTGAGGTTCGCTGCGTAGCGTACAAGTGGGACGGTTCTCGCCTCGCCACGGGAGGCGAGGACGCGACAGTCCGGCTGTGGAATCCGGCGAACTCCAGGCACCGCGAGCTGAACGGCCACGCTCTCGCTGTCACGGCGCTTGCATTCAGTCCTGACGGAAGACTCCTGGCCAGCGGCGGGTTGGATGGCAGGGTGGCGCTGTGGAACACCCAGACCGGAGCCCTGGTCAGGGTCCTGACCGAGCATTCAGGTGAGGTGCAGGCGGTGTCCTTCTCGCCGGATGGCACCGTACTGGGCGCGACCGGAGGGAAGAGCCTGTTCACCTGGGATCCAGTCACCGGCAACCGGCTACGGAACGTCCGCTTTGAGGATGCTGACCTGTCATGCTTCGCCTACGGTCCGGGCGGAGAGGTGGTCTTCGCCCGTCGGCACAGCGGTCGCCAGTACCTCGCCGCGATACGTACCGGAGGTCGACCCGAGCCGCTCACTGCCCAGATCAAGGATCTATGTTCAGCGCGGCTGAGTCCTGACCGCCAGACAATTGTCACCAGCGCCGGTTCAGGCACGGTGCACCTGTGGCAGGTAGCGAACCGCCACTTGGTGGCGAAACTCGACGCACACCGCGATGCCAAGCATCCCGGGCCGGCACTCGATGCCGTACTGAGCCGTGGCAATGCCCTGCTGGCGATCAGCGGTGGCAAAAGACTCTGGATTTACGCACAGCCTCAATGATCGTCCGCGCGTGATCGGCGTCGTGTCGGCTCGTAAGCAGCGCCAGCTGTGTGGGACCCTGCGCATGTGCGGGGAGTGCTTCGCGACCACCACCTCCATGCCCACGTGGAAGGGACCATCCCCGCGCGCGGGAAGCAGAGATCCTCAAATTAAACATGCGTCGGAAACCTCGATACAGAACACCGCCGGTCGCCACGTCTACGTGGTAAATCGGTGAGGCGTGCCCTTCCCGCTCCTCATCAGAGGTGCTCACGAACATGGTTTCGTCGAGGGCGATGACGCGTCAGGTCGGCAGGGCCGAGTAGCGGTATGCGGTGAGGACGAGGCCAGGCATCGCCGCGAGCTCTGCGAGCTTGTGTTCAGCCAGGCGGACGCTGACCGCGAACCCAGCGGCGTTCTCGCCGACTTCAGCGGCCCGGCGTGCGGCGGCGCCGCTGTCGGCATCGATGATGAGAACCCGTATCGCAAGTGGCGCCGAGCGGGCTCAGACTCCTGCACGTAGCAGGGAGTCCTTGAGCCCGAGCAACCCGAGCCCGCGCACCGCGAGTAGGTCGAGCTCACGTGCGCCGCCGACGAGCTGACGGATCTCCTGGGCGGCGGCGGACTGTGCGCGATAGGTCCGTGCGACGGTACTGGTGGCCTCGGCCAACTCGTCGAGATCGTCGACGCGGCGAGTTGTGGTCGGCGCCAGTCCGAGCAGGTCATGGCATGGACGAACTCCGAGCCTGGATCCGGGCCGGTGATGAAGCCAGCCTGCGGCCCTGGCCGCTGGGCATCGCTGCATTTCATACACCGACGACTCACTGGTCCAGTCAGGACCGACGAAACTGCCCGGAGAGATGCTGAGCTACCGACAACCCAATGGGGGTCCGGATGCATTAGGTGGGAGTCCGGACACCGACCAAGAGGGGAAGCCTATGGCGAAGCACGACCGCGACGCCGAGTTCACCGAATATGTCAGCGCGCGCCAAGGCTGGCTGCGGCGGGTCGCCTTCCTGCTGTGTGGAGACTGGCACCGCGCTGACGACCTGATGCAGAGCGCGGTCACCAAGCTCTACACGCAGTGGCACCGGGCCCGCCGGTTCGACAATGTCGACGGCTACGCTCGCCGGATATTGGTCAACACCTTCCTGGCCGAACAACGGTCCGGGTGGGCGAAGTGGACGATGCTGTACCGATTCGGGGGCGGGAGCGCCGCCGATCCGGAGCCGGATCCGGCCGCGACCGTCGACCTGGAGCTGGGGCTGGTGGTGAAGACGGCGCTGGCCCAGTTGTCGCTGCGGCAGCGCGTGACCGTGGTGCTGCGCTTCTACTGCGACCTGTCGGTCGAGCAGACCGCCGAGGCGATGGGCTGCTCGGCGGGCACCGTGAAGAGTCAGTCTGTGCGTGCCCTGGCCAACCTGCGCAACCTTCTCGATCCGAATCTGATCCCTGATATGGAGGTAACCCGATGACCCATGACTTGAAGACCGTGCTGGAAGACCACGTGGCGGCCGAGTACGCCGATGCCCCCGTGAGCACCTTCGACCTCGGCCGGGCCCGCGAGGACGGCCGGCGCCGCGTGCTGGCCTCACGGTTGGCGCCGATCGGCGGCGGCGTCGCGGTGGTGGCGGCCTGTGCGCTGGTGGTGAACGGGCTCGGCGGCACGTCGCCGGCCGGGGCGGGCACCGCGGCCGCGAGCGCGGCGGCCGGGCACGGCTTCACCGGCACCGATCCGCTCACCAAGGGAGCCCGGTTCGGCTGGCTGCCGGCCGGCTTCCAGGCAACGGCCCACGACAGCGGGGACTACGGCAACGGCGTCACCGCGCAGACAAGCCAGTCGTATTCGAACACCTCGACCACTGCGCCAGCGCTGGTGCTGACCTCCTCGGCGACGGAACCGTATGAGCCGGCCGGCACGACGAGGAAGCCGGTGACCGTGGCCGGAAGCCAGCGGGCTTATCTGGTGACGAACCCGTACGTCGTTCCGGCCGCGCTGTCTGTGGACTGGCAGACCGCGTCCGGGTCCTGGCTCAGGCTCAGCGGCACTATCGCCGGCGACCAGGAGGCGACGCTGCTGAAGGTCGCCGACTCGGCGGCCGCCGACGGCACCGCGGTGCCGCTGCCGATCCACATCGAGGGCCTGCCCAAGGGCTTCACCCTTGAGACGGCCGAACTGGACGACCCGGCGGCGATCGGGGTGGACGGGTTCAACGTGGTGCTGGCTTACCACAAGCCCGGCGATCCCAGCCCCTCCTTCAGCATCACGGCCTCGGGGGGCAAGTCGGTGACCGCGACGAACCCGCACATCGTCAGCGCCGAGCCGAAGGGCGGCACCTGCGAGGACTCTGACGGCCTGCACATCTGCGTCCAGGACGACCAGCACGGCTCGGATCCCCTGGCCTCGATCGGCGGGGCGAAGGGACTGCTGGACCGGATCACCTCGCTCGGGACAGACCCGGCGAACTGGACGACCAACGTCGTGAGCTGAACTCCTCCGTTATCAGGGTTCGCCCTCTGAGAAAGCCCACGTAGAAAGCATGCATCACCTCTCGTCCAAGGCGAGTTGCGCCGGCTTGGGCATCGTGTGGCCGCCTCCACCAGCCGTAAGATCCTGCCCGCACGTCCGATCCCGCCGCGGTCCCGGCGCGATGACAGCTGGCGTACGTTCCTGCGCTCCCAGGGCCGAGACGATCCTGGCGATCGACTTCCTGCATGCCGACACCGTCATGTTGAAACGGCTGTACGCGGCAGTCGTCATCGAGATCGGCAGTCGCCGGGCCTGTCTGTGGGGTGTCACCGATCATCCGGCCGGTGCCCGGGCCAGGCAACTCGCCCGAGAACTGACCTTCGATCTGGAGCAGGCCAGCCACCGCTTCAACCGGCTGATCCGCGACCGGGACGCGAAGTTCGCCGAGTCCTTCGACGCGGCGTTCGCCTCGATCGGCGTCGAGATCTTGCTCACCGCACCGCAGGCGCCGCGCATGAACGCCTATGCGGAGCGTCCGATCGGTTCCATCCGTCGTGAGTGCTGCGACCGGATCCGCATCCTTGGAAAACGCCACCTACGTCGGGTTCTGACCGAGTCCCTCAACGACTACAACGCCGGCCGGTCCCATCAACGAGTACCAACCCGCAGCATGAAAGCCCAGACCAGGGCCAGTGGCAGCATTGACGACCAGGACAGGGTGCCCTTGGGCGAAGCCGGACCAGGATCCAATCCGTTTCTCCCGTTTTTCTCCCAGCGAACCGGGAGTGGGCAGGCAGAAGGCCCCCACTTGCTCCCGGACCGTTCCCGGACTCTGCCGCATCGTGTCATTTCATGCCGGGAGATCGTTGGCCGTGCTCGAATGCTGGTGTCTTCGAGCCGAAGCTCATGCAGTCAGCGCACCAGTGCGATGCGGCCCTCACTTTGCACGTTCAGCCGTACTTCGCTCTGCACTGCAACGAATACGCCGACACCAGTCTCAATGCCGCTTTCAGCACGGACCGTTGACCTACCAGGCAGGTTCGCTCGTCAAGCTCAACGGTAAGTCGCAGGCTCTCTGGAGCACCGTTGAGCCCGGCTAGGCTCGCCAGCGCCGACGCCAGTCACTGCGCACGCGCGTATGCCAACAATCAGCACACTGCTCCGGTATAGCGCTGTGGGTGAGTAACAGCCCTGACCTGGCTAAGCGCGAGAACAAACCTGACGGCGCTTCGAAACGACCATGAAGAGGCTTTCCTTGAAGAAGACAAACCGACTGGTGGCCGCCCTCGCGGCCGTGCTGTTCGCCCTCGGCATTGGGACTATGACGACCTCCCCAGCCTCCGCGACGACCAAGTCCAGTCCTCACCTGGCCGCGTTCGGCGGTAACCCTTACGGGTATGAGATCAGGAACGGCTGGAACGAGTGCCTCGGAATCCTCAACGAGAGCAAGGCCAACGGCGCGGAGGCGGTCCAGTGGCCGTGCGACGGCCAACCCGACCAAGCCTGGCAGATGTTCTGCCAACCGAACAGTGGTGGTTGCGAGTTCGTCAACCAGAACTCCAACAAGTGCCTTGGAGTCCTCAACGAGAGCACCGCGAACGGCGCGGCCATAATCCAGTGGGACTGCTGGAACGGTCCCGACCAGAATTGGAGATGGATTCATTTTCCGAATGGCGGCAATATTCAAAACTACAACGCCAACTACCAAAAGTGCCTCGGAATAGATGGCGACAATCCCGCCGAAGGCACGCCCGCGATCCAGTGGGACTGCAACGGCAACAATGACCAGCAGTGGCGCCAGACTTAAGCTTTTCGGTCAACCCGGCATGATCGCCCCGTGTCGGGGTTTCTCACTGCCCTGATGAGGAAGCGGTCTCCAGGTGATGCTGTGTGTTCGACCAAGAACACACGCCCACAAGGAGACCGCCGTCACCGTTTTCGAGGTTCCTGCCGCCCGCGTCGAGGCCCTGGGCGTGTTGTCCGGGCTCCGCACAGACTTCTACGACTGCCTGGCTGCGCCTGGTGATGTGCTGTTCGACCACGCCGGCCTTCAGCCACCGCTCGATCATTCCCGGGCGGGGAAGGTGCCGAGCGACGCGAGAAGGTGATCGTGGCCGATCCCACCGCGCAGCGGCGGTTGTTGCTCGGTCTTGTAGAGCCCGATGGCCGGTTCCGTGTTCCGGGGCCGGCCGGCCGCGTTGAGCACTGCGAGTACGGCCCCTGGCCAACCGCCGCCTGAGCCCGGAGCGACTGCCGGTCCCGCCCACTCGTCCTCCCCCGAGGGCAGGGCGAGACACAGGTCAGGGCCTGCGGTTCGCTAACTGGCACCCCCGTCTTCGGCCAGTGACTCGGTGGGACGCGAAGCGGCTCGTAGCGTCTGTTTCCCGGGCACCTCCTGCCCTCCCGGAACGTACTCAGCCGCTTCCTTCTGAGGTGATGACCGTGACCGACCTCATTCAGACGACTTCCGCGCCGGTGGATCCCGGTTTCCCGGTGTTCGATCCGGACAAGCTGCTCAGGAACGTGCTGGGCATCGAGCCCGAACCGCTGCCCGACTTCGATCCGCCCGCGCTGACGCCGATGCGGGTCCCGTTGCGGGAGGCCACGGTCGGGCTGCTGGTGTCCTGCGGTGCCTACTTTCCGGACCAGCCGCGGCTCCGGCAGCACAGCGACCTTTCCTACCGGCTGCTGCCCAGGGAGCGCGACCTGGACGACGTGCTGTTCGGGCACATGACGCCGATCCGGGCCTTCGCGCTAGCCGACCCCAACGTGGCCTACCCGAGGGACACGATGCTCGATCTGGAGCGGGACGGCGTCATCGGGCGGTACGCGGCGAACGCGGTGTCGATGGTCGGCTCGATCAGCCAGTTCGACGAGCTGGCGACCGAGGTGGCTCCCCGGGTGGTCGAGGAGTTCCAGGCCATGGGGGTCGACTTGGTACTGGTGGTGCCGTTCTGTCCGCAGTGCCATGTGGCCTTCGGGGTTCTGGCCCGGGCGATCGAGAATCGGGGGATCCCGACCACCAGCATCACCACCTTGTACAAGCAGGCCACCTATCTGAAGCCGCCTCGTGCCTCGTTCCTGGACTTCCCGCTGGGGTGTCCGGCCGGTCGGCCGCGGGCGAAGACGCAGCAGCGGGAGATCGTCAAGGCCGCGCTGGAATTTGCCGAGCAGGCCGAGTCGGACTGGGAGCTGAAGCGGCTGCCGTTCCAGTGGGACGCGGACGGCAGCCGGGACTGGGAAGACCTGGTCGCGGACGTCTACCGCCTCGACAACGCGATCCGCGGTTCGGTCCTGGCGAATGCGGCGGCCCACACGCAGGTTCTGGGCGGCGGGAATGAGCGGGAGTTCGCCGTCCGGTGTGCCTGCTGAGCGTCGGCACCGTGTCGAACAGAAGAGGAAGTGCGCCGCATGCGTATCGCAAATCTTGATGGCCGGCTTGTGCTCAAGTACCCCGACGGCGTCATCGACGTGGAGAAGGCCAGCGATGGCCGGTTCGCCGCGGATCCGCAGGCCGTGTTCGCCCGCTGGGACGAGTTCGTGGTCTGGGCCGACCGCTTGCGGGCGGCGCAGGCCCGGTCACTGGTCGAGCCCTTCGATCCGAGCCGGCTCAAAGCGCCGGTGCCGCGTCCCTCGCAGGTGTTCGCGATCGGGTTGAACTACGCCGACCACGTCGGCGAGAGCCGCCTGCCGCCACCGCCGGAACCGGCCGTGTTCACCAAATTCCCGACCTGCCTCGCCGGCCCCGGCGACGAGGTGAAGCTGCCGACGGCGACCGTGGACTGGGAGGCGGAGTTGGTCGTCGTCATCGGCCGGCGGGCCGTCGCCGTCCAGGCGGTTCGGGCCTGGGACCATGTCGCGGGCGTCACGGTCGGGCAGGACCTGTCCGAGCGGACCCGTCAGCTGGTCGGCACCCCGCCACAGTTCAGCATCGGCAAGTCCTTTCCCGGGTTCGCCCCGATCGGGCCGGAGATCGTCACGCCCGATGAGCTGGCCGACCGCGAGGACCTGGAGATCGGCTGCAGTGTCAACGGCGAGGTCGTGCAGCGGGCCCGCACGAGCCAGCTCATCTTCTCCGTCGCCGTGCTCATCGAACGACTGTCGGCGATTCTTCCGCTGACTCCAGGCGACATCGTGTTCACCGGCACGCCTTCCGGTGTCGGCCACGCCCGGTCGCCGCAGCGCTATCTCGCACCGGGGGATGTCCTGGAGACCTGGATCTCCGGTGTCGGCCGCCTTCGCAACACGTTCGCCGAAGGTCCGCCGCACGTCTCGCGGACCATCTCAAAGCCCTGAATGAGGAGGCGGCACATGGGTCTTCACAACCTGAACTCGCTGACGGTCGGCGTACCGGAGGTCGAGGCTGTCCGCGGCTACTATGAGGACTTCGGGCTGACCGGCGAGGACGACGGCTGGCTGTCGACGACCGACGGCGGCCGGCAGCTCCGCCTGGTGCCGGCGCCGCACCGGCAGCTGCTGCGGATCGAGATAGGGGTCGACGACTTCGACGACATCGGGCGGATCGCCGGCCGACTGCGGCGCTTTGACTTCGCTGTCTCCCAGATGACCGACGAAGTCGTGACGGCCGTCGAGCCGGTCACCGGCGTGCAGGTCACCGCCAAGGTGACCCGGCGGCTGATCCAGCGGCCGGCCCTGGAGGCAGGCTACAACCAGCCGGGACTGGTCAGGCGACCGGAAGCCCGCGCGCCCGGGATCCTGCGTGAAGGCGCGGTGCGGCCCCGCAGGCTCGGCCACGTCGTGATCGGGTCCACCGACCAGGCCGCCTCCCGGCACTTCTTCACCGACGGCTTCGGCCTGAAGGTGTCCGACGAGGTCCGTGACGCGGCGGCGTTCCTGCGATGCTCGACCGACCACCACAACGTGTTGGTCACGCGGGCGCCGGTCAACTACCTGCACCACACCTCCTGGCAGGTCGAGGACGTCGACGAGATCGGGCGTGGCGCGATGGCGATGCTCCAGGACCATCCCGAACGCCACGCCTGGGGGCTGGGACGCCACTTCATCGGCTCCAACTTCTTCTGGTATCTCCGGGATCCGGCCGGAACATTCTCCGAGTACTACTCCGACCTCGACTGCATCATCGACGACTCGCTGTGGTCGCCCGGGGTCTGGGAGGACGACAAGGCCCTGTTGAGCTGGGGGCCGCCGCCTCCACCGTCCTTCGTCAACCCGGAGGACCTCGCCGCGCACATGACCGGCGCCCACAGCGCGACCGGCTGACGCCATGAGGCCACACAGCGATGGGATGACGTTGGGCGAAGGCCCGCGATGGAGTGAGGGAGCGCTGTGGGTCTCGGATCCGCAGAAGGGCGGGATCTGGACCGACAGCGGCGGCGCCTGGGCGTTCACGCCGCTGGCCGCGCAGTCGAATGGCTTGTGGTTCCTTCCCGACGGCCGCTTGGTCGGCGCGATCATGCGCGAAAGGCGAGTCGGGCTCTGGGACGGAACCGGCTTCGGGGCGTATGCGGACTTGTCCGCGGTCGCCGCGGGACCGTTGGGAGACATGGTCGGTGATCACCACGGCGCTCTCTACGTGGACGATGTCGGGTACGCCGCCCACCTCGGTGAACAGCCGCGGCCAGGCCGACTGATCCATGTCACGCCCGACGGACGGGCGACGGTGGCGGCCGAAGACCTCGAGTTCCCGAACGGGCTGGCCATCATCGACGACGGCGCCACCCTCGTCGTCGCGGAAACCTGGGCCCAGCGCCTGACCGCATTCACCATCGCCGCGGACGGACAGCTCACCGACCGGAGGCTGTTCGCCGACCTCGCCGCGGTCGTGCATCCCGAAGCGCGACCCGACGGGATCTGCGCCGCGGCGGACGGCGTCTGGGTCTGCACGCTCACCGCCCATGCGGTCGTCCTCATCGCCCGATCCGGTCCGCTGCGCCAGATCAGCACAGGAGAGGGCCAACCGGTCGCGTGCTGTCTGGGCCCTGACGGACGGCTGTTCGTGACCGTGGCCGAGACCGGCGGCGGCTCGGTCCTGGAGGCCGTCGCCAACAAGACTCTGAAATCCCATGTCGAAATATACGAACCGGCCGCAAACCCCTGAGGAGCATCGGAAATGACGACCGCCGGAGACGAGAACCTGCCGGATCCCGCAGCGGATTCGTTCAGCCTGGAAGACCACCTGCGAAGACTGCGTCAGGTGCAGCTGTACATGATGCGCATGGACATGGTGCATCCCGTGGACTCGCCGATGGAGTACCTGGCATCCCATCTCAGGGAACACATTCTCTGGCTCAAGGAGCAGGAGGAGAACGGCGTCTTGTTCCTGTCCGGCGCCAATGCCGCCGGCGAAGACTGGGACGGCAGCGGCACCGCCATCATCAGGGCATCGTCCCTGGAAGCCGCGACGGCCATCTCCGATACAGAACCTTTCCACCGCGCGGGCCTGCGCGCGAACACCGTGCACGGGTGGCAGCTGAACGAAGGAACCATCCGACTCTCCTTCAGCCTGTTCGCCGACACGATCAGCCTTGATTGAGGAGCTTGATATGGACAGCAGGGTCAACGGCGATGTCGATGTCGATGTAGCCGTGATCGGTTGCGGGACAACAGGTCTGGCGCTCGGGCGCCTCCTTGAGCTGGAAGGTCTGCGAGTCGCCGTCATCGACCGCGGCCGCATGCCGATGGCCCGTCCGCGCGCGACACACGTCGACGACGAGACGATGAGGGCGTTCCAGACACTCGGCCTTCAGCACCTCGAGAAGGATTTCTCGCTGGTGGGCATGTACCGCCACTACGACTCCCAGTGGCGCACGGTGATGGAATTCGACTGGCACCGGGGCCGCACCGAGCAGGGGTGGCAGTCGGACTACATGTTCCACCAGCCCGACTTCGAGGCCGTGTTGCGCGGCTACGCCCACAACTACGCCAACGCCGGCACGTACTTCGGCTGGGAGGTCACGACGCTGAAGGACGCGGGCGACAGCGTGCTGGTGAACGTCCGCGAGATCGCCACCGCCCAGGACCGCCAGATCAGGGCGTCGTTCGTGGTGGGGTGTGACGGCGCCAACTCCAGCGTGCGCGAGCTCATGGGCAGTACGCAGATCGATCACAACGCCACCCACCGCTCGCTGATCATCGACATCATTCCCTTCGTCGCCAAGGACGAGCTCGCCGGCCGCGATGCCTTCATCCAGGGCGCGATCCGCAACCCGTTGACGTTCGCGCCGATCGCCGCGCCGCGGCTGCGGTTCGAGCTGATGCTTCGCCCTGACGACGATTCGGCGGCCTTCGAGCGCACCGAGAAGGCCTACGAAGTACTGTCGCCGTGGTTCAGCCCGGACGAGTACCGGATGCTGCGCTGCGACGTCTACGAGTGGCGGTCGCTCACGGCCACCCCGTGGCGCGCCGGCCGGCTCCTCCTGGCCGGGGACTCCGCCCACACCATGCCGCCCCACCTGGGCCAGGGGATGTGTTCCGGCATCCGGGACGCCACCAATCTGGCCTGGAAGCTCGGCCGCGTGATTCGGGGCGACTCGCCGATCGAGCTGTTGGACACCTACGAGACCGAGCGCAGACCGCATGTGGGCGCGTACACGACGCTGGCCGCGGAGTGGGCGAACAAGATCGAGGCGCTGGTGGCGTCGGCGGACGAGCCACCCGTGGTGCGGGCGGAGGCGTTGCGCCCGCGTCTGGGCCCCGGCGTCCGGGACGACACGAACGAACTCGCCGGGACGCTGAGCGCCCAGCCGAGAACCGCGAGCGGCCGACTCCTCGACGACGTCGTGGGTTACCGCTTCGCCGTGGTGGGGGATCCCGTGGTTCTGTCCGGCACCTCCGACCGGACGAAGGCGATGCTGGAGTCGCTCGACGCGCAGGTCCTCCAGGAGTTCTCCGGGGAAGTACGCGACTGGGTGAGGAGTCTGGGAGCAGCGGCCGTGATCATCAGGCCCGATCGCTACCTCTTCGGGGCCGTCGGCGACTCAGCCGAACTGGACGTCCTGGTCGCCGCGCTTGAGACCACGTTGCAGCCGTCCGCTGTGCCGGCGTCATAGAAGGAGAGGACTGGCATGAAGATGAACGCGATGCTCAGGAAAGACGCACACCTCCTCGTCATCGGCGGAGCGCGCGGCCTGGGGTTCGAACTGGCCCGCGCCGCGGCAGGACAAGGCGCGCGAGTGACGGTCACCGGGCGGGACGCGCACGCCGCCGAGGCCCGCGCCGCCGAACTCGGCCCGCGGGCTCGCGGGCTGGCCTGCGACCTGTCGGACGACGCCGCCCTTCGCCGCTTGTTCACCGGCATCGACGTGGTCGACCATCTGGTGATCACCGCGATCGAACGCGACAAGAACACCGTGGCCGACTTCCGTGCGGATGCCGCCGCACGCATGATGCTCATCAAGACGGTCGGCTACGCGAACGCCGTCGCGCACGCACTGCCCAAGCTCGACCCGGACGGCTCCGTCGTGCTGTTCAGCGGCCTGTCCATGTGGCGGCCCTCACCGGGGTCCACGACGATGTCGATGGCCAACTCCGCAGTCATCGGCCTGGTCAACTCGCTCGCGGTCGAGCTCGCTCCGGTGCGGGTGAACGCCATCACGCCCGGCTCGGTCGCGGGGACGGAGGCGATCGACAACGCCGACCCGGTCATGGCCGAGTTCTTCGAAACGCAGCGCCAGCGGACGCCGGCCAAACGGCTGCCCGCTCCCGGCGACATAGTCGCGGCGGTGCTGTTCCTGCTGACCTGTCCAGGCGTCACCGGCGAGAACCTCGTCGTGGACGCCGGAGCGCACTTGCTCTAGCACGCCGGCCGGCGGCGGGCCTGTCGGACTGGACGCGGTGCGCGCACACCGGCTGGAG
Organism: Catenulispora pinistramenti; assembly: GCF_018274385.1. GTDB lineage: Bacteria > Actinomycetota > Actinomycetes > Streptomycetales > Catenulisporaceae > Catenulispora > Catenulispora pinistramenti. The sequence continues at coordinate 7,210 of NZ_JAAFYZ010000026.1, read as the reverse complement.
CAGCTCGGCGGCATCGCCGCCTCCGAATTCCGGTACTGGATCGACGTCGAGTACAGCGAAGGGGAAGAGCGCATGAAGCTGGCGCGAATCGAGATCGCCGATGGGGTCAGACTGGGAGTCGTCACGGGTGGCCGGATTCAGCCGCTGGTCGCGGGTACCTCTCAGTTCGAGGTGCTGGCCGCCGCGCCGGCGCGGCGCGCGGAGCTCGTCGAACAGGCCCGCGAGGGCGAGCCGCGCCCGCTGTCTCAGGTGCGGCTGCTCGCGCCGGTACAACCCGGGACGCTGCGGGACTTCCTCACCTTCGAAGAACACCTCGAAGGCAGCCTGAAGCTCCTCGGCGCGCAAGCGCCGAGCCCTGCCTGGTACGACCAGCCGCTGTTTTACTTCTCCAACACCAACGCGGTGGTCGGCCCGGACGAACCGGTCGCGGTGCCGCCGGGGTGCCGGATGCTGGACTTCGAACTCGAACTCGCCGCCGTCATCGGCAAGCCCGGCCGGGACCTGAGTCCCGAGCAAGCGGCCGGGCACATCGCCGGATACACGCTGTTCAACGACTGGTCGGCACGCGACCTGATGGCGCCGGTGATGCCGGTCGGCCTGGGGCCGGTGAAGGGCAAGGACTTCGCCAACACCCTCGGGCCGTGGATCGTCACCGCCGACGAGCTGGCGCCGTACCGTCGCGACGGCCGGCTGGCACTGGAGATGCACGCGGAGCTCAACGGCGTCCCGCTGCCGGGCGGCGGGGACACGTCGGCCAACATGGCGTGGTCGTTCGAGGAACTGGTCGCGTTCGCCTCGCGCGGCGTCCAGCTGCTGCCCGGCGATGTCCTCGCCTCAGGGACCTGCGGCGCCGGCTGTCTGCTCGAACACTGGGCCCACACCGGCAGGCAGATCCCCGCGCCGTTGCGGCCGGGTGACGTCGTGACGCTGGTCGCCGAGGGGATCGGCGCGGTGTCGAACCGGATCGTCGCCGGCGCTGAGCCGGTGGCTGTGCCGAAGGCCCGGGTGGGGCAGCATCGGCGGCCGCGCCCGTGGACGGGCACCGGTGGCGCGTCGTGACCGAGTTCTGCGAGCTGGTCTGGGACACGCCGCCCGACGCGGTCAGCCGCGGATTCACAGCCGGCCCCGGCCTCATCGGAAAACGACCGTCCGGCGCCCGTCGAGCATGACCCGGTTCTCCAGGTGCCACTGGACGGCGCGGGCCAGGGCCAGCGATTCGGTGTCGCGGCCCAGCGCGGTCACACCGGCGGCGTCCATAGCGTGGTCGACGCGTTGTACCTCCTGCTCGATGATGGGCCCCTCGTCGAGGTCGGAGGTGACGTAGTGGGCGGTGGCGCCCACCAGCTTCACTCCCCGCTGATAGGCCTGCCGGTACGGCTTGGCGCCCTTGAAGCTGGGCAGCATCGAGTGGTGGATGTTGATGGCCCGTCCCTCGAGCTTGGCGCACAGGCCGGCCGAGAGGATCTGCATGTAGCGGGCCAGGACGACCAGGTCGACATCGAGGGCGTCCACGAGCCGGAGCAGTTCCGCCTCGGCTTCGGGCTTGGTGGCCGCGGTGACCGGCACGTGCACGAACGGCACGCCCGCGGCCGTCGCCAGCTGCTCAAGGTCGCGATGATTGGACACCACGGCTGCGATCTCGGCGTTGAGCTGGCCGACCTTGACCCGGTAGAGCAGGTCGTTGAGACAGTGGCCGAACTTGCTCACCATGATGATCAGGCGGGCGCGCCGGGTGGCGTCGGTGATCTTCCAGGTCATCAGGAACTCTTGCGCCACCTCGGCGAAGTCGCTGCTCAGCGGGTCGATACCGGGAGTGGCGCCGTGGACGGCCTGGAACGCCAGGCGCATGTACAGGCGCGAAGACTCACCGTCGATGAACTGATGGCTCTCGGTGATGGTGCAGCCCTGATCGGCCACGAATCCGGAGACGGCGCGGACGATCCCGGGCTGGTCCGGGCACGACAGGGTGATGATGACGTCGCTCAAGAGCTGGTCTCCTTACCTACTGCGGCACCTGCGTGGCACCTACCGCGGCGCGGCCGTCGCCACTGTCTCGGCGGGCGTCCCGCCAGGCGACGTACTCGGGAACCTGGTTGAAGCTGAAGACGTGGAGCCCTTCGATTCCGGCCGTCCCGGCGATCGCGGAGACGAACGGGCTCGGGTCGTACGCGCGGCCGCGCAGGACGTTGCCGACCATGCCGTGCTGCTTGCGCAGGTAGCGGAGTGACTGGCCGACCCCGATCCTGAGCGACAGCTCGGCCAGCTTGGCGATCTTCACCGGCCCGGCGACGCCTGCCCGCAGCGGGAGCGAGATGCCGCGCTGTCGGGCTTGGGCGAGCCAGTCACGGACGACCACGGCGTCGAAGCACATTTGGCTGACCATGTAGGTGGCCAGCTGTTGCTTGCGTTCCAGGGCCGCCCACAGCCGGTCGTCGTCGATGAGCGGATGCCCCTCGGGGTAGCAGCCGACGCCCAGCCTCGTCAGCGTGTGGCCGTGCTCGTGCAGGTCCTGCAGGACCTGGCCGGCCTCGCTATAAGGGCCGGCTGGCCGCTCGCCATCGCCGCCGATCACGTACAAGTCGGTGATGCCGATGTCCTGGATCTGGCTGACGAAATCGGTGAGCGCGCGGCGGCTGGGCACCATGCGGGCGGCGAGGTGCGGCACCACCCGTCGGCCGGAGCCGGCGGCGACGGCACAGAACTGGACAGTGCGGTCCAAGCCGAACTTCGGCGAGCAGGTGATGGCCACCGTGGCGTCGGCGGGCGTGGCCTGGATCTGGTCCCCGGCGCCTTTGAGCGGGATGACCTCGATGGTCGCGTCCGCCAGGAGGCGGTCGGCGGTGAGCGGGTTCTGTGATGATGTCAGGGACATGGTCGTGGTCCTTCACGGATCGTCGGGCGAGCGCCCAGCGGCTGGGCAGCGACTAGACGAGTGGCCGGGTGCTCACGACGGCCCGGATCTCCCTGAGGGCATGGGGCGATTCGACGGCGGGACGCAGGCGGGCGCCCTGGGGGTCGCCCCAGACCACGGTCACCTCGGTGCCGTCGACGGCCAGTTCCTCGTCGATCATGCACAGGGAGGACCAGGCGCCGACGTTGACGGTGTAGCCGGTGCGGTTGGAGATGCCGACCACCCGGCCGGCGTACATGATCGCGTCGTATTGGTAGGTGGCGTAGACGGCGTACGGGATTTCCAGGTACCTGGGCCGCGCTTGTTCGGGCGCGTACAAGGTGTCCCCGAGGAGCCGGGTGACGTCTTCGCGGTTCCACCGCAGCCAGACCTTGCGACGATGGGGTTCGGCCTTGATCCGGCGCAGCGCGTCCGCGCCGATGAAGTCGTGGTCGAACTTGACGATGTTCGCGTAGCCCAGGTCGTAGGGCGTGGGAACGTAGTCGTCGATGTCGTCGGAGGCGAAGCTTCCGCCGAGGGAGACGCCGGCCTCGAATCCCTTCGCGGGCAGCCACTCGCGGTATGCCTTGGTGGCGCCGCCGGCGTAGATGCCGGGCACCACGAGGCCGAGCCATCCTGACTCCAGCGCCGTGGTGGAGTACGCGATCGCCCCGCCTTGCCGCAGCCCGTACTGCTCCCCGGCCGCCAGCAGCGCTTCCAGGACCCGAGGCCCGGACTCCACGGGCCCGAAGATCTCCAGCCCGGTCGTCTCCTGCCCGGGGATGCCGACCATGGTGTGGTTGAGCGCGTGGACCGGGGTTCCGGCGATGTCGAAGGCGCCGATGTTGAAGAACTTGATCCGTGGAAGCGGAGCACCGTGTGCGGCCGTGACGATGTCGAGGGCGCGCGGGCCCTGTACCTGGTAGCGGAAGACGAGGCGTTCCCCCTTGGTGACCAGAGCGTTTTCGTCACGGGTGATCGCGACGTCGTAGCCGCCCCGCTCGGCCTGGAAGCAGACCCAGTTCGCGGCGGCGGGGCCGCCCACGAGGGTGACCTTCTCCTCGCCGAGCCCGAACAGGATCGCGTCGCCGACGTACTGGCCTGCGTCGTTGGCCACGACGAGCTGCTTGGCCTTCATCGGGCCGAAGGCGGCGAAGCTGTTGACTGCCACGTCGCTGAGCAGCCGGCGCACGTCGGGGCCTTCGAAGTAGACGTCGGTCATGTGGCGCATCTCGAACACCACAGCGGTCTCGTGCCAGGACTTCTGCTCGTCCTGCCACGTCGTGAACTGCGGTGGGATGGGGAACGGGTGGGCGCCGGCGTGCGCGCTGCGCAGCATCCGGAGCGCCCCGCCGGCCTGGTTGATCTTGTCCTCGAGGCTTTCGACAGCCATGTCTCGTCCCTTCCACGCCGCGTGTGCCCGTGCCTGGGAAAAGACGTTACGAGCCGCTTCATGTCCGGCCGAGTCGCTGGCCGAAGGCAAGAGTGCCAGTTGGCGAACCGCGGCGACCGGCCGAAGGCGAGGTGCCGTCAGCGAACCGCGGTGGAGGCCCCGGATCGCAGGGTCATGGCGGGACGGACACCGAACCGCTCGACGTACCGTGTCGCGAACCGGCCGGCGTGCCAGAACCCCCAGCGGCCCGCGACCCCGGTGACGGTGGTTCCGTCGCCGGAATGGGCGTGCAGCAACTCCTCGTGGGCGCGCAACAGCCGCTGCTCCCGGACGAACTCCCGCGGGGTCTTGCCCAGTTCCTTTCGAAAGCCCAACTCGAGCGCCCGGACCGAAACGCCCACCGCACCGGCGAGCTCGGGGATCGTCCAGGTGGCTTCCTCTTCGGCCCAGACCAGGTCGATCGCCTCGCGGACGGTGCGCCGATTCGGCCGTGCCGCCTCTCCTAGCAGCGCAGCCCGGTAGTTGTGGTTGACGGAGAGCAGCACGGTGAAAAGGATCTGCTCCTCTATGCGGCGCATGACCACGGGCGGGAGCGGGGACCCCGGATCCTTCCCGTCATAGCTGGCCGCCAGCAGTTCGGCTGTCCCCGTCAGCGACCTGCGAGCCGGGCCGGTGACCGGGCCCGCCTGGATGCGGAGGTCTGTGGGCGGCGGTTCCAGGAGCAGGTTCCCGAGCGCGAGCTCAGTCGCGTGCACGTCGACGCGCAGCGTGAGGACCGACGCCTGAGCGCCGAACTCCGCGTGCATGGTGTCGCGCGAGCAGGTGACGCCTGCCGTTTCGCCGGCCCGGACGTCGAATTCGCGGCCTTGGTGGCGGAGGTGGAGCCCGCCGTGCAGGGGGAGCAGGATCGCCAGATAGTCGTGGTGGGCGGGACGGACCCGGTCCACGATGACGTCGGTGCCGTAGGTGAGGTACACCAGTGAGGCGGAACGGGCCTGGACGGCGCGGCAGGTGGCCTCGAACCGGTGGTCGTGGTCGCGCACGACCAGCCGACTCGCGGACAGTAGGGCTGCCGACAGGCTCGATGCCTGGACGGGGTCCTTGGTGCGATAGCGCTCGTAGGCGCGCAATGGCCCGTCGTAGTAGCTTTCCGGTGTCTCCCATGGGGCGACGGCGCTGTCGTGATCGAGCATTTCCGCTCTCCTCCCGATCTCCCGCTGGCAGGCACAGGCTGCCATCCACCATGCACGCCGGCACATGCCTTGCTCCGTGCGCCCGCGACGCTCGCCGGCTAGTCCGGTGTGGAGTTCATCAAATCGCTCGTCAGCAAGGTCTTCGTGGTCTGCCGGATGTGGGCTTCCAGCAGGCTGGTCGCGAGCCCGGCATCGCGGGCGATCGCCGCGTCCGCGATGTCGGTGTGCTCCTTGTGCACGTCGCGTTCTTCCCGCACCGCCCCCGGCCGGGCCCACCGCCGGTAGATCTCGGCGGAGTCGTAGGGCCCGCGGCGCAGTTCCATCAGCAGGGGGCTTCCGCAGCCGGACGCGAGTGCGGTGTGGAACGCGCAGTGGGCATCCGACCAGGCCTCGGAGATCCCGTTCTGGTCGCCGGGCTCGCTCACCGGCGTCCGGCCGAGCCGGTGAAGGGCGGCCACGACCGAGGTCTCCCAGGACAGGTCGGCGCGCCCGATGGCCCACCGCAGGGCGAGGGTCTCGATCTCGACCCGGACTCCGGTCAGGTCCTCGAGGCCGGCCCGGTCCAGCGGCAGGACGGAGAAACCGAGCTGAGGTTCGGAGCGGACCAGGCGCTGCTCGGACAGGCGCGTCAGCGCCTCCCGCACGACGGACAAGCTGACGCCGAACCGCTCGCACAGCGGACCGGCCTTGAGCCGGGCGCCCGGCGGGATCCGCGTGGCCATGATGTCCGAGCGGATCTCCTCGTAGACCTCCAGCGAGCGGGTCGAGCCACGCCTGGTGTTCACCTGGCCCATGAGGGCAGTGTACCTATGATGGGCGAGGATAATCGATATTCGGCGAGATGATCGATGACGCACTTCAGGCCTGTAGGTGCCGAGAACATCGTCCGTGCAGGTGGGGGAGGGTTTGGTCAGTCACCTCACAGTGGCGTGGTTGGGCGGTTTCCAGCGCGTCGTCGGCGTAGGCCGGCGATGATGGCTGGTTGCGCTGTTCCGGTTCGCGTATATGGCGGTGTCGAATACGTTTGCTGTGTTGCGTCTGCTTCCGATGAGCGGTCGGGAGGAAGATGCGGAGATTTTGACGTTGCGCCATCCGGTTCGGATCTAGCAGCGGCAGTTTGCCGCCGTCGGATCCGGATCCTGGGCACGGAACGTTGGCTGGGCACCTGTCGGCGTGAGCTGCTGGACCGGACGCTGATCTGGAACCAGGCCCACTTGCTGTACGCGCTGCGCGAATTCGAGACCCACGACAACCTTCACCGGCCACACCGCGCGCTGGACCAGAGCGCACCACTGCGACCCGCGCCCGAACCGATCACCGGCAGCGCCGACATTATCGACCTGAACGTGCGAAGAGGCGACCGACTCGGCGGCATCCTGCACGAGTACGAGCGTGCCGCCGGACCTGCGTGGATGAAATAGTCGGCACCACCCACGCGGACCAGGATCCAATCCGTTTCTCCCATTTTTCTCCCGGCGAATCGGGAGAGGGCACGCAAAAGCCCCTCCACTTGCGATGGTGGAGGGGCTTTGACCTGCGGTTCATGTGCCTAACATGAGTGCGCACGAAGGGATTCGAACCCCTAACCTTCTGATCCGTAGTCAGATGCTCTATCCGTTGAGCTACGCGCGCTTGCGACGTTGTCGATAGTACACGCCCGATGGCGTGTGTCGAAAATCGATATCGGTGGGGGGTGTTTTGGCTGGTGGGTGGGGTGAGGTGACTGGGGTGAGG